>NZ_CP121662.1:968333-1291111 GCF_029714285.1 Rhizobium sp. CB3090
TCTCGATCGGCATGTTCCCGAACGCGTCGGAATATTTCGCGCCACTCGTCTATGCCCTCTCGGTGATCGCCATCATCTACACCTCGCTGGTGGCGATGATGCAGGAAGACATGAAGAAGCTGATCGCCTACTCTTCGGTCGCGCATATGGGCTATGTCACCATGGGCATCTTCGCGGCCAACCAGCAGGGCGTTCAGGGCGCGATCTTCCAGATGCTGTCGCACGGCATCGTCTCCGGCGCGCTCTTCCTTTGCGTCGGCGTGATTTATGACCGCACCCATACCCGCGAGATCGCGGCCTATGGCGGCCTCGTCAATAACATGCCGAAATATGCCGTCGCGATGATGGTCTTTACCATGGCCAATGTCGGTCTGCCCGGCACCTCCGGCTTCATCGGCGAATTTCTGACCCTGATCGGCGTCTTCCGCGCCAACACCTGGGTTGCATTGTTCGCTGCCACCGGCGTCATTCTTTCAGCCGCTTACGCGCTTTGGCTCTATCGCCGCGTCATCTTCGGCGCGCTGGAAAAGGAAAACCTCAAGAAGCTGCTGGATCTGTCGCCCCGCGAACAGCTCATCCTTTATCCGCTGATCGCGCTGACGATCTTCTTCGGCGTCTATCCGGCTCCGATCTTCGATGCGACGGCCGCTTCGGTTGATCTGCTCGTAAACAACTACACCGCAGCCCTGCACGCCGCGCAGAATGTTGCGCTGTCGATGAATTGATGACGGGACTTATTCGACATGACTGCTGACACAATTCTTGCAAGCCTGCATCTTTCCATCCCGGAGCTTATCCTCGCGGTCGGTGCGCTTGTGCTGCTCATGATCGGCGTCTTTGCAGGCGAACGGTCGGGACCGACGGTCACCGGTCTTGCCATTGCGGTTCTCGCGGTGGCCGGTCTCTGGATCATCTTCGTGCCCGGCGAAGGCTTGGCCTATGGCGGCGCCTATCTCGCTGACGGCTTCTCGCGTTTCATGAAGGTCGTTGCCCTGGTGGGCTCGATCGTCGCCATGTTCCTGAGCATGGGACATGCGCGCGAGCAGCAGCTCGATCGTTTCGAATTTCCCGTGCTGCTGCTGCTGGCGACCCTCGGCATCCTGCTGATGATCTCGGCGCATGACCTGATCTCGCTTTACCTGTCGCTCGAGCTGCAGTCTCTGGCGCTCTATGTCGTTGCTGCCATCAACCGCGACAGCGTCAAGTCGACGGAAGCCGGTCTGAAGTATTTCGTGCTCGGTGCGTTGTCTTCGGGCATGCTGCTCTATGGCATGTCGCTGGTCTATGGCTTCACCGGCCACACGACCTTCGATGCGATTGCTGCGGCGCTCAGCGCCGAAACGCGCTCGCTCGGCCTTGTCTTCGGTCTGGTCTTCGTTCTCGCGGGCCTCGCCTTCAAGATCTCCGCTGTGCCGTTCCACATGTGGACGCCGGACGTCTATGAAGGTGCGCCGACCCCGGTCACCGCCTTCTTCGCTGGTGCCCCGAAGGTCGCGGCCATGGCGATCCTGACTCGTATCGTCGTCACCGCTTTTCATCCGGTGCTTGCCGACTGGCAGCAGATCATCGTCTTCATCTCGATCGCATCGATGCTGCTCGGCGCCTTCGCCGCAATCGGCCAGCGCAACTTCAAGCGACTGATGGCTTATTCCTCCATCGGTCACATGGGCTATGCGCTGGTCGGCCTTGCCGCCGGCAACAAGACCGGCGTTTCCGGTGTCATGCTTTACATGGTCATCTACATGGTCATGACGCTCGGCTCCTTCGCGATCATCATGGCGATGCGCCGCAAGGACGGCCGCCAGGTGGAAAACATCGACGACCTCGCCGGTCTTTCCTCGACCAATCCGTTCATGGCGGTCGTGCTGACGGCGCTGATGTTCTCGCTTGCCGGCATCCCGCCGCTCGCCGGCTTCTTCGGAAAGTACTTCGTCTTCGTCGCCGCCATCCAGGCTCATCTCTATGCGCTCGCCATCATCGGTGTTCTCGCATCCGTCGTCGGCGCCTATTATTATCTGCGCGTAATCAAGGTGATGTGGTTCGATGAAGCCAAGGACGAGTTCACCCGCACGGCCGGTTCGTTGCGTTTGGTCTTCGGCCTTTCGGGTCTCTTCGTCGTCACCTACGTCTTGTTCGGCGGCGCTATCGGCGGTGCGGCCGATCTTGCCGCCGCAACGCTGTTTTGATGGCGTCTGACATGAACAGCCGGAAGTCGCTCGCCGACTTCCGGCACGATGCCCTTTCAGAGACTGCGTCGACCAACAGCGAATGCCTGGCGCGGGCGCGGGCAGGCGATGCCGGCAATCTCTGGGTGACTGCGGATCGTCAGACAGGCGGTCGCGGGCGCCGCGGGCGCCCTTGGGTGTCCGAACGCGGCAATCTCTATGCTTCCCTTCTTCTGATCGATCCGGCTCCGATGGATCGCCTCGGCTCCCTGCCGCTGGCTGTGGCAATTGGCGTGCACCAGGCGGTGCGCGGCGTGCTGCCGCTGGCTGCAGAGCCTGTGGAGGTCAAGTGGCCGAACGATATCTTGATCGGCCGCAAGAAGACCTGCGGCATTCTGATCGAGGGAGAGGCGCTTGCCGATGGACGCTATGCACTGGTGATCGGCATTGGCATCAATATTGCCGTCAAGCCGGAAAATCCGCTCTATCCGGTCACCTGCCTGCATGAGCATGGCTCGGCAGTTTCGCCGGAAGAACTGTTTGCGCATCTCTATGCGTCCATGGCCGAGGCGTTGGCGGTCTGGAATAGCGGCAAAGGCATTCGGGAGGTGACCGCACGTTGGCGCGAGGTTGCCTGCGGCATCGGTGAAAAGATCACCGTAAACCTGCCGGACCGTTCGATTTCCGGCCATTTTACCGGAATCGATGATAATGGCTTGTTGATGCTCGATACCGGTGACGGCAAGATTTTGCCGATCGCCGCGGGCGACGTTTTTTTCAGATCGTAGGTAAAAGATAGATATGGCAAACCAAGACGAACTGGTGTTTTTGCCACTCGGCGGCGTCGGCGAGATCGGCATGAACCTCGCGCTTTACGGCTATGGCGCGCCCGAGCATCGCCAGTGGATCATGGTCGATTGCGGCGTCACCTTTCCGGGGCCGGACCTGCCGGGTGTCGATCTCGTGCTTCCCGACATCCGTTTCCTTGCCAAGGAACGCAAGAATCTCAAGGGCATCATCATCACGCATGCGCATGAGGATCACTATGGTGCACTGAACGATCTCTGGCCGGGCCTGAACGTCCCGGTCTATGCGTCGGCCTTCACTGCCGGTCTGCTGGAAGCCAAGCGCGACTATGAGAAGTCGATGGGCGAAATCCCGATCACGCCGTTCAAGGCCGGCGATCGTATCAATGTCGGCCCGTTCAGCATCGAAGGCGTCGGTGTCAATCACTCGATTCCAGAACCAATGTCGCTGATGATCCGCACGCCGGTTGGCAATGTCATCCACACGGGCGACTGGAAGATCGATCATGAGCCCTCGCTCGGGCCTGTGACCGACGAGGCGCGGTTCCGCCAGCTCGGTGATGAAGGCGTGCTGGCGCTTATGTGCGATTCCACCAATGCGTTGCGCGATGGTGTCTCGCCCTCGGAAAAGGATGTTTCCGAAAGCCTGCGCAAGATCATCGAGGATGCCGAGGGCCGGGTGGCGATCACCACTTTCTCCTCGAATGTCGGCCGTATCCGCACCATCGCCGAGGCCGCCGAGGCCGCAGGCCGCGAGATATTGCTGCTCGGTAGTTCGCTGAAGCGCGTCGTCGACGTCGCCCGTGACATCGGCATCATGGAGGGAATCAAGCCGTTCATCGCCGAAGACGAATATGGCTATATCCCGCGCGACAAGGTCGTCGTCATCCTGACCGGCAGCCAGGGCGAGCCGCGCGCTGCGCTTGCCAAGCTTTCGCGTGACGAAATGCGCAACGTCGCGCTTGCTGCCGGCGACATCGTCGTTTTCTCATCGCGCGCCATTCCCGGCAATGAGAAGGCCATTCAGGATATCAAGAATGGCCTCACTGAACAGGGCGTGCATGTGGTGACAGATGCCGAAGCATTAGTCCACGTCTCTGGCCATCCGCGTCGTAACGAGCTGCAGAGAATGTATGAATGGACGCGGCCGAAGGTCGTGGTGCCGGTGCACGGCGAAGCAACGCATCTGACCGCCCATAAGGAGCTGGCCGAACAATCCGGCATTTCCATTGTGCCGCGGGTTCGCAATGGCGACATATTGCGGCTGGCTCCGGGGCCGGTCGAGGTGATCGGCGAGGCGCCGCACGGCCGTATCTTCAAGGATGGCACGCTGATCGGCGATTTCGACGAGATGGGCATCGGCGAGCGTAAGAAGCTCTCCTATGTTGGCCATGTCGCCGTGAATGTCGTGCTCGATGCGCGTTATGATATCGTCGGCGATCCCGATCTCGTTGCAATCGGCCTGCCGGCCTATGACGATGAGGGCGAGGATATGGAAGACACGCTCTTCGACGCCGTTGTCAGCGCCATCGAAAGCATCCCGCGCGCTCGCCGCAAGGATATCGACATGCTGCAGGAGGCCGTGCGTCGCGCCGTGCGCGCCACTGCCAACCATGGCTGGGGTAAGAAGCCAGTCGTGACGGTGTTTGTCACGCGCGTGACCGGGCAATAGGTTACCATCCGGTTGGGGAGGAGGGAGAGCCATGCTCGGGCGCATCAATCACATCGCGATTGCCGTCCCTGATATCGCCGCCGCATCCGCCATCTATCGTGACACGCTCGGCGCCAAGGTGTCGGCGCCGCAGGCCTTGCCAGAACACGGTGTTACCGTCGTTTTCGTCGACTTGCCGAACACTAAGGTAGAGCTGTTGGAACCGCTCGGCGACGCCTCGCCGATATCGGCTTTCCTCGCGAAGAACCCTGACGGCGGCATGCACCATATTTGCTACGAGGTGGACGATCTGCTGGCCGCACGTGACCGGCTTGTCGACGCCGGCGCTCGCGTGCTTGGCAACGGCGAGCCGAAGATCGGCGCCCATGGCAAGCCGGTGCTTTTCCTGCACCCGAAGGACTTTTTCGGGACTCTCATCGAACTTGAGCAGAGCACATCCCCTTAGATCGGAGTGGATATAAGGAAAAGCCCGCGCATATCCAAAAGCGCTGCTGCCGTGTGACATTAGAGCGCTGAGCGGCGCTTTGAAACGCGGGAGCTTTGGTTCTATAAGATGACTGATGCATGTCGCGCAAAAGTGTGCCGCGGTTTTGCGAGAACGGCATGCAAAAACAAAGAGCTAAAGCATGGGAGCGAATCTGAAAGATCGCGACGAGCTTTAGAATGAGGAGAGGGCAGGCGCTTTGCGGCCTGTCTCGAAGGGAGCATAATGGCCCAGCAGATTTTTGCGACTTGCGCCGTCTATTTCGTTATCTGGTGGATCACGCTCTTCGCCGTCCTGCCGTTTGGTTTGCGCACCCAAGCCGAAGACAATCACGTGGTCCTCGGCACAATCGAAAGCGCGCCGACGAAATTCCGCGGTTTGAGGGTGGTACTGATCACGACGCTGGTATCCGGCGTGATCTACGCCGCATGGTATATCAGCTCGCACTATCTGGGTTTCGGCTTTAACTCGATCCCGCCGATTATTCCACGCTACGGCGGCTGACGTTTATTTCAAAATTATATGCAACTTTTAGACGAATATCATGCGCTTATTGAATAGCCTGCAATTCGTCATACTATTGTCATTTGTCTGAGGCAAAGAGGCTGCGCAACGGCGATTATCCAGTTGCGTTTAGCTTGGCTGCGGTTCGACAAGACTTCAAAGCCTTCCCGCTTAAAAAGCTGACGATGAAATGAAATAGAAAAGCAAAAAAAAACAAGGCTATAAGCCTTGTTTTTAAGTATCGCGTGATCCTTATCCGTTGCCGGGGCTGCGAACGAGCGCGCCTAAGATCTGATCCTCCCAAGACTTGACCGCGAAACGACAAGAATTAACCTTCTTGCCTCTTTTGTGAGCTAAAATTAGCTCAAAGATTGAGCTTTGTCATCTGTTTTTTTGCATTTTTGCTACAGTCGCGCAGAATTTTTCTGTTGACAGATTTTTCCGTCAAATCCTTATAAATGTGCATTTTTTCGAATTCATAGAAACATATGAGGTTCGCTCGCGCTGGTGGTGTTCGCTAGGTTTACTCGCGCTAAATGCGGGTTTCTTTCCTGCGCCGAAGCAGTTATGAACGCCTCCAGAAGTTAATTTCTAACGATTCCGCTGGTGCGGAACGTCAAACCATCTGGAATAAGCCCATGCGTCTGTCTCGTTACTTCATGCCCATTCTGAAGGAAAACCCTAAAGAGGCTGAAATTGTTTCTCATCGGCTGATGCTGCGTGCTGGCATGATCCGCCAGCAATCGCAAGGCATCTATTCCTGGCTGCCGCTGGGCAAGCGTGTTCTCGACAAGGTCAACAATATCATCCGCCAAGAGCAGAACCGTGCCGGCGCCATCGAGCTCTTGATGCCGACGTTGCAGTCTGCCGAGCTCTGGCAGGAAAGCGGCCGCTATGACGCCTACGGCAAGGAGATGCTGCGTATCCAGGACCGTCAGGAGCGCCCGATGCTCTATGGCCCGACCAATGAGGAGATGGTCACCGACATCTTCCGTTCTTACGTCAAGTCCTACAAGGACCTGCCGTTGAACCTCTATCATATCCAATTGAAGTTTCGCGACGAGATCCGCCCGCGCTTCGGCACCATGCGCTCGCGCGAGTTCATGATGAAGGATGCCTATTCCTTCGATTTGACGCTCGAGGAGGCCGTACACTCCTATAACAAGATGTTCGCCGCCTATCTGCGCACTTTCAATCGACTGGGCCTAAGAGCCATTCCGATGCGCGCTGACACCGGCCCCATCGGCGGCAATCTCAGTCATGAATTCATCATTCTCGCCGACACCGGCGAATCCGAGGTCTTCTGCCACCGGGATTTCGTCAATTTCGACATCCCCGCGGAAGACACGAACTTTGATGACGTCGCAGGCATGAAAGCCATCTTCGACAAATGGACGTCGGTTTATGCGGCAACCTCCGAGATGCACGACGAGACGGCCTTCAAAGCCATTCCGGAAGGCGAGCGCCTCTCGGCCCGTGGCATCGAGGTCGGCCATATCTTCTATTTCGGCACCAAATATTCCGAGCCCATGGGCGCGAAAGTGCAGGGACCTGACGGCAAGGAGCACGCCGTCCACATGGGTTCTTACGGTATTGGTCCGACACGCCTTGTTCCCGCCATCATCGAGGCATCGCATGACGAGAACGGAATTATCTGGCCGGCCTCGGTCGCACCGTTTGATGCCGTCGGGATCAATATGAAGGCTGGCGATCAGGCCTGCGACGCGGCTTGCGAGACGATCTATGCGGCGCTCTCGAAGGCCGGCAAGGACGTCCTGCTCGACGATACGGATGATCGCGCCGGAACGAAATTTGCTACTGCCGATCTGATCGGCGTGCCCATGCAGATCATCGTCGGGCCGCGTTCGGTCGCGAACGGCGAAGTGGAAGTCAAGGACCGTAAGACCGGCGCTCGCGAAACGATGACCATCGAAGCGGCGATCAATCGGCTGGCTGGCTGATAAACGATAGGATGAGAAGCGAATGGCGGCAGAGGCGGCAGTGAAGCAGCAGGACAAGGCTTTCAAAACCGGCCCGTCATCGCGTCCGTTCTCCGGCTTCGAACGGCTTGTCGCCTGGCGTTATCTGCGCGCCCGGCGCAAGGAGGCATCGATCTCGGTCATCGCCGGCTTCTCTTTGGTCGGCATCATGCTCGGCGTCGCGGCATTGATCATCGTCATGGCAGTCATGAACGGTTTTCGCGCCGAACTCTTCAAACAGATTCTCGGCTTCAATGGCCATATCGTTGTCCAGCCTGTAGATTCGCCGCTGAATGATTATGCCGCTCTGGCGCAGAGACTCGCCGCCGTCCCTGGTGTCACCATGGCCCTGCCGTTGGTCGAAGGCGAGACGCTAGCTTCCGGGCGCGGCGGTTCCGGTACTGGAGCGCTCGTGCGCGGCATCCGGTCCGAAGATCTCACCAAGCTCAAAACCGTTTCGGACCACATCGTCAACGGCGACATGGTAGGCTTCACCGCCGGCCAGGGCGTTTTGGTCGGTTCGCGCCTGGCACGGCAACTGGGTCTGACGGTCGGCGACCAGATTACACTGACTGCGCCGGACGGCGACGTGACGCCCTTCGGGGTCAATCCGCGCGTCAAAGCCTATACGATCTCCGGCATCTTCGAAGTCGGCATGTCGGAGTATGATTCCTCCGTGATCTTCATGCCCCTGGAGGAGGCGCAGCTCTTTTTCAATGTCGAGGGGATCGTCGAGAAGATCGAACTCTTCGTCAGCAATCCGGATGACGTCGACGCGCTGAGGCCGAAGATCGAAGCGGCGGCGGGACGGCAGGTCTTCCTGACCGACTGGCGACAGGTGAACGAGACCTTTTTCTCGGCGCTGCAGGTCGAGCGCAATACCATGTTCATGATTCTGACGCTGATCGTCATCGTCGCGGCGCTCAATATCATTTCCGGCCTGATCATGCTGGTGAAGGACAAGGGAAGCGATATCGCCATATTGCGGACCATGGGCGCGACATCGGGGGCGATCATGCGCATCTTCTTCATGACTGGCGCTGCGATCGGCGTGGTCGGCACCGTCGCCGGCGTCGCGCTTGGCGTCGTCGTCTGCCTCAACATCGAATCCATCCGTCAGTTCTTCTCCTGGATATCCGGCACCGTGATCTTCAATCCCGAGGTCTACTTCCTCAGCAAGTTGCCGGCGGAAATGAATCTCGGCGAGACTCTCTCGGTGATCGTGATGGCGCTGACGCTGTCCTTCCTCGCCACGATCTTTCCGGCCTGGCGTGCCTCGCGGCTCGATCCGGTGCAGGCGCTACGGTACGAATAAGGAATTCCACATTTGATCAAGCGCAACGTCGTTCTCCAGCTCACGGGCGTGGAGCGTCATTACGGGCAGGGCGAAACGCGGCTGTCGATCCTGAAGGGCGTCGATTTCGCCCTGACCAGCGGTGAGATCGTTGCGCTGGTTGCGCCGTCGGGAACAGGCAAGTCGACGCTTCTGCATGTTGCTGGCCTCCTCGAGCATCCCGATGGCGGCGAGGTGACGATCAATGGCCACGCCTGCGAGGGACTATCCGATGAAAAGCGTACAGCCGTCCGTCGCAGCGAGATCGGTTTCGTCTATCAGTTCCATCATCTGCTGCCTGAGTTTTCCGCGCTGGAAAACATCATGATGCCGCAGTTGATTTCCGGCCTCTCCAAGAAAGAGGCGAGCGCCCGCGCTGCCCAACTTCTCGACTATATGCGCATCGGCCACCGCGCCGATCACCGCCCGGCCGAGCTTTCCGGCGGCGAGCAACAGCGCGTTGCCATCGCCCGCGCCGTTGCCAACGCGCCGCTGGTGCTTTTGGCCGACGAGCCGACCGGCAACCTCGATCCCGATACGGCGCATTACGTCTTCGACGCGCTTGAGGCGCTGGTGCGCCAGTCCGGGCTTGCGGCGCTGATCGCCACGCACAATCATGAGCTGGCGGCACGCATGGACCGTCGCGTGACGATCCACGATGGCAAGGTCGTCGAATTCTGAAGGTGTCATTAAGGGACGATCAGCCCGCCGCGATAATCCAGTTCATACGCCTTGCGCCCATTCACTAGAATGACCTCATGGCCGATAAAATGGTCGCAGCCACCGGTGCTGCGATCGACATAGTGGCCGAATGAGTGAGCGAATTCGTAGCCGCCGAGAAAGCGTTTCTCATCAAGGTAGAGCCGCATCAGCGCCGCCTTGATGACCATCCCTGCGGCCGTTGCGTCGATCAGATCACGCTCGACGATCCGTCCGAAATAATTCATCGCCCAGACCGGTTCGTCATCGAGCCAGATCAGCTCCTGTCCGGCGAAATCCGTGCCGCCGAAATAGCTGTCGAGATACCGCCAGCGGCCGCTGGCATAGCCGATATCATGCGAACCGCTACGACAGGACGGCAGTCTCTCGCCATCGCCGACATAGGTTTCTGCCTTGGCAGCAACAATAAAATCGTTCAGCTCGGCAAGATCCGGCATGGGCCCCCTCCAATCATGATGAGGGATCAAAATGCCATGAGTATCGGTACAAGTAAAGAACAAATAGAGAACAAACAAAGGGAGCCACTACGGGTTTTCCCCGCAACCTTTGTGACCGATGTCGTCGTTCCAATCCTCGATCTTGATGGTTTTGGCTTCGGCCTTAAGGTCCTTGCCGCCCTTCGTCGCCTTGCCGGTCAGGACATTGTAGTCGCAGCTATAGCTGCCATCAGGATCGAGATTGTCTCGGTAGTCATAGGTGAAGCCGGCAACGACAAAGGCGTTGTTGCGGAAGGCGAGGGTGAGCGTCTGATGCCAGCGATCGCGCCCAATCGCGTCGTTCTGAGACATAACGGCGATCGAACCGTTCGGCATAGCCGCGATCGACGGCTCCTGGCCGAAGATACCGCCCGGCTCGCCGCGGCCCCATACCTTATCGGGCGCGGCGGCCAGCAGCTTGAGCAGCTGATGTTCTTTGTCGCGGAGATAAATGTAGATGCCGATCGCGGTCTCGTCGTCTGGCGGGGCCAATACCAGCAATGCGAGGTCCGGCTTACCGTCCTTGTTCCAGTCGCCGACCGCCGCGTCGATGATGCGGTCGGGCGCAATGGTATTTTCGGCATGAGCCGCCGATGTCACCGAAAGTAGAATGAGAGCGCAGGCAAGTGATTTCATCGTGATCTTCCCTCTGCGGTTTCATAGCCCAGGGTTGTGTCTTCGTCCATCGATACGCTCCAAAACATCGATGATGAAATTTATTGATGCAGCTATTGACTCTCGAACATAAATAGAACAAAAAAGAAACATAACGAGTAAGGAGCGCGTAAATGACCGATATCATTCGAGACGTTGCAGCATTCACCTCCATCGTCATGTTTGTCGCCAGCTTTTCCCTCATCATGATGGCGATGTGAATTTTATCCCCACGGGTGTCGCGATGCGCCCGTGATTCCTGAGGTCAACTTCTGGACTTTATCATCCGCTATGCCGAGAATGCAGCCGATTCATTTGGGCATGCGGAAAGGCATATGATGGCGGATATGGTGAGCAGCGGCGCAACGGGTGCGCCGGTCGGAGACACGCCGGAATTCGTGCATCTTCGCGTCCATTCCGCCTATTCGCTGCTCGAAGGCGCACTGCCGCTGAAGAAGATCCTCGCCAAGGCGGCCGGCGACAGTCAGCCGGCTATCGCCATCACCGATACGAACAACCTTTTCATCGCGCTGGAATTTTCCCAGAAAGCGATGGATGAGGGTCTGCAGCCGATCATCGGCTGCCAGGTGTCGATCGACATGGAAGATGGTGTCGAGGGCGAGAAGCGCGGGCCGCAACAGGCACTCGCCAAGCTGCCATCCATCGTGTTGCTTGCCGCCACCGAGCGGGGCTATGAGCGGCTGGTCGATCTCGTCAGCCGCGCCTATCTCGGCGGCGAAGGCAATCAGGCTGTCCATATCACCGCCTCCTGGCTGGAGGAGATCGGCACGGACGGCATGATCGCGCTCACCGGTTCGCTCGGCGGTCCGGTCGATATGGCGCTGAAGGAGGGCCACGCGCCGCAGGCGCTGTCGCGGCTACTGACGTTGAAAAGTCTGTTCGGCGACCGGCTCTATGTCGAATTGCAGCGTCACGGCACCTATGATCGCCGCCACGAACAGAAGATGATCGCGCTCGCCTATGAGCACGAATTGCCCCTGGTCGCGACCAACGAGGCCTTCTTCCCGACGCGAGACGATTACGATGCCCATGATGCGTTGATGGCGGTCGCCCACAATGCCATCGTCTCGGACGATACCCGCTTTCGCCTGACGCCGGATCATTATTTGAAGAGCCGCGCCGACATGGCGAAGCTCTTCGCCAACCTGCCGGAAGCCTTGGAGAACACCGTCGAGATCGCCCGGCGCTGCTCTTTCGTGCTGAAGACACGCAAGCCGATCCTGCCGCGCTTCACCGGCGCCACCGACGATCCGGAGGAGGCCGAGCGCGCCGAGGCGGCTGAACTGCGCGCCCAGGCGGTCGAAGGTCTCGACCGGCGTCTCGCCTCGCTCGGCATGGCATCGGGCTATGCGGAGAAGGACTATCGCGAGCGGCTGGAATTCGAACTCAGCGTCATCGAGCGCATGAAATTCCCCGGCTACTTCCTGATCGTCGCGGACTTCATCAAATGGGCCAAGCAGCACGACATCCCGGTTGGGCCGGGCCGCGGTTCGGGCGCTGGTTCGCTGGTTGCCTATGCGCTGACGATTACCGACGTCGACCCGCTGCGTTTCTCGCTGCTGTTCGAGCGCTTCCTCAATCCGTCGCGCGTATCGATGCCGGACTTCGATATCGACTTCTGCCAGGATCGCCGCGAAGAGGTGATCCGCTATGTCCAGGCCAAATACGGCCGCGAGCAGGTGGCGCAGATCATCACGTTCGGCTCCCTTCAGGCGCGCGCTGCCCTTCGCGACGTCGGCCGCGTGCTGGAAATGCCCTATGGTCAGGTCGACAAGATCTGCAAGCTGGTGCCGAACAACCCCGCCAATCCGACACCGCTCAGCAAGGCGATCGAGGAGGAGCCGCGCCTGCAGGAGGAGGCCGACAAGGAACCGGTCGTTGCCCGTCTGCTCGATATCGCCCAGAAGATCGAGGGCCTCTATCGCCACGCCTCGACGCACGCCGCGGGTATCGTCATCGGCGACCGGCCGCTGTCGAAGTTGGTGCCGATGTATCGAGACCCGCGCTCCGACATGCCGGTCACCCAATTCAACATGAAATGGGTGGAGCAGGCCGGCCTCGTGAAGTTCGACTTCCTCGGCCTGAAGACTCTGACGGTCCTGAAGACGGCCGTCGATTTCGTCGCCAAGCGCGGCATCACGCTTGATCTCGCCAGCATTCCGCTCGACGACAAGAAGACCTACGACATGCTCTCGCGCGGTGAAACGGTCGGCGTGTTCCAGGTGGAAAGCGCGGGCATGCGCAAGGCGCTGATCGGCATGCGCCCCGACTGCATCGAGGATATCATCGCGCTGGTGGCGCTTTATCGTCCGGGTCCGATGGAAAACATCCCGGTCTACAATGCCCGCAAGCATGGCGAAGAAGAGATCGAATCGATCCATCCGACGATCGATTATCTCCTGAAGGAGACGCAGGGCGTTATCGTCTATCAGGAGCAGGTGATGCAGATCGCCCAGGTCCTCTCAGGCTATTCGCTCGGCGAAGCCGATCTTCTGCGCCGCGCCATGGGTAAGAAGATCAAGGCCGAGATGGACCAGCAGCGCGAACGATTCGTCGACGGCGCCATCAAGAATGGCGTGTCGAAGGGCCAGGCGGACGTTATTTTCGACCTGCTCGCCAAATTCGCGAACTACGGCTTCAACAAATCGCACGCCGCTGCCTATGCCATCGTCTCCTACCAGACGGCCTATATGAAGGCGCATTATCCGGTGGAGTTCCTCGCCGCCTCGATGACGCTCGATATGGCGAACACCGAAAAAGTCAACGACTTCCGCCAGGACGCCAAGCGCCTCGGCATCGAAGTCATCGCGCCATCGATCCAGACCTCGTTCCGTCATTTCGAGACGGGTGAGAACCGCATCTATTATGCGCTGGCCGCCATCAAAGGTGTCGGCGAATCCGCCGTCGACCATATTGTCGAGGTGCGCGGCGACCAGCCTTTTGCGGGCATCGAGGATTTCTGCCTGCGCATCGATCCGAAGCAGATCAATCGCCGTGTGCTGGAAAGCCTGATCTGCGCCGGCGCCTTCGATTGTTTCGACATCGATCGCGCGCAACTGATCGGCGGACTGGACCGGATCATGGGCTATGCGCAAGTCGCGCAGGAAAACAAGCGAAGCGGTCAGTCCGACATGTTCGGAAGCGCCGCTTCGGGGCCTGAGAAGATCTCATTCCCGCCGTTCACTCCTTGGTTGGCTTCGGAAAGGTTGCTGCGCGAATTCCAAGTGTTGGGCTTCTACCTCACCGCCCATCCGCTCGACACTTACAAGAACGTGCTCAACAAGATGCGCGTGCAGACTTTCGCCGATTTTTCGGCGGCAGTGAAGCAGGGCGCCAGCAATGGCCGCTTGGCCGGCACGGTGATTTCCAAGCAGGAGCGCAAGACGCGCACCGGCAACAAGATGGGCATCTTCGTTTTCTCCGATGCCTCCGGCCAGTTCGAGACCGTGTTGTTTTCGGAAGTGCTCAATCAATATCGCGACGTGCTGGAGGTCGGCAAATCCTTCGTCATTACGGCACAAGCGGACGAGCGGCCGGAAGGCATCGGCCTGCGCCTGCAAACGGCGCAGTCGCTGGAGGAAAAGTCGCTGCAGATGCAAAAGGCGCTACGCGTCTATGTCCGCAATTCCGGCCCGCTGAAAGCGGTGGCAGCCCACCTCAACGCCAAGGGCGACGGCCTGGTCTCCTTCATCGTCATCAAGGAGGAGGGCAAGCGCGAAGTGGAGGTGGCGCTACCGGAGAAATACCGCATCACGCCGGAAATCGCAGCCGCGTTGCGCACCGCGCCCGGTGTGATTGACGTCGAGCTGGTCTAAAGCTCGTCGCGCGCACTTTTGCGCGACATGCATTAGCCGCTTTTCCCAAGCGCGCCACGATTGGTGATAGTGATGAAATCGGTGCCGTTGCCCGTTTCGGGGCCGATGCCGGTGTCGGAAATCGTCAGCGAGGAACCTGCCGTCAGCAGGTCCTGGATTTTGCGCCTGACGTCATCGGGTATGGTGATGCGGTCGAGTGCGCGGTCCGCGGCGTCGAGCGATTCTGCCTGTTCTTCGCTGGTAATGCCGAACCGCTTTTTCGTCTCCTTGGAAAGATCGTCTTCCAGCGTTACGCCGAACCAGTCCGCCTTGCCGTTCACCTTGTCGATCGTGTGGGCGGTGAAGAAATGTGTGCCGAGCGCTTCCTGCGGCTCTGCGATGATGGCGGGCGCTTCGAATAGCGGTTTGAAATTCTGCCGAACCATGATTTCGCCGTTCGGCGGCTCGCCCTTGCCGGCGAGGGCATAAACGGCCTTCATCAGCGCCGGGCTGACGAGCCCACCCGATGTCGTGATGTTGTGAGCCTTCTTGAAATCCCCGATCGCCTGCACCGTAGCTGGCCCGAGCATGCCGTCCGGCGTCCCGGTCGCAAAGCCCATGTCGTTCAGGATGCCCTGCAGATCGCGGACATTTTCCCGCAGTCCCCGGCGGGTGATGAGGATGCCGAGCGGCGCCTGATCGACCGGCGGCGACTGTATGGCCTCTGGCATGGGCAGGGAAGCGACATCGTTTGTGGCGACCTGCACCGGCTGCGCTTGCGGCAGGAAGGCTGCTGTCGACGGGCGCAGTTCGATATCGGAGAACAGGGCAGCGGCTGGTGCGACTTCTGGCTGGAACAGCATGGCATGTTCGAAAGGCTGCGGCACCAGCGGCTGATCGGCGATGACGACATGCACGCCGCGTTCCGTCATCTGGTAGAGCATCTTGGCAAAGGCCTTGGGCATGCGCACGCAGCCGTGCGAGGCGGGATAGTTCGGCACTGAATTGGATTCATGCAGGGCGATGCCGGACCAGGTCAGCCGCTGCATGAAGGGCATCGGCGACGCCGAATAGAGGTTGGACTCGTGATAGACCTCTTTTTCCAGAATGGAAAAGATGCCGCTCGGCGTCGTGTGACCGCGCTTGCCTGTCGAAACCTTGGATGTCGCCACCACTCTGTCGCCGTCATAGACGGCAAGCGACTGCCGGTCCTTCGATACGACTATCTGCAATGTGCGGGCATCTTCCTGGCCGAAGGCAGGATGAACGAGAGCTGTGGCCGAGAGCAGGCCAAGCCCGAAAAGGAAACGCGGCTTCATATACACATACCAAAACGCAATACTCGTATCGCCCGACGTTAGACGTCGAAGTTTAAGGAAGACTTGCAGGCAAGCCGTCCACTTGAATAGCTTTTTTGCCGATTCAGCAGCAAAGGCCTGTCCGATAGGCGCAATTGCGACAGGAAGTATTTTATGTAAATCTTAAATTGTAGGATGCGGAGTGGGGCGGGCATTCGACATGCATGTGGACGTGATCGAAAAGCTGGAAGATCTGCGGGGGCTGAAAGACAACTGGGATCGGATCTATGAGATCGACCCGGAAGCGCACTGTTTTTTATCCTGGACCTGGATATCGAGCTGGTTCGCCTCTCGTTCCCTCGCCTGTCTCGTGCTGGCGGCAAGGGAAGATGACGGGGGCGCCTATGCGGCCTTCTTCCCGCTCCAGCTTGGTACCGGGCTCGATAGGGGCAACGGCTTTTACAATACCATCGTCATGGGCGGCTCCTATTTTGCCCCATATACGGGTATCCTCTGCGATCCGGCCCATGCCGATGCTGCGGTTTCAGCCTTTGCCGATCACATTCACACCCTTCATTGGAGCAGCCTGCATCTCGACGATATCGATCGATCCTCCACGCGCATCGAGTCCTTTATCGAGCGCTTTCCGCCGACGGACTTTGTCGGCGACAGGGTCAAGCGCCCGGCACAGATAACGGATGCGGCCGAAAGGATCGATCCGGAGATCCACGTCCATGTGACGCTGCCTGCGGATTTCGATTCATTCCTTCACGAGAAACTGCATTGGCGGGCGCGGCGCAATATCCGCCACTGCCTGCGAAAGCTCGAAGGCTCGGCGGCACTGCGGATAACGCATACCGAGACAGCAACCATCGACGAGAACCTTGCGACGCTGCTGAGCCTTTGGGCGAAGCAATGGGGATGTCGCAATCACGCCTATATGCGCTACATCCTCGACAATTCCCAATCGGTTCTGCCGAATTGCTTTCGCAACGGCGATCTTTTTCTGCCGGTTCTATGGCGGGACGGGGTAGCAATAGCCGCTTCCGCCGTCCTTCTCGATCGTCCGCGTAAGAGCCTGATCTGTTTTCTCATCGCGCGTGATGTCTCGATCCGAGACCTGTCCCCGGGCTTGACGCTGCATGCCTATACGATCCGCTGGGCGATAGAGAACGGTTTTCGAATCTATGATCTCGGAGCCGGCAATTATGAGCATAAGTATATTTTCGGCTCCGTCAGCCGGCGCATCGAGCGCTATCGGATCGACACAAGGACGGGGCGGAATCTGGGCGAGCGGCTGGACGAACATTGCCTCCCCTTCGTGCTTGCCCGCATCAAGAGCCTGTACGCCGCCGGTGATCTGGCGGATGCCGAAATCGGCTGCCGGCAGGTTCTTGCGATCGAACCCGAGCGAAGTGAGGCGCTGTCACTCTATCGCGAAGTCGTGGCCTCACGGACGCTCTGGCAGGCGATCTCGCCCGATGCTCCTGCGGATATCAGCTCGGACGATCAAGGAGTGATCGACCGCGCCGAGGCGGAAAAGCAATGTCGCGCCACCATCGCCGAAAATCCGGGAGATTTCGATGCCGTGCATCGGCTGAGCATACTTCTATTACTGCGCGGCGAGGCCAGGGAGGCGGAGGCCGAGATCGGGCGGGCGCTGGAGCTGCGTCCCGACTCCGCTGCGGCCCATTGCACATATGGCAATATCCTCGCCGCGGTTAGGGATTTCGAGGGCGCTGTCGTCCGCTACGAACGCGCAATAGCCCTGGAGCCAGCCCATGCGATTGCCTATAACAACAAGGGCAACGCATTGCGCCGTCTGGGGCGCACGGACGAGGCGCTGGCAAGCTATGAAAAAGCGATTGCGATCAGGCCGAACTACGAGCAGGCGATTGCCAATCGCGCCGCACTTTTCGACGAAGAGACCGATATGCTGCCGGCCGTAATTCAGCTCTCGCGTTTGCCGCCGAATGTGTAGCCAGTTTCGACCGTCTTGTTGCCGAACTTTTCCCTGAGCTTGTCCATCGCCGCTTCCGCCGCGGCGCGGCGCGTCGCCTGTTCGTCGATGAGATCAGGCGGATCGGCGCGGGCGGCGTCGCAGAGATCGGTGACGCCGATGCCGATCAGGCGGAATTTCGTGCCGTCGGTTTCATGTTCGAGCAACCGCAGGCCGGTGCGGAAAATGCGGTCGGCGAGCTGGGTTGGATCTTCCAGGCGACGGTTCCGGGTACGGCTTTTGAAATCGGCCGATTTCAGCTTCAACACGACAGTCTGTCCGGCAATGCCGCTGCGCTTCAGCCGGCGCGATACTTTTTCCGAGAGATCGCGCAGGATAGGCACCAGATCGTCATGGCGGGAAATGTCGTCGAAGAAGGTCGTCTCGGACGATACGCTTTTTGCCGCATCGTTCGGATGCACCGTGCGATCGTCGATGCCGCGCGAAAGGCGGAAGAGCCGCTGGCCGATGACGCCATAGCGGCGCATCAGGTCGCCTTCCTCCATGGTCTGCAATTGGCCGATGGTGCGGATGCCGTCGCTTTCCAACGTCGCCGCAAAGGCCTTGCCGACGCCCCAGATGGTGGTCACCGGACGCGGCTCCAGAAACGATAGTGCCTCCTGCCGTCCGATGACCGAAAAGCCGCGCGGCTTCTGCAGGTCGGAAGCGACCTTGGCGAGGAACTTGCAATAGGAAAGGCCGACCGAAATGGTGATGCCGATCTCGCTTTCGATACGCTTGGCGAATTTCGCCAGGATGCGGGCCGGCGGATCATGGTGCAGGCGCTGCGTGCCCTCGAGCTCCAGAAAGGCTTCGTCGATCGAAAGCGGCTGCACCAGCGGCGTCAACTCCTGCATGAGCGCACGTACCTCGCGGCCGACGCGGACATATTTCTCCATGTTCGGGCGGATGACGACCGCCTGCGGGCAGGCCTCCAGCGCCTTGAACATTGGCATGGCCGACCGGACGCCGTGAATGCGGGCGATATAGCAGGCGGTGGAGACGACGCCGCGCTTGCCGCCGCCCACGATGACCGGCTTGTCGGCCAAGTCCGGATTGTCGCGCTTCTCGATCGAGGCATAGAAGGCATCGCAATCGATATGGGCCAGCGTCAGGCCATAAAGTTCGCGGTGATAGACAAGGCGCGGACTGCCGCAGGCCCGGCAACGCGTGCGCTCGGCCGATTGCTCGCTCAGGCAATCACGGCAAAAACCGGAAACTTTGTCGGGCGCGCTGGTCATGAAAATAGAACAAAAATTGAACATCGCTACCTTATGTTTTAAGCTCGTGAGTCTCAAGACGGAAAAAGCGGGGAGGAGATGTTGGAGGAATTGAAAGCCGTGCCTTTGACGGCGGATCGCTGGGGCGATTTCGAAACGCTCTTCGGGCCAAGTGGTGCCTGTTATGGCTGCTGGTGCACCCATTTCCGCGTTCCGACATCCGACCGCAAAACGATGGATGGCGGAGCGAAGAAAGAATTCATGCAAGCCCGCGTCGCCGCAGGTCCGCCGCCCGGCCTTCTCGGCTATATCGGTGGGCGCCCCGTCGCCTGGACGCAAGTCGGACCGCGATCGGAACTGCCGCAATGGAATTCTCCGAAAACCGTATCGCGGCCGCTCGATCTCGGCGACGCCGAAGACAGCTCGGTCTGGGCCGTCAGTTGCTTTTTCATGAATTCGCGTGATCGCGGCAAGGGATACAGCCATCGCATGCTGTCGGAGGCGGTGAATTTCGCCAAGGCTTCCGGTGCGCGCATTCTCGAGGGCTGTCCGATCGAACGGACGAAACAATCAAAATCCGTCGGCCTCTATGTCGGCTCGCTCAACATATTCGAGGCGGCCGGATTTTCTGAGGTCGCGAAACGAAAGGACGGGCGCCCCCTGATGCGCCTTGTCCTCTGATGCCGGGGCGGGCGAGCTTAGCGGGCGATATGGGCGCGGATCAACGGCGCCACCTCTGCCCAATGGTTCGCCTGGGGAATATCGGCAGCTACAGCCGGCGCCATGCGATGGACGATCGAATCCGGCTTCAGGTTGATGAGAAGGCAGCTTGCGAGATGGTCGCGGACCGAATGCAGATTGTGCGCCATATCGTCGACGAAGGCGACGGGCAAGGTGCGCTTGCCGTGCAGCGCCTGCACGATCGGTCCCTTCGGCTGCAGCGAGGCGAGCAGCGGATAGGCGAGGCCCAGCCTGTCGAGAAGACGGCGGCGCTGCGCGGAGAATTGCGGCGGCATGGCGGTGAGAAAGACGATATCAGCATTCTTGGAGAAGCCGCCGAGGGTGTCGATGGCGTGATCCAAGGGTGTCTGCCACTGCTCCTGCGCTTCGAAAAAAGCGTCGATCAGGCGATGAACTTCCGTTTCCTCCAGCGCCGCGCCGCTTGCTTTCGAAATGATGTTGCCGGTCAGCCGAAACGAGCGCGGCAGGAATTCATGGCCTTCACTGTCAAGAAAGGTCAGGAAGGGCGCAAAGAAGTGCAACACGACATCATCGACGTCGCAGACGATCAACGGCCGGTCGCCGAGCCGGACATGGGATGTGTCCAATTCGACCGGGGCGTCCATCGTCAATATTCCCCTGAGGAAAGACCTGGTGGCGAGAAGTGCGCCGAGGCGGCGGCAACCGTTTCCGGCGCGATGCCGCTTGCCTCACAGAACGCAAGCAATGTCGGCTCGTGGTTCATCAGAAAATCCAGCATGCCGGCAAGAAAAGCGGGTTCGTTGATGGCATTGCGCACCTGTGCCGGTTCGACACCGGTCAGGGCCAGGAAGCGGCCGAACATATCCGGCTCATTGGCCAGCCAGCCAAGTACGGCAATTGCGGTTTCCTGCGGATCGGCGGCCGCCACCTTCGAGTTCTTGAAGTTACTTTGCATTTTGAGGGGTAAGTTACCTATTTTTCAACCAAATGCCGCTAGCGTCGGATTCAAGTATTTCTGGAATCGATTTCAAGCGACGTTATATTTTCATAGAATGGATGCAATACCGGATGCAGGGACAGCTCTCCATGCCTAAGCAGGTGATGATTGTAGAAGACAACGAGCTGAATATGAAGCTCTTTCGCGATCTTATCGAGGCGTCCGGTTACACCACGATCCACACGCGGAACGGCATGGAAGCGCTTGATCTCGCTCGTAAACATCGCCCCGACCTGATCCTCATGGACATCCAGCTTCCGGAAGTTTCCGGGCTGGAGGTGACGAAGTGGCTGAAAGAGGATGATGATCTGCACGTCATCCCGGTGATCGCGGTCACCGCCTTTGCGATGAAGGGCGATGAGGAGCGAATCCGCCAGGGCGGCTGCGAAGCCTATGTCTCCAAGCCGATCTCGGTTCCGAAATTCATCGAGACCATCAAGACTTATTTGGGCGACGCTTGAGCGCGGGGAAAAACTTATGACCGCGCGTATACTGGTTGTCGACGATGTTCCCGCAAACGTAAAGCTGCTCGAAGCAAGACTGCTGGCCGAATATTTCGACGTGCTGACGGCGGAGGATGGGTTGAGGGCGCTCGCCATCTGCGAGAGCACCCAGGTCGACCTCGTCCTGCTCGACATCATGATGCCCGGCATGGATGGGTTCGAGGTCTGCGAGCGGCTGAAGTCCGATCCGCGCACTTCGCATATTCCTGTGGTCATGGTCACGGCGCTGGATCAGCCGGCCGACCGTGTGCGCGGTCTGAAGGCTGGCGCCGACGATTTCCTGACTAAGCCGGTCAACGACCTGCAGCTCATTTCCCGGGTCAAAAGCCTGCTGCGCCTGAAGACGCTCAGCGACGAGCTGCGCATGCGCAACGAGACGGCGCGCAATTTCGGTATTGACGACCTCCTGCGCGTCGGCGAAGGCCGCGCCGACGAGAGCGGCCATGTGTTGCTGGTCGACGGTCGCGCCAATTCGCAAGAGCGTATCATTCGTGCTCTGAAGCCGATCGCCGAGGTGACGGTGACATCCGATCCGCAGGGCGCCTTGTTGGAGGCCGCGGAAAAGCCGTTTGAACTTGTCGTCGTCAATTCGAATTTCGATGATCACGATCCTCTGCGGCTTTGCTCGCAGCTCCGCTCCCTGGAGCGCACGCGGTTCCTGCCGGTGCTGCTGGTGACGGAGCAGGGGGCTGACGAGATGATCGTCCGGGCGCTCGATCTCGGCATCAACGACTATATTGTCCGCCCGCTCGATCCGAACGAACTGGTGGCCCGCTGCCTGACGCAGATTCGCCGCAAGCGCTATAACGACCGCCTGCGTGCCAGTGTGCAGCACACGATCGAGCTTGCCGTCACGGATGCGCTTACCGGGCTCAACAACAGGCGCTATCTCGACAATCACCTGAAAATCCTCTTCAACCGTTCGTTGACGCGCGGACGGCCGCTCTCGGTCTTGATTACCGATATCGACCGCTTCAAGCAGGTGAACGATACCTATGGCCATGACGCCGGCGATGAAGTGCTGAAGGAATTTGCCGCCCGTATTCGCTCCACTGTACGCGGCGCGGATCTCGCCTGCCGGTATGGCGGCGAGGAATTCGTCGTGGTCATGCCGGATACGCCCCCAGAGATTTCAGCCGCCGTTGCCGAGCGCCTGCGCGCTGCCGTAGAGACCGCGCCCTTCACGCTGCGAGAGGCAGGGGTTGCGCTCAATGTCACTGCCTCCTTCGGCATTTCGTCCCGTTTGGAGACGGTCGAAACACCCGAGCAGTTGATGAAGCAGGCCGATCGTGCCCTTTATGAAGCCAAACATTCCGGCCGCAACCGGGTTGTCGCGGCGGCGGCTTGATCAAAATTACGCTATGGCGGCCCATTAGTATTCATGGGCTTTTGCAAGTTTTGAACAGTGATTACAGATTTGTAATCTTTGTTCCGCAGCGGCGCATGCAGATTTCCACAGGAGAATAAGCTCTATAGTTGCTGTAGTAAGTTCGTAGAAAATACTTATTATATTTGACGGAAATCCCATGTATAATGGGTATTTGTTGTGATAAATTTGCAATATATAAAATATAATTGGAGAGAATCTGCGAGTATTTCATGAATAACATGATTGTCATTATGTTGTGAAAAGGTGGTTAAGTATCTGTAGTCAGAATTTGCTACGCATACGATAGTTACCTCTTTGTTTTTGGGATCTACTCGCTTTCAGATTGTTGTTTTTTCAGATCACAAGAACCGGATGGCGGCGGGAATTTTAACCATTCGGGCAGACG
Organism: Rhizobium sp. CB3090; assembly: GCF_029714285.1. NCBI lineage: Bacteria > Pseudomonadati > Pseudomonadota > Alphaproteobacteria > Hyphomicrobiales > Rhizobiaceae > Rhizobium > Rhizobium sp. CB3090. The sequence goes on from NZ_CP121662.1 coordinate 991,436, forward strand.
AGAGCTTTTTATCATTAAGAATTTGTTGATTTTCTTTCGATTTCGCGCAAATTTAGTCTCATACAAGGACAGGCCCGCAAGGGCGTGGGAATACCCCATGATGCTCAGGTCCGCCGCATCTCCTGGGTCGTGGGGTCGGTCGGCTGGCAAGCAATTTTAAGCGGTTCCTCGTGCCGTTTTGCAGGCTAGCCGACCCCCAATTCGAAACGCCGCCTTCTAAAGGAAGTGCGGCGTTTTTCGTTGTTGATATCAGAAAGTTTAATTTTAGCTCCATCTGTTTTTTTGATGCCTTTATGAGGTTTTGCACAGAAAAAGAAGCCGCCAAAAGAAAAAGGCGCTAACCTTCCGGTTGCGCCCTTTTGTAATCATAAGTTTAGGAAACTTACTTGATCTTCGTTTCCTTGAATTCGACGTGCTTTTTAGCAATCGGGTCGTACTTCGTCTTCGTCATCTTGTCCGTCATCGTGCGGCTGTTCTTCGTCGTGACGTAGAAGAAACCGGTGTCGGCCGTCGACAGCAGCTTGATCTTGATGGTGGTAGCCTTGGCCATGGTCGTCCTGCCTTTAAGAAAAATGAAAGCCGTGGACGGCCAGTGCGGAGGTCCACGGCAAATTCTGGCGCGAAACTACAAATCGCGCCCGAAAAGTCAACCCCTGCTGCCCATGAAAAGAAGCCGTATCGCCGAAAGCAGGACATATAGTCCAAAGAAAAAGGCGATTGCCCAGGCAAAACCGCTGGGGTTGGCCAAATCCATGGCAGTACCGATCGTCGGCGGACCGAGGACCATGCCGACTGCATAACAGAAAACGAAGGCGGCATTGGCTGCGACAAGGTCCGCGCCCGTCAGCCGCGTTCCGAGATGACTAAGGCCGACCGTGTACATGCCGGAGACGCAGCCGCCCCAGAACAGCAGAATGACCGCCAGAAGTATCCAATTCCAGGCCAGTGAGGGCAATAGAAGCGCGCCGACCAGCCCGATGGCAGCCATGATCGACAGCAGCGGCCGCTTGTCGCGCAGGTGGTCGGCAAGCAGCCCCAGGGGGATCTGGAAGACGAAGTTGCCGACGCCCATTACGGTCAGCAGCAATGCGGCCTGTGATTCGTTGAAACCAAGCCGAGTCGCATAGCTGGTGAATAGCGATCCGCCGCCGACGGTCACGGCACCGAACACGAAAACGGCGGCGGTCGCCGTAGGCACCAGGAAGACGTAGCGGATGAAGTGCAGCTCCGGCTTTTCGTCGACGATGGGGCTTTCGTTGCGGGCGATGAAGATCGGGATCGTTGCCGCCAGAATGATGCAGGCGCCGATGAGGAAGGGCATCAGCCCCTCGCTGCCGACCAGCGAGAAAAGCAGGGGACCGGCCGCGAAGCCGAGCGAGAAGACCGTGGAGTAGAGGCCGAGCACAAAGCCGCGCTTGGAGGGCGGGGAGGCGGCGTTGATCCAGAATTCCGACAGGATGAAGAGGGTGGTGGTAGACCCGTGGAAGATCAGGCGCAGCGGAAACCAGAGCAGCAGGCTTTCCGCATAATAGAACCCAAGCGAACTCAGCGCGGAGAGTACGACAGCCCAGATCATGGTCTGCACGACACCGAATCGGTGCGCGAGCTTCGTGGTGATCAGCGCCGCTATCATCGCGGCGATCCCCATCATTGCTGTGTTGAGCCCGATCAGGCTCGAGGGAATGCCGCGTTTTTCGAGGATGATGCTGAGAAGCGGAAGGCCGAGGCCGATGGCGATGCCCACAGCGGAAACGGACGAAATGGCGGCGACGAGCGAAGGCCAGTGAATTTCTTCGACATGGCCGGCCTTGCCGTTCGTCGGTTCAAACATGAATTGATCCTTAGAGCATGTGGCGAACGAATCGTTCGCAACGCGGGAGACAGAAAGGCACGGCTCGGCCAAATCCAGGTGACGGGTCGGCTTTCATGGGATCGATCATGTCCTCCACAATGCTCCTTTCGACGCCCGGCATGTTCAGACAAGAAATGTCGCCGATGTCAAGCCATTGGAGATCAAGCAATTCCCGCGAATCATGAATATGAGGCGGATCGATACCAGTTCCATCCAAAGGGAGTAAGGGCGCATACCCGCTCCTGCCGGCCGGCAGGGCTGGTGATATCAGCTCAGGCATATGGTTCACGATGGGCCGTTTCCCCGATCCCATTCTTCGGGACTGTCGTCATGGCCGCCGAAGCCATGCATCCGCAGCGCCCATTGCAGGCCGATGACGCCGCCCTTGATCGGTTGGATTGCGGCCAACGCCGTTATCACCGTAATCGGCGCCCAGATCGCAAGATGCGCCCAGATCGGCAGATGAAAGGCCAAATCCGTCATCATGTAGCCGCCGACCATGACATGGCCGAGCAGAAGGACCACCAGATAGGGCGGCAGGTCGTCGGCGCGCTGATGGAACAGCTCCTCGTCGCAGACAGCGCAACGGTCGACCGGTTTCAAGAAGGCCTTGAAGAGATTTCCCGTGCCACAGCGCGGACAGCGGTTCAGCAAACCGCGGGCAATCGAACGTCCGAGCGAGCGCTCGGCCTCGTCGGGGCCGCCAAAGCGGATCATTGGATCGGACGGGCTGCTCGTCATGGGCTTTCCTTCCTGCCGGCAGCTCCCGTTTTATCGGCGTCCGCGCGGCGGTCTTGTTCCCGGCGCTTTGCGCGCCGGAGTCTTGTTGCGTCGCGTCGCCTTGTGGAAGGAGCGCACCGCCGTGGGCATGGCGCGGCCGTCGCTCAACATTTCGAAGCGCAGGGCGCCGGCAAGCGGGATCGCTTCCGCAAGACGCACCGTGACGCTGTCGCCGAGACGAAAGCCGAGCCCCGTCTTTTCACCCGTCAGCGCCTGATGGGCCTCGTCATAGATGAAATAGTCGGAGCCGAGCGTTGATATAGGGATGAAGCCGTCGGCGCCATAGTCAGGCAGGGTGACAAAAAGTCCCGATTTGGTGACACCGCCGACGCGGGCTTCGAATTCCTCGCCGATGCGCCCGGCAAGATGATGCGCGATGAGCCGGTCGACTGTCTCGCGTTCGGCAGCCATGGCCCGGCGCTCGAAAGTGGAAATTTCGGCAGCGATATCGTCGAGCGTTGCTTCCTCGTCCGGCGTGATGCCGCCTTCGCCGAAGCCGAGCGAGCCGACGAGCGCGCGATGCACGATCAAATCCGCATAGCGGCGGATCGGCGAGGTGAAATGCGCGTATTTCATCAGGTTCAGGCCGAAATGCCCGATATTGTCGGGGCTGTAGATCGCCTGGCTTTGCGAGCGCAGGACCATCTCATTGACCATGGTCTGATGCGCCGTGCCCTCGGCCTTTGCCAGGATGCCGTTGAAGCTGTTGGCGCGGACATTGCCGCCCTTGACGAGCGAGATGCCGAGCGTCGCGAGGAATTCGCGCAGCACTTCCTGCTTGGCAAGCGTCGGCCCGTCATGGATGCGATAGATCAGTACTTGCCGTTTCTTTTCCAGTGTTTCGGCGGCCGCGACATTCGCCTGGATCATCATTTCTTCGATGAGTTTGTGGGCATCGAGGCGTGCTGGCACGAAGACGCGGTCGACCGTGCCATCCGGCTTCAGCAGGATCTTGCGTTCAGGCATGTCGAGCTCGAGCGGCTGGCGCCGGTCGCGGCCGCGCTTCATGACTTCATAGGCATGCCAGAGCGGCTTCAGGATCGGCTCCAGCATCGGTCCCGTCTTGTCATCCGGCTTGCCGTCGATCGCAGCCTGCGCCTGTTGATAGGAGAGCTTGGCGGCACTCTTCATCATGATGCGATGGAAGGCATGGCCCGCCTTGCGGCCTTCTTTGGAAAAGATCATCCGCACGGCAAGGGCAGGGCGGTCAACACCTTCCTTGAGGGAGCAGAGATCGTTGGAGATGCGCTCGGGGAGCATCGGCACGACGCGATCCGGGAAGTAGACGGAATTGCCACGCTTCAGCGCCTCTCGATCCAGCGCCGAGCCTGGGCGGATATACCAGGAGACATCGGCGATGGCGACAGTGACGATCACACCGCCGGGATTGTCGGGCGAGGGGTCCATTTCCGCATAGACCGCATCGTCATGGTCTTTGGCGTCGGCCGGATCGATGGTGATCAGCGGCAGGCTGCGCCAATCTTCGCGATGCGACATGGTGGCGGGCTTGGCAGCGTCCGCCTCGGCGATTGCCGCGGCCGGGAAGACATGCGGAATGCCATGTGCATGGATGGCGATCATCGAGATCGCCTTTTCGGAAGCCACGGAGCCGACGACCGACAGCACCTTGGCGCGCGGCAAGCCGAAACGGCCGAGACGGGCCACCTCGACCTCGACCAGATCGCCGTCCTTGGCATCGCCGGTATAATCTGGATCGATAACCATTTCCTCGCCGCGTCGCTCGATCGGCATCAGCCGTCCTCCACCGCCCGGCGTCTCTCGAAAGACGCCCATGGTCGCGGCCAGGCGCTTGTCGATGACCCTGATGATGCGCGCGGTATAGGCCGGGCCGCCGCGATCGACAGCCGGAAAGATCTTGGCGAGGATGCGGTCGCCCATGCCGGCGACCGGAGCCTTGCCCTTGCCGTTACGGCCGGCAGGAGAAGAGGACTGCTTGATCATCACGGCCGGCGCCACGCCGTCTTCCTCCGGCCATTCGGTCGGGCGGCCGATCAGCCCGCCGTCCTTGTCGCGCGTGGTGATGTCGAGGACGGCGATCGGCGGCAGCGCTCCAGGGCGGATGAGCGACTTGCGGCTCTTCTGCACCATGCCGTCTTCTTCAAGCTCGCGCAGGAGAGTCTTGAGCTCGACACGGCTCTCGCCCTTCAATCCGAAGGCCTTGGCAATCTCACGCTTGGAAGCCTGCTGCGGGTGATCGGCGATGAAGCGCAAGAGGACTTCGCGCGGCGGCAGGACACCGTGCACGATCGCCATCATCGGTTCCTGGTCACCGCTGCTTTTTGCCGCACGCCCGGCCTTGCCGGGGCGTTGCTCCGACGATGAAATCCTGCCGCGCGGTTTTCTGCTCACTCTGCGCTCTTCTTCGTTGTCTTGGCCGTCTTCGCCTTGGCGGCAGGGGCCTTTGCAGCCACCTTTGCCTTCGGTTTGGCGGCAGTCTTGGTCGTCTTGGTGGCGGCAGCCGCGGTCTTAGCCTTGGCCGGCGCTTTGGCCTTCGTGCCGCCGGACTTGCCGGCTTTCGCCGCGATCAGCGCCAACGCTTCTTCAACCGTGATCGCCTGCGGATCGCTGCCTTTCGGCAGGGTCGCATTGACCTTGCCCCAGTTCACATATGGTCCATATTTGCCGTCGCGAACCGTGATCGCACCGCCATCCGGGTGCTGCCCGAGATCCTTCAGCGCCGCTGGCGTGCCGCCGCGGGCTCCGCCACCGCCGGCCTTGCTCTGTTTCTCAGCGAGAACAGTCACGGCACGGTTGAGGCCGACGGTGAAAACATCCTCGACCGTCTCGAGATTGGCATAGCTGCCGTCATGCAGCAGGAACGGCCCGTAGCGGCCGATGCCGGACGAGATCATCTTGCCGCTTTCTGGATGTTTGCCAATATCGCGCGGAAGCGAGATCAACGCCATGGCCTTTTCATAGTCGATATCCTCGGGCTTCCAGCCCTTCGGCAGCGAAGCGCGCTTGGCTTCCTTTCCGTCGCCGCGCTGGATATAGGGCCCGAAGCGGCCGGAGCGCAGGGTCAGCTCTTCGCCGGTTACCGGATCGGCGCCGAGCGCCTTCGGTTCGTTCAGCCCGCTGGCTTCGGCCTCCGCGCCGCCTTCGGAGGAAAGCTGGCGCGTGTAGTTGCATTCCGGATAGTTTGAGCAGCCGATGAAGGCGCCGTATTTGCCGAGCTTCAGCGAGAGATTGCCCGTGCCGCAGACCTGGCAGATACGCGGATCGCTGCCGTCTTCGCGCTTCGGGAAGACCAGCGGCGCGAGCGCCTCGTTCAGCGCGTCAAGGACATTGGTGACGCGCAGTTCTTTCGTGTCCTCGATCTGGGCGAAGAAATCGCGCCAGAAGTCGCGCAATACGTCCTTCCAGTTCAATTCGCCGGCGGAGATGCGATCGAGCTTCTCTTCGAGGTCGGCGGTGAAGTCGTATTCGACATATTTCGTGAAGAAGCTTTCCAGGAAGGCGGTGACGAGCCGGCCCTTGGCCTGCGGCACCAGCTTGCGCTTGTCGATCGTCACATAGTCGCGGTCGCGCAGCGTCGCCAGCGTTGCCGCATAGGTCGACGGGCGGCCGATGCCGAGTTCTTCCATCTTCTTGATCAGCGATGCTTCCGAATAGCGCGGCGGCGGCTCGGTGAAATGCTGGGTCGAATTGATCTTCTGCTTGGCGAGGTTTTCGCGCACATTGATCTCCGGCAGGCGGCCATCCTCGTCGTCGGCATCGTCGCTCTGCTCGCCATCTTCCTTCTGGTCGGTGTAGGCGGCAATGAAGCCGTCGAAGCGGATGACGGAACCGACAGCGCGCAGACCGGCCTTCTGGCCGGCATTGTCAGCGAGGATTTCGACGGTGGTCCGCTCGATCTCGGCCGAGGCCATCTGGCTGGCAATGCCGCGCTTCCAGATGAGGTCGTAGAGCCTGATCTGATCGGCATCGAGGAATTTGCGGACGCGATCCGGCGAGCGGTCGAAATCGGTCGGGCGGATCGCCTCGTGCGCTTCTTGAGCGTTCTTCGCCTTGGTGGAATAGAAGCGTGCCTTTTCCGGCAGATAGCGATTGCCGAACTGATCGGCGATGGAGCGCCGCGCCGCGTCGATCGCTTCGGGCGCCATCTGCACGCCGTCCGTACGCATATAGGTGATGAGACCGACGGTCTCACCGCCGATATCGACACCTTCATAGAGCTTCTGGGCGATCTGCATCGTGCGGGATGCCGAGAAGCCGAGCTTGGAGGAGGCGGCTTGCTGCAGGGTGGACGTGGTGAAAGGCGGGCTCGGATTGCGCTTGACCGGCTTTGCCTCGACCGTCTCGACGACGTAAGCCGCGCCTTCCAGAAGCGCCTTCAACTTACCGGCCTCTTCGCCATTGCCGATCGAACGCGGCTGCAGGCGCTTGCCGTTGGCGGCGACGAGCCGCGCTTCGAATTCGTCACCGCGCGGTGTCTTCAGGATCGCCGAGAGGTTCCAGTACTCTTCGGAGATGAAACGTTCGATCTCCGACTCGCGGTCGCAGACGAGCCGCAAGGCCACCGACTGCACGCGGCCGGCCGAACGCGCGCCCGGCAGCTTGCGCCACAGCACCGGCGAGAGATTGAAGCCGACGAGATAGTCGAGGGCGCGGCGGGCAAGATAGGCGTCGACCAGTGGCACGTCGATATCGCGCGGCTCCGCCATGGCGTCGAGCACCGCCTTCTTGGTGATGGCGTTGAAGACGACGCGCTTTACGGGCTTGCCGTTGATGACGCGCTTCTTGTTCAACAGGTCGAGCACATGCCAGGAAATCGCTTCACCTTCGCGATCCGGGTCGGTCGCAAGAATCAGGCCGTCGGAGGATTTCACTGCGTCGGCGATGTCCTTCATGCGCTTTTGCGAAGCGCCATCGACTTCCCAGAGCATCTCGAAGTCTTGATCGGGCAGGACCGAACCGTCCTTGGCAGGCAGGTCACGCACATGGCCGAAGGAAGCAAGAACCTTATATCCGGGTCCCAGATACTTATTGATTGTCTTGGCCTTGGCAGGCGATTCCACCACTACAACGTTCATCACAAATCTCTGAATACGAGGTCGCGCCGGAAAAAGGCGCGGGAGAGACGGGGTATTTTTAGTTTCCCCGGCCTTCCGACATGGACAGGGAATTCGTCGCGGTCAAGAGGCGAAGTTGATTTTTGCAATCGGTGCGGCGATGCGATCCTGCAAGATGACATCTATGCTACAATTGCAGATAAACGCCTTCGGGCGCTCCTGGCGGGATACGGCCATCATATCGGAATGGTCGGCAACACTTTCAATCCAACATCGAGATCGACACCAGTCCACCGGGATGCCGATGCAGCCGGCCGGCCATGTCGAGTTCCAAAAGCACGGAATGGACCGAGGATACCGAAAGGCCGGTATGCCGGATGATATCGTCGATCTCCACCGGCGTCTGTCCGAGCGCATCGATGATCTCCCAGCGATCGGTATCATCCGGCGGCAATGACATCGGTTTGTCGCTCTTTTCAGCGGGCGCCTCGGCAAGCTGCGGACGGAAAAGATCCGGCTCGGCCAGCGGTCTCAAGGCTTCGATGATGTCATCCGGCCTGGTCACGATCATTGCGCCATCCTTCAGCAAGCCGTTGGTGCCTTCGCAACGCGGATCGAGCGGGGAGCCCGGCACGGCAAACACCAGCCGGCCGAATTCGCCCGCGAGCCGCGCGGTGATCAGAGAGCCGGAGCGCGTTGCCGCCTCCACCACGACGAGGCCCAGCGAGATGCCTGCTATCAGCCGGTTGCGGCGCGGGAAATCGCGTGCGCGCGGTTCCCAGCCGAACGGCATTTCGCTGACGGCGAGGCCGTTGCCGTCCCATATTTCATGCAAAAGGCCGACATTTTCCGGCGGGTAGGGTTGATCGAGCCCGCCGGCCATGGCGGCGATCGTGCCGGTTTCAAGGCTGGCGCGGTGAGCCGCCGTGTCTATGCCGCGGGCAAGGCCGGAGACGACGGCATAGCCGGCTTGTCCGCAGGCGCGGGCGACCATTGCAGTGAACTTCGCGCCGCTGATCGAAGCATTGCGCGAGCCGACGAGGCCGATCGCCGGCCGGGTTGCCGTCGGCAGACTGCCTTTGACGGCGAGAAGCGGCGGCGCGCCATCGATCTCCCTCAGTACCTGCGGATAGTCCGGTTCGCCGATGCCGACGAAGCGCGCGCCGAAGCGATGCGCGGCTTCCAGTTCACGCAGCGCATCCTGCTCGCTGGCGATGCGGATCACCCGCGTCGAACCGCCGCGCTGCGACAGCTCCGGCAATGCGGTAAGTGCGGCTTCGGCTGAGCCGTAGTGACGGATGAGGTCGCGGAAGGTGGATGGGCCGACATTGTCGGAGCGGATCAGGCGGAGCCAGGCGATCCTTTGTTTTTCCGTCAGCGCAATTCCGGTTCGTCCTGCGCTGCTTCTTCCCATTACCCCTTCGCTCCGATCTTGGTTTCCGTGCCGGCGGTCAGCCGGCCGATATTGGCTCTGTGCTTGTACCAGGCGATGATGGTCATCAGCGCCATGGCCGCGGCGATCTTATCGGCGCCCAATATCCACAATGCAACCGGAATGACAAGGGTTGCAACCAATGCGGAAAGAGAGGAGTAGCGGGTCGTAAAGGCGATCGCCAGCCAGACGATGGAGAAGATCAGCGCCATCAACGGCGCGAGGCCAAGGAGAATGCCGAGATAGGTCGCGACGCCCTTGCCGCCCTTGAAACCGATCCAGACCGGAAAGATGTGGCCGATGAAGGCGGCAAAACCGGCGAGCACGCTCGCATCATCACCGAAGAAATGCGAGACGATCAGCACGGCGACCGTCCCCTTGAAGGCGTCGAGCAGCAGCGTTGCCACCGCCAGCGGCTTATTGCCGGTGCGCAGCACATTGGTTGCGCCGATATTGCCGGAGCCGATCTTGCGGACGTCGCCGAGGCCGGCCATGCGCGTCAGAACCAGGCCGAAGGGAATGGACCCGAGCAGATAGCCGATGACAATAGCTGCCAGTGCCGTTGGCAGGGTGAGCTGCCATGTCCAGAAATCCGCCATCACTTCTTATTCCCCATAAGCCCGAGCTTTGCCTAGAGACTGTGAACCAGCTTGCCGGCGACATAGGTCGCGACCGCCCTGCCGGTCATTCTTGCATCTTCGAAAGGTGTATTCTTCGAGCGCGACAGAAGCATGTCTTTGGCAACAAGCCAAGGCTCGTCGAGATCGATCAAGGCGATATCCGCTTTTGCACCCGGCTTCAGCGTCCCGGCATCAAGACCGAAGATCTGGGCAGGCCGTGTCGACAAGGCATCGATCAGCCGCATCAGGCTGACTTCGCCGCTGTGATGCAAGCGAAGCGCGGCAGCCAGCAGCGTCTCCAGACCGACCGCGCCGTCTTCGGCCTCGCCGAAAGGCAGGCGCTTCGTATCCACATCCTGCGGGTCGTGCGCCGAGACGATGATGTCGATGGTGCCGTCCGCAAGTGCCTCGATCATGGCCGTGCGGTCATCTTCGGAGCGCAGTGGTGGATAGAGCTTGAAGAAGGTGCGATATTCGCCGATGTCGTTTTCGTTGAGCGCCAGATTATTGATCGAGATGCCGCAGGTGACCTTGGCGCCGCGCGAGCGGGCAAGACGGATAGCCTCTGCCGATTCGGGCACCGAGATCATCGCTGCGTGATAATGGCTGCGGGTCAGAGCCGCGATTCTGAGATCGCGCTCCAGCGGGATGAGCTCGCTTTCCTTCGGAATGCCGGATAGGCCGAGCCAGCTTGCCAGCAGCCCCTCATGCATGACGCCGTTTGCGCCGAGATATTTGTCGCGGGTTTCGCAGGAGACAACGGCGCCGAATTCGCGGGCATAGGTCATGATGCGGCGCAGGACCTGCGTGTCGTAGACGCCGGAATGCGCGTCGGTGAAGACCACGGCGCCGGCTTCCTTGAGGAGACCGATTTCCGTCATCTCCTCGCCGGCGAGTCCTTTCGTGATTGCCGCTGCCGGATAGACATTGACGACGGCCGTGTCACGCGCCGTCTTCTTAACGAATTCGACGAGGGCGATGTCGTCGATGACGGGATCTGTGTCCGGCATCATGATGAAGGAAGTCACGCCGCCGGCCGCTGCGGCACGGCTCGCCGAAGCGATGGTCTCGCGATGTTCGCCGCCCGGCTCGCCGACGTGGACACGGGCATCGACAAGACCGGGCACGGCGACGAGGCCGGTGCAATCACGCACTTCAGCCCCCTTCGGCGCAGCATGCCGGTGTGCATCCTTGTCGGCGGCGACGATGACGCCGTTTTCGACGATGATCGTGCCGACATCATCGAGATTGCGCGAGGGGTCGATGATGCGGACGTTCTGGAGGACGATCGAGTTGCTCATGCGCCAGCTCCCTCGGTGCGCGGCCCTTGGTTTTGCGATATCAGCAGCGCCTCCATGACCGCCATGCGCACAGCGACACCCATTTCGACTTGCTCGGCGATGACGCTTTGCGGTCCGTCGGCGACTTCAGAGGCAATCTCGACGCCGCGGTTCATCGGACCCGGATGCATAACCAGCGCATCCTCCTTGGCCGCCTTCAGCGTCTCGGCATCGAGCCCGTAGAAGTGAAAATATTCGCGCACCGACGGCACAAAGGCACCGGACATGCGCTCGCGCTGCAGGCGCAGCATCATCACCACGTCGGCATCCTTCAGCCCCTCCTTCATCGAATGGAAGACCTCGACGCCCATGTCGGCGATCCCGGCGGGCAGCAGCGTGGCTGGCGCCACGACCCGGACCCGGGCGCCCATGGCATTCAGCAGCAGGATGTTGGAGCGTGCGACGCGCGAATGCAGCACGTCGCCGCAGATCGCGACAATGATGCGCGACAGCTTGCCCTTGGCGCGGCGGATGGTCAGCGCGTCGAGCAGTGCCTGTGTCGGATGCTCGTGCTGGCCGTCGCCGGCATTAACGACGGAGCAGGAGACTTTCTGTGCCAGCAGCGAGGCGGCACCGGCGCTGGAATGGCGGATGACGAGGACATCGGGACGCATCGCATTCAGCGTCATCGCCGTGTCGATCAGCGTTTCGCCTTTCTTCACGGAGGAATTGCCGACCGACATGTTCATGACGTCGGCGCCAAGGCGCTTGCCGGCCAGTTCGAAGGAGGCCTGTGTGCGGGTCGAAGCCTCGAAAAAGAGGTTGATCTGCGTCAACCCGCGAAGCGTCGATGTCTTCTTTTCGCGTTGCCGGCTGATCTTCACCGCCTCGTCGGCCTTGTCGAGAAGATAGGTGATATCTTGTTCGGTGAGGCCCTTGATGCCGATGAGGTGGCGGTGGGGGAAGAAGACCATGACGTGCCCTCCGGATTTCGTCAGGGGGTCTATAAAGAGGGAGTGCCTCAGGGGCAAGCGCGGCTTTCGTCACATCGGTTTGTTCCCCATGCAATTTCGCCCGAATCCCGCTACAGCAGCTATGCTGTTGGGAGACGAAACTTCCAGTTTCCTTTTGCAATCCTCTTGCTCTACAAGCGATCCATGACCCAACCGACCCGGACTGACGACACATTTGCCGAACTGAACCAGCCGAGCCTCTGGTCCGGCATCAACGCCTATCGTTCCGATCCGCTGATCGTCGATTTGACGTCCGGCCTGCCGCGCTCGACGCGTGACGATCTGGAGCAGATGGGCCGCTACGTCACCTCGCACGAGGCGCAGGAACTGGCGCGCATGGCGAACCAGGGCGTGCCGCAACTGCGCACCCACGGTCCGCGTGGCGAACGTCTGGATGTCGTCGAATTTCATCCCGCCTGGCATGCGCTCATGCGCCGCTCCATGTCGTCGGGTCTGCATTCCTCGATCTGGGATCCGCAGGCCGACCCGGAAGCGAAAGGCCAGTCGCACAAGGTCCGTGCCGCGCGCTTCTATCTGACGGCACAATTGGAATGCGGCCATCTCTGCCCGCTCACCATGACCAGCGCCTCAGTCGCGGCAATGATGGCATCTCCGGCGGTGCAGAAGGATTGGGCGCCGAAGATTCTTTCGCGCAAATATGATTCGTCCAACAAGCCTGCCATGCAGAAGAGCGCCGTCACCATCGGTATGGGCATGACGGAGAAGCAGGGCGGCACGGATGTGCGCGCCAACAAGACGACCGCCGACAAGGTCAGCGACGGTATCTATCGGCTCTCGGGTCACAAATGGTTCATGTCGGCTCCGATGAGCGATGCCTTCATCATGCTGGCGCAGACCAAGGACGGCATGGGCTGTTTCCTGGTGCCACGGCTGCTCGAAGACGGTTCGGCCAATGGTTTGCAGTTCCAGCGGCTAAAGGACAAGCTCGGCAATCGCTCGAACGCGTCCTCCGAAGTCGAATTCAGCGATACCTTCGGCTTCCTGCTCGGCGCGCCCGATGGCGGCATTCGCACGATTCTCGATATGGTGACACTGACGCGCCTTGATTGTGCGCTGGCGTCCGCCGGCATCATGCGGGCTTCGCTCGCCGAAGCCGTGCACCATGCGCGCGGCCGAAGCGTCTTCGGCAAGATGCTGGTCAATCAGCCGATCATGACGCGCGTGCTTGCCGACATGGCGCTCGATGTCGCCGCCGCGACCGCACTCGCCTTCCGTTTGGCGGAAGCTTTCGATAAGGCAAGCAGCAGCAGCGAAGATGCCGCCTATGCCCGCGTCATGACGCCGGTTGCGAAGTACTGGTGCTGCAAGATCGCGCCCGCGCTGATCTACGAGGCGATGGAGTGCATCGGCGGCAGCGGCTATATCGAAGAACGCCCGATTGCCCGGCATTACCGGGAAGCCCCGGTCAACGCGATTTGGGAAGGCTCCGGTAATGTCATGGCGCTCGATCTGCTGCGTGTCCTGAACCGGGGCAGGGACCTGTTCGAAACCGTCTTCGCCGGCCTTGCCCGCGATCTCGGTCCGGCCGGCAAGAAAACCATTGATGTTCTGCGCGCCGCCATGGCGCTGTGCGAACAGGATGAGGGGGCGGCCCGCCTGCTGATCGAGCAGATGGCACTCGCCGCCGGCGCTGCCGAACTCTATCGCCTGGGCGCAGGCAAGATCGCCGATGCTTTCATCGAAACCCGCCTGGCGGGCGGCTGGCGCGCCACCTATGGCATGCTGGATGCACGCTTCGATGCGAGCTACATCGTCGATCTGCTCTATCCGCCGGCGACATGAAGCTGTCATTTCAACGGAGACGGCGGTTCGCGGCGGCATCTATAGTTGATGTGGTACCAATAATTATTATATATTGGTATCGACGAGGAGCTGCCTATGGCCCGCAATACATCCATTTCCCTTGGTGACCATTTCAACGCCTTCATCGATACGCAAGTGAAAACGGGTCGATATGGCTCCGCCAGCGATGTTGTCAGAGCAGGTTTGCGTCTGCTGGAAGAACACGAGACAAAGGTCAAGGCTCTTCAGGACGCGCTGATCGCAGGGGAAGAATCCGGGAAGCCAGATCCCTTTGATAACGCCGCATTCCTCAAGCGGATGCGAGCTACATATGGCGAATAAGTCCGGTAGGTATAGAAGAAGTCTCAATGATCAATCTCCGAACCGTCCAAGCCGATGACATCGATCAGCTCTATGTCATCTCCTTGGTCACTGGCGATGCCGGCAGGGATGCGACAGCGCTCCATCGCGATGGACGGATGATTGGGCATATTTACTCGGTGCCCTATGCGGCACTCAGCCCCGAAACTGTCTTTGTCGCCGAAGACGGGGAGGGTGTCTGCGGCTATATTGCCGGCGTCTTCGACACCGTTGCTTTCGAGGAAAGACTGGAGCGCGAGTGGTGGCCGGAGCTGCGCAAACGCTATGCGGAGCCATCCGGCGATGCTTCGGCCTGGGATGCGGATCAGCAGAGAAGTTTTACGATCCATCATCCGAAGCGAACGCCCGCTGCTCTCACCGATCCTTTCCCGGCACATATTCATATGAATCTCCTGCCGCGCACGCAGGGGCAGGGTATCGGCAGTGCACTTCTTGACCGATGGCTCTCGAATGCTCGCGCCCACGGCGTCAAAGGCGTGCATCTGGGAGTAAATGTCGGCAACCACAACGGGATGCGCTTCTGGGCATCGCGCGGATTTTCCCGGCTGGAGCTGCCGCCGGGGCTGACATCAGGAAACACCGTCTGGTTCGGCCAATCTCTCTAAATCTGTGGATTCCACAGTTTTAAATCTATCGAAGCGCATCGCCTCGTTGTTCATTCGGATACGGCTTGTTATTCACCGGCTGGTGACAGATTGGGGCCGAGAAGATGCCAAGCGCAAACGCCGTTTTGAGAAAACCAATCGAAATGCCGGCTGAACCGGAGAAGCGGGTGCGTAATCGCGCCGCCACCGAGCAAGCGATCCTGGATGCCGCGAAACGGCTGTTGGCGGAAGAGGGATTCCAGAATTTCGGCATTAACGCCGTCGCCCGCGGCGCTGGCTGCGACAAACAACTGATCTATCGCTATTATGGCGGTCTCGACGGCCTTGTGGAGGCGATCGGCACCGATCTTGGAAGCTGGGTGCAGGATCGCATCCCCAACGATACCGGCGGCATGTTCCTGCTGACCTATGGCGATCTCATGGAACGGCTGGCGCTGCTTTTCCTCGATGCATTGCGTGCCGATCCGCTGATGCGCCGCATCGTCGCCTGGGAGGTGTCCGAAAATACCGAGCAGGTGCGCCGGCTGTCGGAAGCCCGTTCGAAGGCGCTTGCTGGCTGGATCGAGCGCATGCGAGGTTCGCTGACGCCGCCAAAGGGGATCGATACGGTCGGCGTCAACGCCATGATCTTCGCTGCCATTCAGCATCTCGTTCTTTCGGCGACTGTCAGCGGCCAGTGCGCCGGTCTTGCTCTGAAAACGGCGAAGGATTGGGAAAAGGCCGCCACCGCGCTGAAGCGGATCGTCCGCGGCGTCTACGGCTGACGTCAGCACGGTGCAGGAGATATCCACAGCCCGGCTTGGCCGTTAACCTTAACAATTGGTTTACATTGCGCAGCAACGGTTAACTGGCCACTGTATGTCGACCGATTGTTAACTATCAAGCGTGCAGCCATGGGGTCCAGACCCGTAAAAATCGTGCTTCTTGTGACCGCGATGATGTTCTTCGCCGTTCTGGCGCTGGATATAGCGGTACCGGCACTGGTGTTGAGCGCCATGGCACTGTCGAACTGGCTGATCCTTTCGACTGAAGCGACGCGATACCAGCGTCGAAGGGGAACCGCATGAAGTGGTTGCTGATATTCTGGGCCGCGCCCGTCTCGTTTCTCGGGGCGTGGTACTATCTATCCTACTACGACATGAGTTTCGGCGTCTTTATGTTCACGCGACAGACGCATGATCTCGTTTTTCAGGTCTACGGCAAAATTCTCGGCATCCCGCCAGAGACCATTCCGCCCTTGGTCGCTCGTGCCATTGCCTTTGACAGCCTGCTGGTCTTTGCAATCTGCGGCTTTCGCAAGCGCGCCGTCATTCTGGAATGGTGGAAGAGCCGTCAAGTCTCGAGATCGGGAAAGACCGGCCTGCCAAGCGCCGAAAGCCTGTCCAAAGCTCCCTGAAGAATGAAGCTTGCGGCGGCCGAGTCGATGCGCTCGGCACGCTTGGCGCGTGAGACGTCCATTTCCAACAACGCCCGTTCCGCGGCGACCGTCGATAGCCGCTCGTCCCAGAAGACGAAGGGTAGGGTGGTTTTCTCGGCCATACTGCGCACGAAAGCCCGTGTCGCCTGCACGCGAGGCCCTGCAGAACCGTCCATGTTCATGGGCAGGCCGATGACGAAAGCGGCGACTTTTTCCTTTTCAGCGAAGGCAAGCAGTATCTGCGCATCCTGGGTGAACTTCACGCGCTTGATTACGGGGCGGGGCGTCGCGAACCGCCGGCCGAGATCGGACATGGCAAGCCCGATCGTCTTGGTGCCGAGATCGAGCCCGGCAATCGGCTGGCCGGGCAGGAGCATTACGGCGAGGTCTTCGATGGTCAGCGTCGTCATCAGTTCTCGTCCCCCGTCAAAACAAATTGAAGTCCGACCGCTTTTCTTTGTGACGGTTTCGGATATGTCCTAAGACACCAGTCTTGCATTAGAAATCAAGTATTAAGGAGAAAATCCATGAAGATCACGTGGCTCGGCCATGCCGCTTTTCGCATCGAAACGACCAAGGCCAAAATCCTTATCGACCCTTTTCTAAGCTATAATTCATCCTTCACCGGCGCGGGGCTCAACATCAAGGATGCAGCCGCCGGCGTCACCCATATTCTCTTGACCCACGGCCATGGCGACCACGTCGGAGACACTGTCCAGATCGCCAAGGATACCGGCGCCGTCGTTCTCGCCAACGCCGATCTTGCCGCCTGGCTCGGCAGCAAGGGTGTCGAGAAGCTGGAAATGGGCAATACCGGCGGCACCGTCGGTCTGGGCAGCTTTTCGGCCACTTTCACGAATGCCCTGCACTCCTCTGCCCAACTCACCGAAGACGGTGTTTCGCATTCTCTCGGCAACGCGAATGGTCTGATGCTGCATTTCGATGATGAGCCGACGCTGTTCCACATGGGCGATACGGACATCTTCTCCGACATGGGCCTGATCAACGAATTGCATCAGCCTGATATCGGCATCGTGCCGATCGGCGACCGCTTCACCATGGGCGGTGCCGTTGCCGCGCTCGCCTGCCGGCGCTTCTTCAACTTCAAGACCGCCATCCCCGGCCACTACGGCACTTTCCCGATCATCGATCAGACCCCGGAAAAGTTCATCGCCGGCCTGGAAGGCTCAAAGACGGCAGTCTCGGCACCGAAGCCTGGCGAGAGCATCTCGGAGTAACGATACCCGTTGCGTATGGTGGACATGGCCTTTATAGCGATAGGAAAAATCCTACCCGGAGAATGCCATGTCCGTCGATCTCGCCACTGTCAAACGCGTCGCCCATCTTGCCCGCATCGCCGTCAGCGATGACGAGGCGGAGCGGATGATGGGCGAACTGAACGGGATCTTGGGCTTCGTCGAGCAGCTTTCCGAAGTGAATGTCGATGGTGTCGAAGCCATGACCTCCGTTACGCCGATGGCGATGAAGAAGCGGACGGATGGCGTCACCGACGGCAACAAGGCTGCCGACATCGTCGCCAATGCGCCGAATACCGACCAGAATTTCTTCCTGGTTCCCAAAGTCGTTGAATAACGGCCGCACGAGCCTGTTCCGACCCGTTGCCCTCATTAGATCTGAAGCGAAACAAGATGAGTGAACTGACCAGCCTGACCATTGCCGAAGCCCGCGACAAACTGCGCGCCAAGGATATCACCGCCACCGAATTGACCGAGGCCTACATTTCGGCGATCGAGGCGGCCAATGCTCAGTTCAATGCCTATGTGAAGGTGACGCCGCAAAAGGCGCTTGCAATGGCCAAGGTGTCGGATGCCCGCCTTGCGGAAGGCAAAGGCGGCGCGCTGGAAGGCATTCCGCTCGGCATTAAGGACCTGTTCGGTACCGAAGGCATTCATACCCAGGCCTGCAGCCACATCCTGGACGGTTTCGAGCCGCACTATGAATCGACCGTCACGCAGAACCTCTGGGATGACGGCGCCGTCATGTTGGGCAAGCTCAACATGGATGAGTTCGCCATGGGGTCCTCCAACGAGACCTCCTATTACGGCCCGGTGATCAACCCATGGCGCGCCGCAGGCTCCAACCAGCAGCTCGTTCCCGGCGGCTCCTCGGGCGGTTCGGCCGCTGCCGTTGCCGCGCATCTGTGTGCCGGTGCGACCGCCACCGATACCGGCGGCTCCATCCGCCAACCCGCCGCCTTCACCGGCACGGTCGGCATCAAGCCGACCTATGGCCGCTGCTCGCGCTGGGGCGTGGTCGCCTTCGCCTCCTCGCTCGACCAGGCCGGCCCGATCGCCCGCGATGTGCGCGACGCAGCCATCCTGCTGAAGTCGATGGCGGGCGTCGATGCCAAGGACACCACCTCGGTCGATCTGCCCGTGCCGGATTACGAAGCCTCGCTCGGCCAGTCGCTCAAGGGCATGAAGATCGGTATCCCGAACGAATACCGTGTCGATGGCATGCCGGAAGAGATCGAGACTCTTTGGCAGCAGGGCATTGCCTGGCTGAAGGATGCAGGCGCCGAGATCGTCAATATCTCGCTTCCGCATACGAAATACGCCTTGCCGGCCTATTACATCGTCGCGCCTGCCGAAGCCTCTTCGAACCTCGCCCGTTACGACGGCGTGCGCTACGGCCTGCGCGTCGACGGCAAGGATATCGTCGACATGTATGAAAAGACGCGTGCTGCCGGCTTCGGCCAGGAAGTGAAGCGCCGCATCATGATCGGCACCTACGTTCTGTCGGCCGGCTATTACGACGCCTATTACCTGCGCGCCCAGAAAGTCCGCACGCTGATCAAGCGCGACTTCGAGCTCGCCTTCAACGCCGGCGTCGATGCCATCCTGACACCCGCCACACCGTCTTCGGCCTTCGGCATCGCCGACGAAAACCTCGCGTCCGATCCGGTCAAGATGTACCTCAATGACATCTTCACGGTGACGGTCAACATGGCGGGTCTGCCCGGCATCGCCGTCCCCGCCGGCCTCGACTCAAAGGGCCTGCCGCTCGGCCTGCAACTCATCGGCAAGCCGTTCGATGAGGAAACCCTGTTCAAGACCGCCCATGTCATCGAACAGGCGGCCGGCAAGTTCACGCCGGCGAAGTGGTGGTAAGCAGCGGCGAGTAGCGCCGGCGTCTGGACTATGCTAGGCTTTGTTTATGTGCGATTTGAAACGGAAATCGGATTTTGAGAGCCACGAGCGCTCATTGACCGGCCCAGCCTCCGCTGAGCCGGGCTACGATGATTGGGTAAAGACAACGATTGAAACTGCAGTGGCCGAAGCTGACGCGCATCCGGAGGATTGGATTCCTCTTGAAGAGATAATGAAAAAGTTTGGCCTTGAACGTTAGTTTTACGCCTCGGGCTTCTTCTAATCTGGAAGCCATCCATCAGTATATCTCTGATGCTGATGTGGGTGCAGCGGAACGCGTTATCGCAAGGATAGTGCAGGCAATTATCATGCTGGAGCGTTTTCCAATGCTGGGGCGGATTGGCCGAGTGCCTGGAACCCGCGAACTGCCAATAGTCCGTCTACCCTATTTCGCCGTTTATCGTATTGTGAGCGAGACCGAGATTAATGTTCTCGCTGTGATCCATGAACGGCAAAAATTCCCCAAATTATAATTGTGAGAGACGGAGCGGCATCCACAGGGACGCCGCCATACTTGTTTACCTATTATCCAACTGCGCTCTCACCAGCCGCAATCCCTGCTCCGTGATCCGATAAGGATGACCGTCCGAGGATTTGATGGCCCTCAGGCGTTTGAGTTTTCGGAAGAGATCGAGGCCGAAGCCGGGATAGAGCCAGCCGTCGCGCGTGAAGCAACGGACGGTCTCGATCTTCCTGTTTTCGGAGCGGTTGATTTCGATGCGGCCGCCTTGGGCGAGCAGATGCAGAATGCGCTGTTCGGCGCGGGAAATATCCATGGTTTCAAGATCCGGAAAGCGCCGTAAGGCGCGACAAAACGATCCGACATTCCCTTGGGGAAGTCGGGGCTTCGTTTCGGGCCCAGCGCGCAAGAAAGACTTGCGGGCAGGGCCTTTACCGGGTCTGAGACAAGGTGGACATCAAGACTCCATTGATGCCTAATGTCTAAAGCAGGTTGTATTCACGGTCAAGTTTCACGCTGTTAAACATAGGTCGCCATCCTGCGCCTGTTCTCATTTGGCGGCTGGAAAAAGCCCTTTTCCGGTGTTTTACTGCTGAAAACGGCGGGGGCCTGATGATCCATATTCGCAATGCCCACGAGGGAGAGACGGAGATATTGGTCAATATCGGCCTGCGGTCGTGGCAGACGGCTATGCGGTCGATCGGCGGCACGGATGCGCTGCTCGATGGTGCCAGAGAAGCCTTCTCGAATTTCACCCGCGGCTCCTGGCTGACGATCACGATCGTGGAGCTGAACGGACTGGTTGCCGGCTGGGCGGCTCGTGAAGCGCTTGACGAGAATATTTCCGATTTCTGGATCGATCCCGATCACCTTCGGCAGGGACTTGGTTCGGCATTGCTGGCGCAGATCGAGAAAGACGTTCTGGAGCAGGGGCTGGAGAAGGTCGCGGTACAGACCCACGCCAGCAACACCGATGCGATCGAATTCTTCAAAGCGCACGGCTATGCCATTCATTGGCTCTCCGTCGACTATTCTCCGAAGCTCGATCGCGACGTGCCGACGGTCGGCCTTTCGAAACCGCTGCTCGACAGCGGTGACGGGACCTATGGCACGGGCATATAACGGCAGCGGGGCGCTGAAAGTCTTGCGCCGCACCGCCAATTGCTCTACCTCACAGAGTTCAGAAGAACAGCATTTCAAGAGCCTCTCATGACCATTGTCGACGTCCGCACGCCAGATCCGAAGCGCTTCATTCCCGGTGCCACCGGTGATTGGGAAGTTGTTGTCGGGATGGAAGTCCATGCCCAGGTGTTGAGCAAGTCCAAGCTCTTTTCCGGTGCTTCGACCGAGTTCGGCAAGCCGCAGAATTCCAACGTCTCGCTCGTCGACGCCGCCATGCCCGGCATGCTGCCCGTCATCAATGAGGAATGCGTCAAGCAGGCGGTTCGCACCGGCCTCGGTCTGAAGGCTCAGATCAACAAGCGCTCGGTCTTCGACCGCAAGAACTATTTCTATCCCGACCTGCCGCAGGGCTATCAAATCTCGCAGTACAAGGATCCGATTGTCGGCGAAGGCAAGATCGTCATCTCGCTCGGCCCGGATCGCCAGGGGCAGTTCGAGGACATCGAGATCGGCATCGAGCGTCTGCATCTGGAGCAGGACGCCGGTAAGTCGATGCACGACCAGCACGCCACCATGTCCTATGTCGACCTCAACCGTTCCGGCGTGGCGTTGATGGAAATCGTCTCCAAGCCGGACATGCGTTCGTCGGACGAGGCGAAGGCCTATATGACCAAGTTGCGCTCGATCGTGCGTTATCTCGGCACTTGCGATGGCAACATGGACGAAGGCTCCATGCGCGCCGATGTCAACGTCTCTGTCCGCCGTCCGGGTGGAGAGTTCGGCACACGCTGCGAAATCAAGAACGTCAACTCGATCCGTTTCATCGGCCAGGCAATCGAATACGAAGCGCGCCGCCAGATTGCCATCCTCGAGGATGGTGGCACGATCGATCAGGAAACCCGCCTGTTCGATCCGAATAAGGGCGAAACGCGGTCCATGCGCTCGAAGGAAGATGCGCATGATTACCGCTATTTCCCCGACCCGGACCTGCTGCCGCTCGAATTCGACGACGCATTTATCGATGCCTTGAGGGCCAATCTGACGGAACTGCCCGACGACAAGAAGGAGCGTTTCGTTCGCGAGCTGGGCCTGTCCGTCTACGACGCCTCCGTGCTCGTCTCGGAAAAGGCGATTGCCGATTATTTCGAAACGGTCGCCGCCGGCCGTGACGGCAAGATCGCGGCAAACTGGGTCATCAACGACCTCTTGGGCGCCTTGAACAGAACCGGCAAAACCATTGAGGAGACTCCGGTTTCGCCCGCCCAGCTCGGTGCCATCATCGACCTGATCAAGGCCGAAACCATCTCCGGTAAGATCGCCAAGGACCTGTTTGAAATCGTGCTCAACGAGGGTGGCGATCCCGCCGAGATCGTTGAGGCCCGCGGCATGAAGCAGGTCACGGACACCGGCGCCATCGAGAAGGCCGTCGACGAGATCATCGCCGCCAATCCGGATCAGGTCGCCAAGGTCAAGGCCAAGCCGACGCTTGCCGGCTGGTTCGTTGGTCAGGTGATGAAGTCGACCGGTGGCAAGGCCAATCCGCAGGCAGTACAAGCCCTCGTCAAGGCCAAGCTCGGCATCGAAGAGGAATAGCTCACGTGTATTTCGTCCGCACGGCCGGCGAGCAGGATCTCGAGAAGGTCCGCGACCTTCTCGTGGAGACATGGCACGCGGCTTATGACCGGCACTTTGGCGTGGCGAAGGTTGATGAGCTGATTGAGCTACTGCTGTCGCCGGCCAAGCTGAGAGCGCGGTTGGCAAAGCGGCAATCCGAATTCCTGGTCGCCGACAACGGTGAGGATATTGGCGGCATGGGCTATGCCGTCATGTCCGAGCAAATGACCAAGACCGTTCTCCTTCACATGCTCTATGTCCGTCCGTCACTGCAGCGCAACGGCATCGGCCGCGATATCTTCGCCGAGCTGGAAACCTGCTTTCCGGATGCCGAGGTCATGCGCCTCGACGTCGAGCCCGACAATGCCGAAGCGATCGCCTTCTATCAGGCCCACGGTTTTGCCGAGGTCGGCCGCAACGAGAATGCGGGACCAGGACAGTCGGGTATTCCGGCGCTGGTGTTTGAGAAGCGGCTGGCGAGCCATTAAACGGACCAGAAGAATTTGGCGACCAATACAACCGATCTGTTGATCCGCGAAGCCCAGGAGGCGGACCTCAGCGCCTTGATCGCCCTCTTCGCCGCCGATGCTCTCGGCGATCACGGTGACACCACCGATCCCGCCGCTTACGATGATTATCTCCGCGCCTTCCGTGCGATCCAATCATCGCCCGACCAGACGCTTTATGTCGCCGAACTCCGCGGCGAGGTCGTCGGCACTTTCCAGACCATGATCACCACATCGCTGACTGGCCGCGGGTCTTCCGCAATGATTATCGAAGCGGTTCAGACACGCTCGGAGCTGCGCGGGCAGGGGATTGGGGCAGCGATGATCAATTTTTGTATTGCCGAGGCAAAAAGCCGCGGCATGCGGCTGGTGCAGTTGACATCGAACGCCGCGCGCAAGGATGCCCATCGATTCTATGAGAGATTGGGTTTCAAGCCCAGTCACCTCGGCTTCAAGATGGCTTTGAAATGACCGCTTTTCCCGCTGGAATCACTGGACAAGGCGGCATAGTGGCGGCATAAGCAAGCGATCGAATTCTGGTTTCGCCTGCTCCCAACGGGCACAAGGATAAAGACATGTGGAATTTACTCGTTCAAACCTTTACGTGGTGGAACAGTCAGACGATGGGAACTCGCTTCGCGACCTGGCGGTTCGGCAAGCGCGTCGGCGAGGATGAATTCGGCAATGTCTACTATGAGGGCGGTACGTCCTCCTACGGTCTTCCGAAGCGCTGGGTGATCTACAAGGGTTATGCCGAAGCCTCCGCCATTCCTCCGGGCTGGCACGGCTGGATGCACCACCGCACCGATGTTCCGCCGACCAAGGACAATTACGTTGCCAAGGAATGGCAGAAGCCACACCGCGCCAATCCGACCGGTTCGCCGCAGGCCTATCGTCCGCCGGGATCGCTGGCCGTTGCCGGCGAACGTCCGCGCGTGACCGGCGATTACGACGCCTGGACGCCGGGCAACTAAGCACGGAGGGGCCGGCTCGTCCTTTGGCCACAATTGGCCTCTAGAGCAGTTCCAGGAAAAGTGCGAAGCGGTTTTCCGTCCTGAATGCGTAAAAAAACAAAGAGATAGAGCGGGGAAAGCGATTCCATGAAACGCTGAACCGCTCTAGGCGCAGAACATGCCGGCTCGTGCTCGGCGCTTTGACCGAGACCAAGCGGAGATTGGCGGATATGACGTTTTTCACGCGGAGCGCTTCTTTGCGTGTGATATCAGGAGTGGCGCTTGCCCTTGCTGCGGGCGCTGTCTTGCCGCCGTCCGCCGAGGCTGCCCGCATCTCCAACCCCGTCGCCGTCTTCTCCGGCCTCGACAAGATCACCGGCCGCATCACTACGTTCGATGTCTATATCAACGAGACCGTGCAGTTCGGCGCGCTGCAGGTGACGCCGAAGGCTTGCTATTCGCGTGACGATACCGAGCAGCAGAAGGTCGACGGCTTTGTCGAAGTGGACGAGATCACCCTCGACCGCCGCATCCGCCGCATCTTCACCGGCTGGATGTTCGCCGACAGCCCCGGCCTCAACGCCGTCGAACATCCGATCTATGACGTCTGGCTGAAAGAGTGCAAGCAGAAGTCGGATATCCCGCCGCCGGACAGCGCTGGCGCCAAGTAGACACGTTCTCTTCCAAACGTTGACCATGCCGCAAGATTGGCGCGCAAAGATCAGTCTGTTACGAGCAATCTTGTGGCAAGCCAGTCAGCCGATCTCCTTACCCGAGGCGGCGGCTTTGCATATCAGGTATCGATCGGCTTCGCCGGACAGGTCGACGACAACGCGCGTGCCGTCTTTGATCCTGCGCCGCATGATATCGGCGCAATCCGGATGGAGCAAAAGTTTCGCGCGTTCGTGCAGAGCCTGAAGCCGGGATCGTGAGATGCCCAATTCAGATGCGAGCAGGCGATCGAGGCGCATGCTGAAAGGAAGCGCGATCGCTAGATCGATCTCCAGCACTGACCCGCTATCCGTCTCGCCCAGCACCTCTCTTTGAACATCAGCATCGGCAAATTCGTCAACGCGTTGAGCCTTGCGTCTCAATGCGTCGAGATCGAATTCCCGCGCCCGTATCCACTCGGGATCGTTGCCTTGAAGTGCCTCCAGAGTAGGGGGATTGAGATCACGGATAGCCTGGCGCTCGAAGAGCGTCCGGTTCCATGTCTTGTCGCAGCCCACGCATTTATAGATGAGCCAGGCATCGAGTTTCTTGCCGTTGGCGTTGAGCCTGATCTTACCGCTCGACTTGAAAGGCTTGTGGCATCCGCATCCGCTGCAGGCGATCCATGGCTTAGGAGCAGTTCGAGGATTGATGGTCCATCGGACCTTGAGAATATTGCACATACCGTCTTGGTCTTCCGTTCGGAAGTTCACCAAGTTGGCGGTAAGACATGCCCATTACGGGCGCGGCATGGCGATGTTTCGGACGGCTGAAGAGCTGAGACAGCAATGGCTGCGCATGGCGCATTTCAACAATGCCAAACCGGTCCCAGGCCACCACCCGATGAACATGATCATACGTCCGGCAGCGATGACGCTGCCCTGACATACAGGGTGAAATTGGATGAGACCGGTATTTACGACGGCAAAGTGGAACCTCGATGCGCCAATGCTCTTTAAGCGAGTGTTAGCAGATAAAAACGAGGATTTGAAGCCTGAACGGCTCGAAAAAGCCTCTGGCCTTTCCGCACACCTAGACGGCCGGAGCGGTTCTCAGGCGTCAGTGCTTTTATCCCGGCGAAACGCACCAAGGATCTTGCGTCCCAGGGCGGCAACGCCGGCGACAACGACGATCAGCCCTTTCTTCAACGCCAGGAGCGCTACGCCGAAGCTCTTGAAGAAGCCGAGGATGATCGCCAGGAAGCCGAGTTTTGCAGCAATCTTCACGCCGGCACCGGCGGCGATCATGCCCGCCATGCTGTAGGCGGCGATCTTGTCGCCATTGACAAAGTCGGCATAGCGCTTGCCGCTGTCATATTGCACGGCGTTGATGACATTCGGGATGGCATCGTTGATTTCTTTCAACTGATTGAGGCCGGCCACGAAATCGAGCTCCATGACGCCTTCGCGACCGAGCACGCGCACGGAATAGTTCAGCGTATGCGGACCATTGGGATCCTTGCCGAAGATAAGGTCGCGGGCCCAGTGAAGCGCATGGGTTGCCTTGTCGTAATGCGGCGGCTCGGCCCAGCCCACCAAAGTGATCGGAGCGAAGCCTTCTTTCTCGCGTTCGGGATTGTCTTCCTTGATTCCATCCTGAATCTGTTTCAGCAGGGCGTTGTAGTCTGTCGACGCAGCGTCATCGTCGGAGACATGGCCGCTGCCGTCGTATTCGACGACCGAGCCCCAAGTGCGCTGATCCGTCGGCGCATATTTTGCCGGGAAGATCATGCCGAGCGTACCTTCGGCGGCATTGCTCGGATTACCCCAGAGCTGAACCAGCACTTTTCGGGTGTCGGCCGGGTTAAGATAGTAGAACTGATCGGAGACGTTCAGCGTCGCGTTCGCGCCGGGCAATTTGATCGGTCCCCGCTGAAAGTCGATCGTCTTCAGCACGGCTCCTTCGTCGCTCTCTGGCGCGTCGGTGCCGAACATGTCGTGAAAGGATTTGGCGTCGGCCTGCGTTGCGACCAATGCGGCGAGAAAGATGATTGCAAGATATATTTTCAAGATACTACCCCCGGCTGCTGTGCCGAACGTAGCGGATTCTTGATTTAAATCAACGCATATACGTGGATTCTCAACTGCCGGTGAAGCTCAGATTGGGCGATTCCATCGCTTTTTCAAGCATCCTGGCATATTGATCCTTCGGCACGTCTATTGCGCCGAATGTCCTCAAATGCTCCGTGGTGAATTGAGTATCGAGCAGGGTGAAGCCGCGCTGCTTGAGGCGCTCTACGAGATAGACAAGACAGATCTTCGAGGCGTCCGTGCGGCGCGAAAACATGCTCTCGCCGAAGAAGGCCGAGCCCAGCGATACGCCGTAGAGCCCGCCAACCAGTTTGCTCCCTTCCCAGGCCTCGACGGAGTGAGCGTGGCCGATATGGTTCAGGGTCGAATAGAGCGACTTGATGGTCTTGTTGATCCAGGTGCTTGGCCGGCCGCTGGTCTGCTCGGCGCAGGCGGCGATGACGGCGTCGAAATCCGTGTTGAACCTGATATCGAAGGGCTTGTGGCGAATGGTCTTCGCGAGGCTTTTCGAAACATGGAAAGTGTCGAGCGGCAGCACGCCGCGCAGCTCAGGCTCGACCCAGAAGATTTCCGGATCATCAGCCGATTCCGCCATCGGGAAGAGACCTATGGAATAGGCGCGCAGCAGGATCTCAGGAGTAATGCCCGGATTTCTGCTGCGCGGTCCTGCCATAGGTCAAGCCGAGCCTTTCGCCAGGTAGTCTTCCAGCCAATGGATATCATAATCGCCATTGGCGATATCCTGGTTGGAAACGAGATCCTGGAACAGAGGCAGAGTGGTCTTGATGCCATCGACCACGAATTCGTCGAGCGCACGCCGCAGGCGCATCATGCATTCGACGCGGGTGCGGCCATGCACGATCAGCTTGCCGATCAGGCTGTCATAGTAGGGCGGGATTCTGTAGCCCTGATAGGCGCCCGAATCGATGCGCACGCCAAGGCCGCCCGGCGCATGGAAATGCGTGATCGTACCGGGCGACGGCACGAAGCTGCGCGCGTCCTCGGCATTGATGCGGCATTCGATGGCATGGCCGTGGAAATGCACGTCCTCCTGTGTCACGGAAAGACCGCCGCCCGAGGCAACGCGGATCTGTTCGTGCACGAGATCGATGCCGGTGATCGCTTCGGTGACCGGATGCTCGACCTGCAGGCGGGTGTTCATTTCGATGAAATAGAACTCGCCGTTTTCATAGAGGAACTCAATCGTGCCGGCGCCGCGATATTTCAGCTTCTTCATGGCGTCGGCGCAGATCTGGCCGATCTTCATGCGCTGCTCGACGTTGAGCGCCGGTGAATTGGCTTCTTCCCAGACCTTCTGGTGGCGGCGCTGCAGCGAGCAGTCGCGCTCTCCGAGATGCACGGCATTGCCTTCGCCATCGCCGAACACCTGGATTTCGATGTGGCGCGGCTTGCCGAGATATTTTTCCATATAGACGGATTCATTGCCGAAGGCGGCTGCCGCTTCGGTACGTGCCGTCGACCAGGCTTCGAGGACGTCCGCTTCCGTACGCGCCACCTTCATGCCGCGTCCGCCGCCGCCGGCGGTCGCCTTGATCAGCACGGGATAGCCGATTTCCCTTGCGGTCCGCAGCGCGTCTGCTTCGGTCTTCACTTCGCCGTCCGAGCCCGGAACGACGGGGATGCCGAGCTGCTGCGCAGTCGTCTTAGCGGTGATCTTGTCGCCCATGATGCGGATATGGTCCGCCGTCGGGCCGATGAAGGTGATGCCGTGTGCTTCGAGAATATCGGCGAACTTGGCGTTCTCCGACAGGAACCCATAGCCCGGGTGAACGGCGTCGGCACCGGTGATCTCGCAGGCCGCGACGATCTGGTGGATGTTGAGATAGCTTTCGCGCGACGGCGGCGGGCCGATGCACACGCTTTCGTCCGCCAGGCGCACATGCATCGCGTCGGCATCGGCGGTCGAATGCACCGCGACACTCGCAATGCCGAGCTCCTTGCAGGCGCGCAGCACACGAAGGGCGATCTCTCCGCGATTGGCTATGAGAATCTTCGAAATCATGGGCATAGGGTCTACTCGATGACGACCAGGGCTTCGCCGTATTCGACCGGGCGTCCGTCCTGAATGAGGATTTCGGTCACAGTGCCGGATTTGGGCGCAGGAATCTGGTTCATCGTCTTCATCGCTTCGATGATCAACAGCGTCTGGCCTTCCTTGACGGAGGCACCGATCTCGATGAAAGCGGCAGCGCCCGGAGCGGGTGCCATATAGACCGTACCCACCATCGGCGCACTGACGACGTTATCCGGATTGCGCGACTTGCCGGCGGGCGCGGCGGCCGCGACCGGAGCGGCGGCGGCAGGAGCTGCTGCGGCATAGGCGGGGGCTGCGATCGGTGCCTGCACATATTGAGTCGTGCCGGCGCGCGATACGCGGATGCGCAGATCTTCTTGCTCGACTTCGATCTCGGTCAGATCGGTCTCATTGAGAATATTGGCGAGGTCGCGGATCAGCGCCTGGTCGATACCCAATTTCTTGTCAGCCATGGATGTTTTGCCCTGTATTCTTGTTATTGCGTGATGGATTTCAGCGCGTGTAGCGCCAGGATGTAACTGTGGGGCCCAAAGCCGCAGATCATGCCCTTGGCGGCGGGCGCGATCATCGATTTGTGCCGGAATTCTTCGCGTGCGTGGATATTGGAGATGTGAACCTCCACCACCGGAATGGAAATGGCGCGGATCGCGTCATGAAGTGCGATCGACGTATGGCCATAGGCGCCGGGGTTGATGGCGATGCCGGCGGCGACGTCTCCGGCTTCGTGGATCCAGTCGACCAGCACGCCTTCATGATTGCTCTGGCGAAAGTCGATGACAAAGCCGAGGCTTTCGCCCACGGATTTGCAGTCGGCTTCGATATCCTTGAGCGTCTTGCCGCCATAGATGCCCGGCTCGCGCTTGCCGAGGGCATTCAAATTGGGTCCGTTAAGGACAAAAATGGTTTGCGCCATTAGAGGTTCCGTCAAAGTGCAGCGCAACCTATAGACTCCCGAGGGCCTATAGGAAAGCCCCCAGGACATAGGTTGCGCATGTCTAGGTGTGGAAACGCCCGGATTTTGGCGATTTTACGCATAACCTCGAAATCGGTTCGGTTTCGCAAAGGTCTATGCAGCTTCTGAAGCGCCGCTGTGTCCTTTATGCATCCTGATGCGCGGCGCAGTCATAGCCACCGTTCAGCAGGTGGTCTTGCCGCAACTGCGGACATTGGAGATTTTCTGCTGAATGGCCTCGAGGCCGATCGCACCGGAGATCGTTTCGTTGCCGATGACATAGGCCGGCGTGCCGGTGACGTTGAGATCGGTGGCGAGTTGGTAGGTGGCCTTGACCGTATCATTGTTCGGGCTTTTGGCCATTTCGGCGCGGATTGCCGCTTCGGCGACGCCGAGCGAGGTCGCAACTTCGATGGCGCTGTCTTCCGAGGCGCGGCCGTCACTGCCAAGCAGGGTATGATGGAATTCGGCATATTTTCCCGGCGCCAGCTTGCGGAAGGCATCGGAGACCCTTGCCGCGGCAACTGAATCCGGTCCGAGGATCGGGAATTCCTTCAGCACGAAACGCACATTCGGGTCCTGCTTCAGCAGCGCGTCCATGTCGGGGAGCGCATGGCGGCAATAGGTGCAATTGTAATCGAAGAACTCGACCACAGTGACATCGCCCTTCGGATTGCCGATCGTGACGTCATCCTTGGAATTGAAAATGGCATCCTTGTTTTGAGCGACAGCCTGGGCCGACTGAGCCAGGCGCTGCTCGTCCTGTTTCTTTTCAAGCGCCGCCTGCGCGTCCAAGAGGACTTCCGGATGCTCGACGAGATATTCCTTGATGAAATCCCCGAATTCCTTTTTCTGCTGGTCGTCCAGCGCGGCGGCGGGCTGGACCATGGCGAGCGACGCGGCAAAGGCGATCGCTGAAGCCGCCAGCAGGGTTTTGGAAAAAAGGGTCATCGGGTCCTCGTTTGAGTGGGTGCTGAGACTCATCGTCCGGTTCGGGATATCACCGCGAGGTTAAAATCCACAAATGTACAACGGCAATTTACGGTGCATGCTTATTTCCAGAAACAGGAATTTTCACGACAAAGCCGCAATCGCGGGATTGTGAACAAGCTAATATTACGGCAATTGTCTGGCTCCAATCCGATCCGAGAAAGAATTGACCTTGTTTTCCCTATCCAAACGCAGCGATGTCGAACCCTTCCACGCCATGGATGTGCTGGCGGAGGCAACGCGTCGGCGTCAGGCGGGGCATGCCGTCATCTCGATGGCCGTTGGCCAGCCGTCTCATCCTGCGCCGCAAGCGGCACTGGAGGCAGCACGCGCGGCACTCGGTCACGGCCGCATCGGCTACACGGACGCACTTGGCACGCTGGCGCTCAGGCAAGCACTTGCCGGTCACTACCTTGCTCGTCACGGTCTGACCATCGATCCCATGCGGATCGCGATCACCACCGGTTCGTCCGCCGGCTTCAACCTCGCCTTTCTGACACTCTTTGATCCCGGCGACCTCGTCGCCATCGCAAGGCCTGGCTATCCGGCCTATCGCAATATCCTCGCCGCCCTCGGGCTCGATGTCGTGGAAGTGCCGGTGACCGCCGAGACGCAATTTACTCTGACACCAGAAAGCCTGGAGACCGCACAAGCAGCCAGCGGCAAACGGTTGAAGGGCGTGCTGCTCGCAAGCCCCGCCAATCCGACCGGCACGGTAACCGGCAGGGCGGCGCTGAAAGCGCTCGCCGACTATTGTGCCGATCGTTCGATCGCTTTCATCTCCGACGAAATCTATCACGGCCTTACCTTCGTCGGCGAGGAGACGAGCGCGCTGGAACTGACCGACGAGGTGATCGTCATCAATTCCTTTTCGAAATATTATTGCATGACCGGCTGGCGCATCGGCTGGATGGTGCTTCCGGAGCGTCTGGTGCGTCCGATCGAGCGCGTCGCTCAGAGCCTTTACATTTCGGCCCCGGAACTCTCGCAGATCGCCGCTGCCGCAGCGCTCGGGGCAGGGGCCGAACTGGACGCTTACCGCGAAAGCTATCGCCGCAACCGCGATTTCCTGATGCACCGTCTGCCGGAGATCGGCTTCTCCATCGCGTCGCCGATGGACGGCGCTTTCTACGCCTATGTCGATGTCAGCCGTTTCACCAACGACAGCATGGCGTTCGCCCGCAAGATGCTGGCCGAAATCAACGTCGCCGCCACGCCGGGCCTCGATTTCGATCCGATCGAGGGACACCGCGCGATGCGCATCTCCTATGCCGGCTCCAATGCGGAGATCGAGGAAGCGGTGGAACGTATGGCGGCGTGGTTGAAGTAGACGCTGTATCTGTGGTCGAACCGGGCCGCCCGTCCTTCGAGGCATTTCCGCGCTATGCGCCGAAATGCGCCTCAGGATGAGGCGGAGCTAGCTTCACGACATGCCGTAAAATGCCGCAAAGAGCAATCGCGCTCAGATGCGAAAAGTTAGCCCCTCATCCTGAGTTGGGAGCGCAGCGACCCTCAAAGGACGAGGGCGGGTGTGAGGGAACCGTTCGTTACGGCAACACCTTAATCCACATCGCTGTACATCACACAGCCGCCGAAGAGACGTTTGTGCCGCTACTAGTCTTCTTCCGCCGCCCGAAACCCACAAGGAGGATGAAGAGCAGAAGAAGCGTCGACCTTGTCCGCTTACGGTCTCCCAAAATAAAAATCCGGCCGCGTTGCCACGGCCGGATTTTGTTATTTCGTTCGAAACAGCAGCGTTCAGAAGAAACCGCGGCGCTGCCACCAACCGGCCTTCTTCGGCTTGGTCGGCTCGCCATCGCCTTCGCCGCCCTCGCTGGCGCGGCTGGATTTGACCACCGGCTCGGAGGAGGAGACGTTCGACTCGCGGTTGGCGCGCGCCGGCTTGGCTGCGGCCTCGACCATTTCGGGTTCTTCAGTCGCGACCGGTTCGGCGACCTTGTCGAGATCGCCGGCGACCTCGGCAACTGTTTCGGCTTCGGCGTCGACCAAGGGCGCCTCTTCAACAACCGGTGCCTCGACGGGGGATGCTTCCGCTTTCGGCTTACGGCGGCTGCGGCCTTTGGCGGGCTTCACGTCTTCGGCGACGACGGATGCGGTTTCGACGGCCGCCATAGCCGGCTGGCTTTCGACGGCGGCTTCACCCTCGGCGACCGCAATGTCGGCGATGGTCACGGCGGCATCATTTTCGCCGTCATCCTCTTCGTCAGCAGCTTCCTCGGAACCGGCTTCGCTGCCAGCGGCCAATTCATTGCCTTCGCCGTCGCGATTGCGGCGCCCGCCACGCTTGCCGCGGCGGCGGCGCTTGCGCTTCTGCTGGCCGTCATCGCTGGACGTGGCCGCAACCTCGCTGCTGCCGCTTGCATCGTCCTCTTCGCCTTCATCGGCTTCCTCGTCACCATCTTCGCGGGACGTATCGGCGGACTCGGAAGCGACCTGGGCGTCACCGCCACGACCGCGACGGCGGCGACGGCGCTTGCGCTTGCGGCCACCTTCATTGTTTTCGGAGCGGGCGGCAGGCTGCTGTTCGACGGCAGCGGCTTTTTCCTCGAGTTCCTCGTCTTCGTCCTCGTCGGCCTCGATGACGATATCATCGTCCTCGTCCTCCGGAATGGCGGCGAAGTTGAACAGGGATTCGATCTTGACCGGATTTTCCACCGGCTCGCCGCGGTCGATCGCAAAATGCTGCGTACCGACGGCATTGTCCGCGCCGATGACGATGGCGACGCCGAAGCGGTTTTCGTAGTCGACGATCGTCTGGCGCTTATGATTGAGCAGATAGAGCGCAATGTCCGGCGTCGTACGCACGGTGATGTCGTGCGTCGTGTTCTTCAGCAGGTATTCCTCGATGCCGCGCAGGACATGAAGCGCCACGGAAGACTGCGAGCGCACATGGCCGGTGCCGCCGCAATGCGAGCAGATCTGCGTCGTGCTTTCGAGGACGGAAGCGCGGATGCGCTGGCGCGACATCTCCAACAGGCCGAAATGCGAGATGCGGCCGACCTGGATGCGGGCACGATCGTTCTTCAGGCATTCCTTCAACTTCTTCTCGACCGCGCGGTTATTGCGCTTTTCTTCCATGTCGATGAAGTCGATGACGATCAGGCCGGCAAGGTCACGCAGGCGAAGCTGGCGGGCGATTTCTTCCGCAGCTTCCAGATTGGTCTGCAGCGCGGTGTCTTCGATCGAATGCTCGCGGGTCGAACGACCGGAGTTGACGTCGATCGAAACCAGAGCTTCCGTCTGGTTCATGATCAGGTAGCCGCCCGAGCGCAGCGTCACCTGCGGCTGCAGCATGCGGTCGAGCTGTGCCTCGATGCCGGAGCGCGAGAAGATCGGATGGATATCGCGATAGGGTTGAACCACCTTGGCGTGGCTCGGCATCAGCATCTTCATGAAGTCTTTGGCTTCACGATAGCCTTCTTCGCCGGCAACGATGATCTCGCCGATATCCTTGTTGTAGAGGTCGCGGATGGAGCGCTTGATCAGGCTGCCTTCTTCATAGACGAGGCAAGGCGCGGTCGAAGCGAGCGTCAGCGTGCGGACGTTTTCCCACAGGCGCATCAAATATTCGAAGTCGCGCTTGACTTCGACCTTGGTGCGGTTGGCGCCGGCGGTACGCAGGATCACCCCCATGCCCTGCGGCACTTCGAGCATCTTGGCGATTTCCTTCAGGCGCTTGCGGTCCTGCGGATTGGTGATCTTGCGGGAAATGCCGCCGCCGCGCGCCGTGTTCGGCATCAGAACCGAGTAGCGGCCTGCGAGCGAGAGATAGGTGGTCAGCGCAGCACCCTTGTTGCCGCGCTCTTCCTTGGCGACCTGCACCAGCAGGATCTGCCGACGCTTGATGACTTCCTGGATGCGGTATTGCTTGCGCGGCTTGCGCTGCGTGCGGTCCGGAACCTCTTCCATCGCGTCTTCGGCGCCGACGGATTCGATCACTTCTTCTTCCTGGTCGTGATCATCGTCGTCGTCATCGTCATGACGGCGCTTGGAAACATCGACATCCTCAGAGATCGAATCGGTTTCGACCATCGCGGCCATTTCGCCGGATGGGCCTTCTTCGTCTTCGCTGGGAGCGTCGACCGTTGCTACCGCTTCGGGCGCAGGCGCCTCGTCCGCGGAAGCTTCCGCGACAACCTTCTTGCGGCTGCGGCGCGGCTTGGCCTTCTTCGCCGGAGCTTCTTCGGCGGCGAGAGCCGCTGCCTCGGGTGCAGGGGCTTCTTCCGCTACAGCGGGTTCCGCTTCCGCCTCGTCCTTTTGGACGATGCCGATGTCGGGCTGTTCCTGCTGGGAAAGATCGAGCGCCGTTTCGACATGCTCGACATCATCGTCGCGGCGATGCTCTTCGGCTTCCGCCTTCAGGAGCGCCTGCCGGTCGGCGAGCGGGATCTGGTAGTAGTCGGGATGGATTTCGGCAAAGGCCAGAAAGCCGTGGCGGTTGCCGCCGTAATCCACGAAGGCTGCCTGTAGCGAGGGCTCGACCCTCGTCACCTTGGCGAGATAGATGTTGCCGCGGATTTGCTTCTTGTGCTGCGACTCGAAGTCAAATTCCTCTATGCGGTTCCCACGAACGACAACGACACGCGTCTCTTCCTCGTGAGACGCATCGATAAGCATTTTGTCTGCCATGTAAGCTGTGCTCCTCGGCGCCGGCATGCGGAAAGGCGCCGACCTGTCGCTAGGACAGGCTGGTTGCACTCCGTTATTGCTGCACCGGATAATGAAAGTCGCGATTGGTTGTTTTGCGATGACGGTGACAGCAGCCAGACAGCGGCCGGGACATTAGTTCCCCGGGGTCTGTTCACTTCCTGAAAAAGCTGCTGCGGTACCATCCGTAACCAAGCGAGATCGACAATGCCTTAGACCCAACGAACGGATCCGATGAATGTGCTCTCTAAAGAGCGTTTGGTGGCTCTCCACCGATGAATTTCCCGCGCAAAACCGGAAATTCAGATATCCAGTATAGAGAGCAGAAGCACTGGAGACGGCGGATGACGGCCGCTTATGGCGCCTGGTACTCGAGGCGGCTGCCTTTGCGGCGACTCTATCCCGTCAACACTTCTACCCTAATATGCGTTGTATGTTTTATCTGTCACAATAGCAAGGGGAAAGCCAAGTGTGCCATAATATTGATGGATTCGTCGTATGAGGAAGGTGCGGGGACGGCGTTTCCGATTCTTCTGGCGACGCGCCATCACATCGGCACTACCCTCATTCGCGGTTTCCCGTTTTTTGGACTTCAAAAACAACGTTGAAACCAATATGGGGCGCGACGGACGATAGTTAAAGGGATTGCGGCATGCGACGGAGAACGGCGTGAGGGCTTTGCGAATTGCAGCGGTGGTCCTCGCAGTGATGGCGCTTCCGATTCTTTCGCCGTTTGCTGCGACTTTGGCAGCAGCCGATCCATTGCTCGCCTATGGCGCACGCATTGCCGGCGACGATGCCCGCACTCGTATCGTCATCGATATGGACCGCGAGCCGACGTTCTCGGTCCATTATCTCGACAACCCCGTCCGTATCATCGTCGACCTTCCGGCAACGGCTTTCGGCTTTCCGGCTGCCGACCTGAAGCCGATCGGCCTCTTCAAGGATATCCGCTATGGCACGATGGCGGAGAACAGCGCCCGCATCGTGCTGACGGCGACCAAGCCGGTGAAGCTGGTCATGGCCAAGGTGCAGCCTGACGAAAGCGGCAAGGGGCATCGCCTCGTACTCGATGCCGAGATGCTGCCTGCCGCGCAATTCGCCGATCTTATCAAGCAACAGAGCTGGACGAACGATGACACCGCGAAGGATGTCGGTCCGGTGGCGCCGATCGAAAAGGCTGATCCGAGTACCTTCCTCGTGGCTGTCGACGCGGGTCACGGCGGCATCGACGCCGGCGCGACGGCCAGCGACGGCGTCACGCAGGAAAAAGATATCACGCTCGCTTTCGCCAAGCTCCTGGCCGACAAGCTGAATGCCCAGCGGGGCATCAAGGCTTTCCTGACGCGCGACAATGATGAATATCTGTCGCTGTCGCAGCGGGTGACGATCGC
This sequence comes from Rhizobium sp. CB3090, assembly GCF_029714285.1. Lineage (NCBI taxonomy): Bacteria > Pseudomonadati > Pseudomonadota > Alphaproteobacteria > Hyphomicrobiales > Rhizobiaceae > Rhizobium > Rhizobium sp. CB3090. The sequence goes on from NZ_CP121662.1 coordinate 1,028,278, forward strand.
CCGGCAGAACCACGCTTCTCTGTTCATCTCGCTGCATGCCGATACGCTGAAGCAGAAGGATATCCGCGGCGCCACGGTCTATACGATCTCCGACAAAGCCTCCGACAAGCTTGCCAGCGAAGTTGCAGACAGAGAAAACAATTCTGATCAGCTTGCCGGGGCCGAGACGCAGGCCCAGCCCGCCGCGGTCGCCGATATTCTGATGGACCTGACACGGCGCGAGACGCAGGCTTTTTCCATTTCGCTCGCGCAGGATGTGCTGACCTCGTTCAACGGCCAGATCTCCATGATCAACAACCCGCATCGCCATGCCGGCTTCCGTGTGCTGCAGGCGCCGGATGTTCCTTCCATTCTGCTCGAACTTGGCTTCCTTTCGAACAAGGATGATGAGAAACTTCTGCTCGATCCCGATTGGCGGCAGAAATTGGCGGACCGGCTGACCGACGCCGTCAAGCAATATCACGTTTCAACCATTGCGAATGGCGGCTGAAACCATGGGCGGCGCGCGCCGTTCGTGTCTTCCATGTAACAGCCGTTGCTTATGGGCTGGGATGAAGTGAGGAATACCGGCGGTGAGCCCTATTTTGCTCACATTCCCGCCTTTACACCGAAGTATTGTTTGCCGCGGTCGGCATGCACGGCTTTGTGCTGTTGCCGTCTTGCATTAACGCCCTGAGCGTGCAAAACGCCCGTGAATGTGCGATGGTCTCGCACATGCGCCGCATGAAGAAGAAGCACCGGTAGCATCATATGGTCAGACTGATTGGATATTTCTTTGGGCTGGGCTGCATCCTGTTCCTGGGTGCGGCGGCCGCGGCGGCTATTTATCTGAGCGTCGTTTCCAAGGATCTGCCGGATTATGAGGTCCTCGCCAAATATGCGCCGCCGGTGACGACCCGCATTCATGCGGGCAACGGTGCGCTGATGAAGGAATATTCGCGCGAGAACCGGTTGTTTCTGCCGATCCAGGCCATTCCCGATCGCGTCAAGGCCGCTTTCCTCTCGGCTGAAGACAAGAACTTTTACAATCATCCGGGCGTCGATGTCGGCGGCCTGATGCGCGCTGTCGCCGTCAACCTCCAGAACATCGGTTCGGGCCGTCGTTTTGTCGGCGCATCGACCATCACCCAGCAGGTCGCCAAGAATTTCCTGCTTTCGGCAGACCAGACTTTCGATCGCAAGATCAAGGAAGCGATCCTCTCCTTCCGCATCGAGCAGACCTACAGCAAGGACAAGATCCTCGAACTCTATCTGAACGAGATTTATTTCGGCCTGAATTCGTATGGCATCGCCGGTGCCGCGCTTACCTATTTCGATAAGTCGGTGAACGAGCTGACCATTGCCGATTCGGCCTATCTCGCTTCGCTACCCAAGGGCCCGTCCAATTACAATCCGTTCCGCCATGCAGACGCCGCGATGACCCGCCGCAACTGGGTTATCGACCGCATGGTCGAGAATGGTTATGTCAGCCAGAGCGACGGCGAAGAGGCCAAGAAGCAGCCGCTCGGCGTTGTACCGCCGAAGAATGGCCCGTCGCTTTTCGCCTCCGATTATTTCTCCGAAGAAGTACGCCGCCAGTTGATCGACCAATATGGCGAGAAGATGCTTTATGAGGGCGGGCTTTCGGTACGCACCTCGCTCGATCCGCAAATGCAACTGGAGGCGCGCAAGGCGCTGCAGGACGGTCTCGTCGACTATGACGAACGCCGCGGCTTCCATGGGCCGATCAAGCAGATCGCGACATCGCAGGACTGGGGTTTAGAGCTCGCCAAGATCCCGGCCTTGAGCGATGTGCCGGAATGGCAGTTGGCGGTCGTGCTTTCCGTGTCCGACCAGGCGGTGGATATCGGTCTGCAACCGAGTGTCGATGTTGCCGGCAAGGTTGCGACCGAGCGCAAGCGGGGTACGATCGCCGCCTCGGACATGCGCTGGGCTTACCGCTCGGCCAATGGCGGCAAGACGGCGAAATCGCCGAGCGGCGTGCTGAGCCCCGGTGACGTGATTTACGTTCAGAAGACCGGCGATGCCGACTCCAATGCCTATCGCCTGCGCCAGCCTCCGAAAGTGCAGGGTGGCCTCGTGGTTATGGACCCGCACACAGGCCGCGTGCTCGCCATGGTCGGCGGTTTCTCCTATGCGCAATCGGAATTCAACCGTGCTACCCAGGCTAAGCGCCAGCCCGGCTCATCCTTCAAGCCCTTCGTCTATGCGGCGGCCATGGACAACGGCTATACACCGGCTTCGGTCATTCTGGACGATCCCCTCGAGATCACGCTCAGCAACGGGCAGGTGTGGAAGCCGGAAAACTATGAAGGCGAGGGCGGCGGTGCTCATACGCTACGCTTCGCCATCGAGCATTCGCGCAACCTGATGACGGTGCGTCTTGCCGCCGATATGGGCATGCCGCTGGTCGCCGAATATGCCGAGCGATTCGGCATCTACGACCATATGAACCCGGTTCTCGCCATGGCGCTCGGTGCGGGCGAGACGACGGTGCTGCGCATGGTTTCCGCCTATTCGGTCATTGCCAATGGCGGCAAGCAGATCAAGCCGACATTGATCGACCGTATTCAGGACCGCTACGGAGCGACCATCTTCAAGCATGAGGAACGCGTTTGTAACGCCTGCAATGTGAGCGATTGGCAGAATCAGGATGAGCCGGTCATCGCCGACAATCGCGAGCAGGTGCTCGATCCGATGACTGCTTATCAGGTTACGTCGATGATGCAGGGCGTGATCATCCGGGGCACCGCCGCCGGCAAGATAAAGCTGAATACAGACGTTGCCGGCAAGACCGGGACGACCAACGATGAGAAAGACGCCTGGTTCGTCGGCTTTACGCCAAGCCTCGTCGCCGGTCTTTATGTCGGTTACGACACGCCGAGCACACTCGGCCGCGGCGCGACTGGCGGCTCGATCGCTGCGCCGATCTTCAACGAATTCATGCAGGCCGCCACCAAGGATGAGCCGCCGGAGAAATTCCAGGTTCCGGCGGGCATGAATATGATGGCCGTCAACCGCGCAACCGGCATGGCCGCACAGCCCGGCGATCCCGACGCCATCATGGAAGCTTTCAAGCCCGGCACCGGCCCGGCGACCACCTATACGGTCATCGGCGGCGGCGATGCGTCGGCGCAGGTCGCACCCGAGGAAATTCTGAAGACCTCGCCGCAGGCCAATCAGGCGGTCACGTCAGGCGCGGGCGGTCTCTTCTGATCCCATCGGATTCGTCCAATGATCATGCCGCGGGGCTTTACAGTGGCGGCATGTATATCTATGTCACCAGCACTCTTTGAATTGAACAGCAGTTCACATCGAACGGCCGAATAAAGAAGCAGGAATATGCGAGCGGAAATCGAGAATGTAGTCGACGAAACCAAGCAGGCCATAAGCCTGCTGAGGAGGCATCTTTGACTGGGATCAGGCGGTAAGACGACTGGACTGGTTGAACAACAAGGCAGAGGATCCGACCCTCTGGAACGATGCCACCGAAGCGCAGAAGCTGATGCGCGAGCGCCAGCAGCTCGATGACGGCATCAACGGCGTGCGCGCGCTTGAGCAGCAGCTTGCCGACAATGTCGAACTGATCGAGCTTGGCGAGGAAGAGGGCGATGCCGACGTCGTCCGCGAGGCCGAAGAGGCTCTTAAGGGCCTGAAGGCGGAAGCGGCGCGCCGGCAGGTGGAAGCCATGCTGTCGGGCGAGGCCGATGCCAACGATACCTACCTCGAAGTCCATTCCGGCGCAGGCGGCACCGAGAGCCAGGACTGGGCGAACATGCTTTTGCGCATGTACACCCGCTGGGCTGAGCGCCAACGCTTCAAGGTGGAATTGCTCGAAGTTCATGACGGTGAAGAGGCCGGCATCAAATCGGCGACCCTTCTGGTCAAGGGCCACAATGCCTATGGCTGGCTGAAGACCGAATCGGGCGTTCACCGCCTGGTGCGCATCTCGCCCTATGACAGCAACGCCCGCCGTCATACCTCCTTCTCGTCGATCTGGGTCTATCCGGTCGTCGACGACTCGATCCAGATCGAGATCAACGAGAGCGACTGCCGCATCGATACCTACCGTTCGTCCGGCGCCGGCGGCCAGCACGTCAATACGACCGACTCGGCCGTGCGTATCACGCACATGCCTACCGGCATCGTCGTGCAGTGCCAGCAGGAACGCTCGCAGCACAAGAACCGCGCGAAAGCGTGGGACATGCTGCGCGCCCGCATGTACGAAGCGGAATTGATGAAGCGGGAAGAGGCTGCGAATGCCGAAGCCGCCTCGAAGACCGATATCGGCTGGGGCCATCAGATCCGCTCCTACGTGCTGCAGCCTTATCAGCTCGTAAAAGACCTGCGCACGGGTGTCGCCAGCACCGCCCCGAGCGATGTGCTCGACGGCGATCTCAACGAGTTCATGGAAGCCGCACTCGCGCACCGCATCAGCGGCGCTGCCGATGCGGTCGTGGACGACGTGGAATAACAGCCGAAGAACGTGTTTGATGTACGAAAAGCCCCGGAGACGGGGCTTTTTGTTGCGCGTAACATGACAGTCACGAGACGGTTTTGGAGAGCTGGCCCGTCAATGATATGCGCGGCGACTATGCTCAAGGCACGGTGTCGGCATCCGTCTCGCGCAACAATTGGTCCAATGTCAGAAGCGGTGTGCTCATCGCTTTCGCATAGGCATAATGAAAACAATCGAAGTTGCTCAGGTGACGACGACCGAGGCCATGTTTTTCAGCGACTGCAACAGCGAAGGATAGTACGCGGCGTGGTGAAGCCGGCTCCTGAAGACGTATGTTGCGCGCGTCCAGCCACTCAAGGACGGCTCCCTCGGCTTCGCTATATTTGCAATTCAGTTGGTCCGGGCGCGAGAGTACGATGATAGCCTCCCATGCAGCCAAAGCAGACGTAAAGGGGGAGGCGGCATCCAATAGCGCTACCTCATAGGCTTCGGCGCTGTTTTCGCCCGCCATCATGGATACGATCGCACATGCGTCGACAAACATTAGTCGTTGCCGCTGAGATCATGATCGAGCTGGTGATAAGCCTCCGGCGGCACCGGCTTCCGGTTTGGTACAAAGGACAAGCCGCGTCTAGCCAGAATTTTTCGAGCAGTCTCGCTTGGTGCTTCCCGACGCAGGCGCATGTTGATGGCCTCTCTCAACGCAACGATAACGGCGTCCGTCACCGTCGTTTGGTCGATCCTTGCCAGTTCTCTGGCAAGCGTATCGGCTTCTTCGTTTCGGATGCTGAGCACCATCTGTATAGCTCCCTGCGTCTGGCTTACTATACAGACCTGTGTGGCAATTCTCAATCCGAAAACTGCTCCGCCAATATCCTCTCCGACCACGAGCGGTCCGGATCGGAGAGAATGCGTGCCGTCGTGTCTTCGGTCTGGGCGATCTTGACGCTCATGACCGATTTGACTTCGGTATTGTCGGCAACCGCATTGACGGGGCGTTTTTCCGGCTCCAGCACAGTGATGTCGATCGTTACCTTGTTGGGCAACAGTGCACCCCGCCAGCGGCGAGGGCGGAAAGCGCTGACGGGGGTCATGGCGAGAAGAGGCGCCTCCAGCGGCAAGATGGGGCCATGAGCGGAGAGATTATAGGCGGTGGAACCGGCAGGCGTCGTCACCATCAGCCCGTCGCAGATCAGTTCCGGCAGGCGGACATGGCCGTCGATCTCGACCTTCAGCTTGGCCGCCTGATAGGACTGGCGGAACAGCGACACTTCGTTGATGGCAAGCGCGATCGATGTGCTGCCGTCTGTATTGCGCGTGCTCATCTGCAGCGGATGAAAGGCATTTTCGACAGCCGCCTCGATGCGTTCGGCCAGGCATTCCGTACGATAATCGTTCATCAGAAAGCCGACCGAACCGCGGTTCATGCCATAGACACGCTTACCGGAGTTCATCGTATTGTGCAGCGTCTGCAGCATGAAGCCGTCGCCGCCGAGCGCAACGACGATATCCGCATCTTCCTGCGGCGTCTGGCCATAAAGGCGAATCAATTCCTCCCGCGCAGTTTGGGCCTCCGGCGCGGTCGATGCGAGAAAACAAACAGACTGAAAAGCGCGTGACATGCAATGTCCTTTGAATAATCGTACTAGGTAATGATATTCCCGCAATGCGACAAGACGTTTTGCAACGAGTGGTGAATCCGCCGGGGCTTCGATCTGCGGTATCCAAGCCAAACAACCGATTTTCCCTTTACATGAAATCAAAATCTGCTACTTGGCATGCCGATGTGCCCTTGTAGCTCAGTTGGTAGAGCACCTGATTTGTAATCAGGGGGTCGCGGGTTCGAACCCTGCCGGGGGCACCAAATCTATCCAATGACTTAGGCGAATTGTTTGCTTCGTTGTGGCTGTTGCGCGAAATCGGCGGCAGCTTCATGCAATTGTAGCGCCACTCCCTTTGAAATGATCAGGACGATCACTAACTTACGATTCTCGTCATCGCTGCACGTGGGAAAATATGACCCTTAAGCCCAAGAAGCCCAAACTCGAACATTCCGAGCTCTCCGGTGAATTTACGGAAGACGACGTGACCGTGCTCGTCGATATCTTCCGCCCCGCGGGCACTCAGGAAGATTGGCGGATGGAAGTGATCACGCCGGAAGAAGATCTCATCGAATGGGAAGAACCGTTTGCGACGGACCGCGAAGCCTTCGATGAGTTCTTGGCGACGGTCGCGCGCGATGGGATCAGAACATTCTTTGATGATTCGGAGCCGGCAATTCACTAGGCAGCGCCGGCCCGCTCGCTATCGCTATAAAATGCGTTGGCGGCGGTGGGCTCTTACCTGACCTCTGGATTCTCAGCCAAAACTTCGGCCGAGAATCTGCCGGAGATAGGTGCATTTACAACGTCTAAAATAAGCATAGACTCGTTGCCATCCACGGCGGGCGAGGGTACGTCTATGCGCAGGGAATTCAGGCATATTGTCTCGGGATTGTCCCTTGCTGTGATGGCAAGTACGCCGGCTTTGGCCGGGCAGGATTGCTATTGCAAAAATACCGACGGAAAGCTGCACGCGGTCGGCGAGGTCGCCTGCATGACTGTGGACGGTAAAAGCTATCTCGCGCAGTGCGAGATGAACCTCAACGTCACTTCCTGGGCGAAGCTGCAGGATGGATGCCCGGTCACGGAGCGATGGCCGTTGCTGCAATCGGCTTGGCGTCCGCAGCCGATTGCAGTTCGCTGAGCGCTGGTGGTACCGATCGATGGGCTCGAGAACGTGCCCCATGGGCGGGATGCCAGGGTCCTTGGCTACCCTACTTGCGGACCAGCACCATTTGTTCTCCTTCTTCCTCCTCGGATTTCTGAAAGCTGCCGTCAGGCCGCATATCGAAGGAGAGCGAAGAGCCGTCGGTGCCCATCATCACCAGGCCAAAACCCTCCATGACCCAGAGAGAAAGCTTGAGATCACGAATGTCGGCGGGGCAGTCGCCGCCCGGTGACATTTTGGGGGTGCCGTCCGCGTCGGTATCGCTGGACAGTGTGATGTTGCAGATGAGTTTGCCATTGGGCTGCTGGATCTGCCAAATGCCGGCGAGACTTGCGACGGTTGGAACGTGGTCAACGTCTCCAAGCGCCGGCAGCAGCCACGTCGGGTCGCCTTCTTCGCTTTCCCAGGGCGAACCCTCTTCTTGCTGGAAACGCGCCACTACCTTCTGTGTCGCATCGACAAGAGTGAGTGAGCCGTCATCGCTGAAATTCCAGGCGACCGCCTTGGCGTAGGCGGGCAGGGCAGTCGTGCAGGCATCCGCTCCGGTTAGGGCGTAGCCGCCGCTTGCCGGGCTGGTTTCGAAGGTGAGGCGGCAGCCCTTGGCGCCGCTTTCGGGCGCCAATAGCCATGGGCCGGCCTGCGATTTGACAAGTTCCTCGTCGGCAGCAGCAGCCGGTTGCCCGGCGGCGAGCATGAAGGCGGCAGAAGCCGCCGCGAGACAAAAAGTGCGGATCAAGGCAAATTCCCCCAAATTTGCTGCGGCAGCCCCGGTGCCGCTAGATTTTCAGATAGGACCGCGCTGCATAGAGGGCGATCGCGGCCGCGTTCGAAACGTTGAGTGATTTGATAGCGCCCGGCATGTCGAGGCGTGCCAGCGCGTTTACTGTCTCCCGCGTCTTCTGGCGGAGCCCCTTGCCCTCGGAGCCGAGGACCAGGGCGACCTTCTCGCCGGAAAACGTACCTTCGAGAGGTGCCGGCCCTTCCGAATCAAGGCCGATGGTGACGAAGCCGAGGCGGTGCAGCTCGCCGAGCGCGTCGGCGAGATTGGTGATCTGGATGTAGGGTATCAGCTCCAGCGCGCCGGAGGCGGATTTCGCCAGAACGCCCGATTCGGTCGGGCTATGGCGCTGCGTCGTGATGACGGCGCCGGCATCGAATGCGACGGCCGAGCGCATGATCGCGCCGACATTATGCGGGTCGGTCACCTGATCGAGAACCAGCAGCAACGGGCTGTCCTTCAGCGCCTCCAGTCGCCGCACGGGCAAGGGACGCGTCTCCAGCATCACGCCCTGGTGGATCGCTTCCGGACCAAGCACCTTGTCGATATCCTGCGGCGAGACGATTTCGACGGGAATGCCCAGTTCGTCGGCCGGCCCGATTTCCAGCCGGACCAGCGCATTCTGCGTCGTCGACAGCTTGATGTTCTTCCGCTCGGGATTGGCAAGGGCCGCGCGGACCGTATGCAGGCCATAGAGATAGACCTGGTCAGGGGCCAGTGCCGGCGGCTTCCAATCGTCGGCGCCCGCCCGCTTGCGCTTCTGTGGCGGCGGCGTCGGGATTTCGCCGCGCTCGCGCTTTGCGTCGCGATGCGCGCGCCGCAGCGTGGCGTAATGCGTGTCCTTGGCCGACTTGTCGCCGGCGGTGCTTTCAGGGCCGGAGCGGCCGGATGTTCTGTCTTTGCTCATGCGGCTTTATAGCGGGAGCGCCCCTGAGCGCATAGTCCTCTTTCGTCTGTGGGCTTTTGCGGCAAGTTGAAATTTTTTCGTCATTTTTGCCCGAACCTCATGTTGACAGACGGAAACGGTCCGGTCATATACGCGGCGCAGATCGCGGCGGCGACGTTCGGTCTAGCAAGCTTGGTCGCAAGATCCAGTCGGAAAACTGGAGGGATGCCCGAGTGGTTAAAGGGGACGGACTGTAAATCCGTTGGCTCAGCCTACGTTGGTTCAAATCCAACTCCCTCCACCATTCCGTGCAGGATCTTGGCCACCCGCGGGTATAGCTCAATGGTAGAGCAGCAGCCTTCCAAGCTGAATACGCGGGTTCGATTCCCGCTACCCGCTCCAAGATTTCCAAATTGCTGAATCACCGCCGCGTAGGCCTTGCGTAGACTGCTGCCGTGCCAGTCTGTAATGGCCGACCTCACTGATTGATTGCAGCATATCGTTCAGAAGACAGTCCTCTTCCAAAAGCCGGTCCCTCGAACCCTTTTCTTGAACGGCGAGGCATTTTGCTGTTTCGCGATCCACAGGCGCCTTCAATTCCGGGGAGCGGCTTCGGACACCTGGAACTATTTCCTCAGCGGCCCTATCTAAGCATCTGAACCGGCGAATGCTTTTGCGTCTTTCCGGATCGGCTGGCGAAACCTTCGCGGCGAATCAATCTCGACGGCGCGCATTGTCCGCCATCGGCTACACTTCGCCAAGAATAGGGCCTGCAATTAAGTCTTGCGCAAACGCGATGAAAGCCTTAAACGGCGGCACTAAACCGGTTCGCCGGGGTCACCAATTTACGTTCACAGGAAGCATTCAAATGGCAAAGAGTAAGTTTGAGCGCAATAAGCCGCACGTTAACATCGGCACGATCGGCCACGTTGACCACGGCAAGACGTCCCTGACGGCAGCGATCACGAAGTTCTTCGGTGAGTTCAAGGCGTATGACCAGATCGACGCGGCACCGGAAGAAAAGGCCCGCGGCATCACGATTTCGACGGCACACGTTGAATATGAGACGGCTGCCCGTCACTACGCCCACGTCGACTGCCCCGGCCACGCTGACTATGTGAAGAACATGATCACGGGTGCCGCGCAGATGGACGGCGCGATCCTGGTTTGCTCGGCTGCCGACGGCCCGATGCCGCAGACGCGCGAACACATCCTGCTCGCCCGCCAGGTTGGCGTTCCGGCGATCGTTGTGTTCCTGAACAAGGTCGACCAGGTTGACGACGCCGAGCTTCTCGAGCTCGTCGAGCTTGAAGTTCGCGAACTTCTGTCGTCCTACGACTTCCCGGGCGACGACATTCCGGTTGTCAAGGGTTCGGCCCTTGCTGCTCTGGAAGACAGCAACAAGGAAATCGGCGAAAACGCGATCCGCGAGCTGATGGCTCAGGTTGACGCCTACATCCCGACGCCTGAGCGTCCGATCGACCAGCCGTTCCTGATGCCGATCGAAGACGTGTTCTCGATCTCGGGCCGTGGTACGGTTGTGACGGGCCGCGTCGAGCGTGGCATCATCAAGGTTGGTGAAGAAGTCGAAATCGTCGGCATTCGTCCGACCTCGAAGACGACGGTGACGGGCGTTGAAATGTTCCGCAAGCTGCTCGATCAGGGTCAGGCCGGCGACAACATCGGTGCGCTGGTCCGCGGTGTGAACCGTGACGGCGTCGAGCGTGGCCAGATCCTGTGCAAGCCGGGTTCTGTGAAGCCGCACAAGAAGTTCAAGGCCGAAGCCTACATCCTGACGAAGGAAGAAGGCGGCCGTCATACGCCGTTCTTCACGAACTACCGTCCGCAGTTCTACTTCCGCACGACGGACGTGACCGGCATCGTGACGCTTCCGGAAGGCACGGAAATGGTCATGCCTGGCGACAACATCACGGTTGACGTCGAGCTGATCGTTCCGATCGCGATGGAAGAAAAGCTGCGCTTCGCAATCCGCGAAGGCGGCCGCACCGTCGGCGCCGGCATCGTCGCTAGCATCGTCGAGTAATCCCCGGATTATTCGTTGGTTACGAAGGCCCCGCTGGAAACAGCGGGGCTTTTCGCATTTTGGAGGAGACGAGTGGGATTGATCGTTCTGACAGGCGCATCCGGCTCCGGAAAGACGGCAATTGCCGACGCGATTGCCGAAAGGTATCCCAATGATTTTGCGGTCTATCGGTTCGACAGTATCGGCGTGCCGCCCGTGGATGTAATGATGAGGGATCACGGCTCGCCGGAAGCCTGGCAGCGCGACAAGACCATCGAATGGATGGCGAACTTGGCAAAAGTTGCGCAGAGTGGAAAGCCGGTCCTGTTCGAAGGGCAGATGCGAATTTCCTTCATCGCCGAAGCGGCTGCGGCTGCCGATATCGCCGACTACAAGCTGCTCCTGGTTGATTGCGACGATTCTACGAGAGCGGAGCGGCTTGCGGTCGGAAGAGGTCAGCCAGAGCTCGCGAACAAGGACATGATGAACTGGGCTGCCTATCTGCGCGGGGAGGCCGTTCGGCACGGCTGCGAGATCTTTGACACCAGCCAGCTCTCGCTCGATCAATGCGTTGAGCATGTGTTGGAACATTTGCACCGACAGTCGTCGTAAACCAATCCATCGATAGTCTCCGCTTGATGACTTTGGTGGGTTGCTGCTGTTCGGCAAGCGATCGCAGAAGAATGTCGGCAACGAAATCGCTCTTGCCGCCAATGTAGTGATTCCAATCGCCTTGCGCTTCGGTGGCCAGCCGTCGCTTCAGCGCTGCATAGGCTTCCACTGCTTCAGGGTGGGAGCGAAGATAGTCGCGGAAGAGAATGCGCTCGCGATGGGCGGCATTACCGGGCAGGCAGAGGTAAAGACGGGTGCCGTAGGGCGTTTCATTCTTGGTAAAGAGCCATCTGTCGGCCCCATATGGATCGCCGTGAAAGACATAACCATCCTCCTTCAGGCGCGCGCAGGCAAAAAGCCTCGCATCGTTCGTTGAAAGGACGGCATCAATGTCGAGTTTGGGTTTGGCGCAAAGACCCGGAACGGACGTACTTCCGACATGCTGGATGTAGGCGGAGTGATCGAGCAAGGTGGCAATTGCCGTGCGCCGGCTCTGAAATAAGGCGGGCCAATCCGGATCATAGTCAACAAGCCTGATCGGCATAGGTCCTGTACCTCGTCGCTGCTTATGGTTTGGTCGATAGCATCGCTTATCGCCGACTGAGGCAATGCGTCCGTGCCCGATGCCTTGCGAAATGTCGGAAAGGGTCTATCTATCGCTCGATTTTACCCGGAGGAGATTTCATGAAGAAACGTATTTTGTTCACCGGCGGTAGCGGCAAGGCCGGGCGTCACACCGTTCCCTGGCTGATCGATGCCGGCTACGAGGTCCACAATGTCGATCTCGTGCCGCTGAATAGTCCTGGCGTTACCAATCTGAATGCCGATATCACCGATGCGGGACAAGTCTACAACGTGCTGACCATGCATCGGGATTTCCCCGATCTCGATCATGGCAAGGGTGTGCAGCCATACGACGCCGTCGTGCATTTCGCCGCCGTGCCGCGCATCCTGTTGAAGCCGGACAACGAAACCTTCCGCATCAACACGATGGGCACTTACAATGTCATCGAAGCGGCGGCGAAGCTCGGCGTCAAGAAGATCATCGTCGCTTCCAGCGAAACGACCTATGGTGTCTGCTTCGCCGAAGGCCATCGCGATTTCCATCAGTTCCCGTTGGAAGAGGACTATGATGTCAATCCGATGGATTCCTATGGCCTCTCGAAGGTCTTGAACGAGAAGACGGCGCGCGCCTTCGCCGAGCGTTTCGGCATCGACGTCTACGCGCTGCGTATCGGCAACGTCATCGAGCCTCACGAATATGAGAACTTCCCGGAATATTTTGCCAACACTGACATCCGCAAGCGCATAGCCTGGAGCTATATCGACGCGCGCGATCTCGGCCAGATCGTCCATCTCTGCATCGAAAAAAGCGGTCTCGGCTTTCAGGTGTTCAACGCCGCCAACGACACGGTAACGGCCAACACGCCGTCACGGGAGCTTGCCGCCAAGTACTTTCCGAACGTACCTTTCACCCGCGAGATCGGCGAGTATGAAGGCCTGCTCTCCAACCGCAAGATCCGTGACATCCTGGGCTTCAAGGAAGAGCATAACTGGCGCCGCTACGTGAAGATTTGAGGCTGCATTAGCGAATGAGATGAGAGCCGGGCGCCGTCGCGACGCCCGGTCGAAACCTCGCCAGGAGCCGGGATGGCTCTCCATTTGTTACGGAAGAAAACCAAAAATGCTTCCGCAAACACTCGACAAATATCCGGGTTGAAGTAAGTAGGTTTGCGTTCGCGGGGTGTATCGTGGAAATTGCAATCACTTTCCATGAAGCAGTCGGGGCTCTTGTTTTGAATAAGAATCATCCGGCTTGCGAGCCGGAAGGATGCTTCGCAACGCCATTTGCGCTGCGATTTGAAAGCTATTAACCGGTTGATCTCTTTTGGTGGTCAGCCGCTTCGGAGGGACTATGAACGACGGTGTTGCACGTATTTTTGTCGGCTTTGATTCCAAGGAGGTCGTCGCCTATCACGTCCTCGCGCAAAGCATAATCGAGCATTCTTCGATTCCGGTGGTTTTTTCGCCGATCGTTCTCAGCAATCTCGACGGCATTTTCACACGCGAGCGCAACCCGCTGCAGTCGACCGAATTTTCCTTCTCCCGCTTCCTGGTTCCCTACCTCAGCGATTACGAGGGCTGGAGCATCTTCATGGACTGCGACATGCTGGCTCGGGCCGATATTGCCGAGCTTTGGAAGCTGCGCGACGACCGCTATGCCGCAATGTGCGTCAAGCACGACTACCAGCCGAAAATCGAGACGAAGTTCCTCGGCCAGACCCAGACCAAATATGAAAAGAAGAACTGGTCGAGCATGATCCTTTTCAACAATGCCAAATGCCGGGCATTGACGAAGGATTATGTCAACACCGCCACGGGCCTGCAGCTTCACCAGTTCAAATGGCTGGAAAGCGAAGATCAGATCGGCGAGGTTCCCGTGACCTGGAATTACCTTGTCAACGAATATGACTACCGGTCGGATGCGCAACTGGTGCATTTCACCGATGGCGGTCCGTATTTCGACGAGTATCGCAACGACGACTATGCCGAAGAATGGTTCGCCATGCGTGATCGCATGCTGCACGTCCAGCAGAAGTAATCGGGCTGGATCAGGCGTGGACCTCGAAGCAGGAAACAACGAAATCGGCTCCCCGGCTGCAGGGGCCGCCGCAGGCTTGACGACCGCCGATGAATGGCGGTCCGTGCTGGCGGCCTTCTCCCACATCGTTCTTGTTGCAAACAGCGATGCGGTCGATATCGGCAGCCTTCAGCAGCAGTTTCCTTCGAGCGCGCTCTTCATCTTCTTCAATAAGGTCTATAAGGTCCTGGATCGTCCGTTCCATGGCCATTCGCTGCTGATTTCGCGCGGACAGCCGCGCGGCGCCAACATCGTCTATCGGGGCGAGGTGGGCGACGTGGTCAAATTCTTCCCGAAGGAGTATTTTCTCGGGATCATGAACATCCGCCTCGGGCGGGAGGAAAAGCTGAACCCTGCCGCCGATTTCCAGGGCGCGCCGACCGGCCATCTCGATCTCGTCGGCTTCTGCAGCGATTTCTACACGGAGGGCAAGACGCCGACGAGCGGCTTTGCCATGGCGCTTTGGCTGAGCGATCTGAAGCTGCCGGGCGCTATCGTTCTTGCCGGCTTCTCGGCCAAGCGCAGTGAAAAATGGAGGGTGGTGTCGGTTCACGACTGGACCTTCGAGCAGACCTTCCTCCGCCTCTTTGCCCGTCTTGGGAAGATCACCATCCATGGCGGCGTTTCGCTCAATCCCTACATCAAGCTTGCTGAGCGCTTCTCAGAGGTTCCGCCGGCTGAAATTGCCCTGGCTGCGGCAGAGGTGCTGTCCGAGCGGCTGGGCAATTCCGACGCCGAAGTGGATAAGCTGATCTCGTTGACCAATGTGATTCGTTCCACAGACAATTTTCTGCGTCGTCTCAGGCCGAAATTCCTCAAGCGAAAGCCCAAGGGAACGCCGGGAGAGCCGAAGGAAGGTTGAGAATTGCCTGCGCGACCCATTCGGGAGGCGCTGGGTAGTCTGCAATTCCCGTGGTCTACGGTCTCGTGAATTGCCTGGGTCGAACAAAGCTGCGCACCCTCTTGGGAAAAAACGAAAAACGCACTTGCCAATCGTTTCGTCCCGTCTTAAAGGAGCGCCATGTTCTCGAAAGGCTCTGGCGGGTCACCGCTCGGTGCTAATGATCGAAGCATAAAGGGGTATAGCTCAGTTGGTAGAGCGGCGGTCTCCAAAACCGCAGGTCGTAGGTTCGAGCCCTGCTGCCCCTGCCATTTTCCTTGATTTGAATAGCGCGTCGGTTTCGCTGCTTCTTAGGTTGGGGATTATGCCGGTTTGGCGGCAAATTTTCGAAAGCACCGAATTCCCTCTTGTTAAATTGGGAATCGATGTTTATGTAGGGTTCAACAGACACGCGGTGCGTGGGGCTGATATGTTCAGCTTTACGCGCCGTAATTGCGTGGGCAGTCAATGGCATCCAAATCGAATCCACTTGCGTTTCTGCAGCAGGTCCGCTCCGAGACGTCGAAAATCACTTGGCCGTCCCGCCGCGAGACGATGATCTCGACGGTGATGGTGCTTGTCATGGTCATTTTCGCCTCGCTGTTTTTCTTTGCTGCTGACCAGCTCATTGGCTGGATTCTTGGCTACGTGCTGAATACCGGCAATTGATATCGGGTGGAGATGAACATGGCGGCACGTTGGTACATCGTCCACGCTTATTCAAATTTCGAAAAGAAGGTGGCTGAATCCATCGAGGAGAAGGCCAAGCAGAAGGGTCTCGAGCATCTGTTCGAGAAGATCCTTGTGCCGACCGAAAAGGTGGTTGAAGTGCGCCGCGGCCGCAAGGTCGATAGCGAGCGCAAGTTCTTCCCGGGTTACGTGCTGGTGCGCGCCAACCTGACGGATGAAGCCTATCACCTGATCAAGAATACGCCGAAGGTCACAGGTTTCCTCGGCTCCGACAATAAGCCCGTTCCGATTCCGGACTATGAGGCCGAGCGCATTCTCGGTCAGGTCCAGGAAGGCGTCGAGCGGCCGAAGGCTTCTGTATCCTTCGAGATCGGCGAGCAGGTCCGCGTTTCCGACGGTCCGTTTGCATCGTTCAACGGCACGGTTCAGGATGTGGACGAAGAGCGTTCGCGCCTGAAGGTGGAAGTGTCGATTTTCGGCCGCGCTACGCCGGTCGAGCTGGAATACAGTCAGGTCGAGAAGGTCTGATCGTTCATTTGAGTTTGGGTGTAGGCAAATGTTTGCTTGCACCTCGCGGCGAAGCCGCAATCCGCGTGGAAGGGCAGGGGTCTTAGCCGGACCTTTTGATCCGCACCACGCAACCGCAGCCGCCGGAGCAATCCGGCATAGTAGACCGGGCAACCGGTCATGTAGAAAGGCAGAGAGATATGGCTAAGAAAGTTGCAGGCCAGCTCAAGCTGCAGGTTAAGGCCGGCTCGGCGAATCCGTCGCCGCCGATCGGTCCTGCGCTTGGTCAGCGTGGCATTAACATCATGGAATTCTGCAAGGCGTTCAATGCCGCCACGCAGGAAATGGAAAAGGGTATGCCGATCCCGGTCGTCATCACCTACTACCAGGACAAGTCCTTCACCTTCGTCATGAAGCAGCCGCCGGTCAGCTACTTCCTGAAGAAGGAAGCGAAGATCCAGTCCGGCTCGAAGACCCCGGGCAAGGGTGCCAAGGCTGGCACGCTGACCAAGGCTCAGGTCAAGTCGATTGCCGAAGCCAAGATGAAGGATCTGAACGCCGCCGATATCGAAGGCGCAATGGCCATGATCGAGGGCTCTGCCCGCGCCATGGGCCTGGAAGTGGTAGGTTAAGACCATGGTTGCAAAGCGTATTCAGAAGATCCGCGAAGGCGTTGATCCCACCAAGCTCTATGCTCTGACCCAGGCTATCGGTATGGTCAAGGAACGGGCTGTTGCCAAGTTCGACGAAACCGTCGAAATCGCGATGAACCTCGGCGTTGACCCGCGTCACGCCGACCAGATGGTTCGCGGCGTCGTCAATCTGCCGAACGGCACCGGCCGTACGGTTCGCGTTGCCGTCTTCGCTCGTGGCGCCAAGGCTGACGAAGCCAAGGCTGCCGGTGCTGATATCGTCGGCGCCGAAGACCTCGTCGAAATCGTTCAGGGCGGCAAGATCGACTTCGATCGTTGCATCGCGACCCCGGACATGATGCCGCTCGTCGGCCGTCTCGGTAAGGTCCTCGGCCCGCGCGGCATGATGCCGAACCCGAAGGTCGGCACGGTCACCATGGACGTCAAGGGTGCTGTTGAAGCCTCCAAGGGCGGCGCTGTCGAGTTCCGCGTCGAGAAGGCTGGTATCGTCCATGCCGGTATCGGCAAGGCCTCCTTCGATGCCAAGGCTCTGGAAGAAAACATCCGCGCCTTCGCCGACGCCGTCATCAAGGCGAAGCCGGCCGGTGCAAAGGGCAACTACGTCAAGCGCGTAGCCATCTCTTCGACCATGGGCCCGGGCGTCAAGATCGAGCCGTCGACGGTTACGGCGCCGAGCGCCTAATGGTTCTGCCGGGCCTATAGCCCGGCATTTTAGAATTCCTGGCCCTTCGGGGCCAGGATATCCGGAGAAATCCGGAATTCCTGTCCGAGATTGCAGGTGGTTGAGACCTTAATCACTTTGCCTGCATGAGACGGGTAAGACCCGAATTTTGAAGAAGCTCAGCTTCAATGAACTCGGTTCGAGCCTTGGATGCCTTGTGCCTTGGAGCCTTAGGGCTCGAGCGCGAGGGGACAGGATCCTCAAGCGTCGCTTGGGATCTCTTAGCTGATCCCAGGAGGCAAAAGGCAACCCGGCAGGTCCGTTTATCGCGGTCCTGTCAACTGGAGAAAAGCAGTGGAAAGAGCGGAAAAACGCGAATTCGTCACGGAACTGAACGAAGTCTTCAAGGCTTCGGGCTCGGTTGTCGTGGCCCACTATGCTGGTGCTACAGTCGCTCAGATGAACGATTTCCGTTCCAAGATGCGCGCTGCTGGCGGCACCGTCAAAGTCGCGAAGAACCGCCTGGCCAAAATTGCTCTTCAGGGCACGGATGCAGAAGGGATTTCCAATCTCTTCACGGGTCAGACGCTGATCGCATACAGCACCGATCCGATTACCGCTCCGAAGGTCGTCGTGGATTTCGCCAAGACCAACGATAAGATCGTTGTTCTGGGCGGCGCCATGGGAACAACCACGCTCAACCCCGAAGGCGTCAAGTCGCTCGCGACCCTGCCTTCGCTGGACGAGCTGCGTGCAAAGCTGCTGGGCATGATCCAGACTCCGGCTACCCGCATCGCAGGTGTGGTTGCAGCACCGGCAAGCCAGCTTGCTCGCGTGTTCTCGGCCTACGCCAAGAAGGACGAAGCCGCTTAAGGCGGTTTTTCGCTGTTCATAATCAACCAGTTCGAACCGAACAAAAGGAACTACAAAAATGGCTGATCTCGCAAAGATCGTTGAAGACCTCTCCTCGCTGACCGTTCTCGAAGCCGCAGAACTGTCCAAGCTCCTCGAAGAAAAGTGGGGCGTTTCCGCTGCTGCTCCGGTAGCTGTTGCTGCCGTTGGCGGCGCTGCTGGCGGCGCTGCTGCTCCGGCTGAAGAAGAAAAGACCGAGTTCGACGTCATCCTCGCTGATGCCGGCGCGAACAAGATCAACGTCATCAAGGAAGTCCGCGCCATCACCGGTCTCGGCCTCAAGGAAGCCAAGGACCTCGTTGAAGCCGCTCCGAAGGCTGTCAAGGAAGGCGTTTCCAAGGCTGAAGCCGCTGACATCAAGAAGAAGCTTGAAGACGCTGGCGCAAAGGCCGACGTCAAGTAAGCTTGAAACTGCTTTGGGAGGTAGCATTTTGCCGCCTCCCATTTGCCGTTTTTCCGAACAAATTACCCAAAAGCCGCGGCGAAAACGGCTTTTGGGTAATGGGTTCTTCAAGAGGATGGTCTCAGACCGAACCGCGACGCAATCCGTGCCGAGCGGTTTTCGGTTAGTTAGACGAGATTGAACTACTCATTGATTGATGGGGTCGCCTGGCCAGCGGTTCCCATCCGTTGCAGGCCCGGGTGCAGGATTTTAAAGGAGCGACGATGGCTCAGACCCTTTCGTTCAATGGTCGCAGGCGCGTACGCAAGTTTTTTGGTAAGATTCCCGAAGTCGCAGAGATGCCGAACCTCATCGAGGTTCAGAAGGCGTCCTACGATCAGTTCCTCATGGTCGAAGAGCCCAAGGGCGGCCGCCCTGACGAGGGTCTCCAGGCCGTATTCAAGTCGGTTTTCCCGATCACCGACTTTTCCGGCGCCTCCATGCTGGAGTTCGTGTCCTATGAATTCGAACCGCCGAAGTTCGACGTCGACGAATGCCGCCAGCGCGACCTGACTTATGCGGCGCCGCTGAAGGTTACTCTCCGTCTGATCGTGTTCGATATCGATGAGGATACCGGCGCGAAGTCCATCAAGGACATCAAGGAACAGAGCGTTTACATGGGCGACATGCCGCTCATGACGAACAACGGTACCTTCATCGTGAACGGCACCGAGCGCGTTATCGTGTCCCAGATGCACCGTTCGCCGGGCGTTTTCTTCGACCACGACAAGGGCAAGAGCCATTCTTCCGGCAAGCTGCTCTTTGCTGCTCGCGTCATTCCGTATCGCGGTTCCTGGCTCGATATCGAATTCGACGCCAAGGATATCGTCTACGCCCGTATCGACCGCCGCCGCAAGATTCCGGTGACGTCGCTGCTGATGGCGCTCGGCATGGATGGCGAAGAAATCCTGTCGACCTTCTACACGAAGTCGCTCTACCAGCGCGACGGCGAAGGCTGGCGCATTCCCTTCAAGGCGGAAACACTGAAGGGCGCCAAGACCGTTGCCGACATGATCGACGCCGATACCGGCGAAGTCGTGGTCGAAGGCGGTAAGAAGCTGACCCCGCGCCTTCTGCGTCAGTTGCAGGAAAAGGGCCTCAAGGCCTTGAAGGCCACCGACGAAGAGCTTTACGGCCTCTTCCTGGCGGAAGACATCGTCAACTTCCGGACTGGTGAGATCTATCTCGAAGCCGGCGACGAAATCGACGAGAAGACCCTGCCGATCATCCTCAAGGCCGGTTTCGACGAAATCCCGGTTCTCGGCATCGACCATATCAATGTCGGCGCTTACATCCGCAACACGCTGTCCGCCGATAAGAACGAGAACCGTCAGGACGCTCTGTTCGACATCTACCGCGTCATGCGTCCGGGTGAGCCGCCGACCATGGAATCGGCCGAAGCCATGTTCAACTCGCTGTTCTTCGATGCGGAGCGTTACGACCTCTCCGCCGTCGGCCGCGTGAAGATGAACATGCGCCTCGACCTCGACGTCGAAGACACCGTTCGCATCCTGCGCAAGGACGACATCCTGGCCGTGGTCAAGATGCTGGTCGAACTGCGCGACGGCAAGGGCGAAATCGACGACATCGACAACCTCGGCAACCGCCGTGTCCGTTCGGTCGGCGAGCTGATGGAAAACCAGTACCGCCTCGGCCTGCTGCGCATGGAGCGTGCGATCAAGGAACGCATGTCCTCGATCGAGATCGACACTGTCATGCCGCAGGACCTGATCAATGCGAAGCCGGCTGCTGCCGCCGTTCGCGAATTCTTCGGCTCCTCGCAGCTTTCGCAGTTCATGGACCAGGTGAATCCGCTCTCGGAAATCACCCACAAGCGCCGTCTCTCGGCTCTCGGCCCGGGCGGTCTGACCCGCGAACGCGCCGGCTTCGAAGTCCGCGACGTGCATCCGACCCACTATGGTCGTATTTGCCCGATCGAAACGCCGGAAGGTCCGAACATCGGTCTCATCAACTCGCTGGCGACCTTTGCCCGCGTCAACAAGTACGGCTTCATCGAAAGCCCTTATCGCCGCATCATCGACGGTAAGGTGACCAACGATGTGCTCTACCTCTCCGCCATGGAAGAGGCGAAGTACTACGTTGCGCAGGCCAACGCCGAGCTCGACACCGACGGCTCCTTCATCGAGGAATTCGTCGTTTGCCGTCATGCCGGCGAAGTCATGCTGGCTCCGCGCGACAACATCAACCTGATGGACGTCTCGCCGAAGCAGCTCGTTTCGGTCGCAGCCGCTCTGATCCCGTTCCTGGAAAACGACGACGCCAACCGCGCTCTCATGGGCTCGAACATGCAGCGTCAGGCCGTGCCGCTTCTGCGTGCCGAAGCTCCGTTCGTCGGCACCGGCATGGAGCCGGTCGTCGCCCGTGACTCCGGCGCTGCTATCGGCGCCCGCCGCGGCGGCGTTGTCGACCAGGTCGACGCAACGCGTATCGTTATCCGTGCCACCGAAGACCTCGATCCGTCGAAGTCCGGTGTGGATATCTACCGCCTGATGAAGTTCCAGCGTTCGAACCAGAACACCTGCGTCAACCAGCGTCCGCTGGTCACCGTTGGCGACGTGGTCAACAAGGGCGACATCCTGGCCGACGGTCCGTCGACTGATCTCGGCGATCTGGCGCTCGGCCGCAACGTGCTCGTCGCGTTCATGCCGTGGAACGGCTACAACTACGAAGACTCGATCCTGCTCTCCGAGCGTATCGTTGCCGACGACGTGTTCACCTCCATCCACATCGAAGAATTCGAAGTGATGGCGCGCGACACCAAGCTCGGTCCGGAAGAAATCACCCGCGACATTCCGAACGTTTCGGAAGAAGCGCTGAAGAACCTGGACGAAGCCGGCATCGTATACATCGGCGCCGAAGTTCAGCCGGGCGATATCCTAGTTGGCAAGATCACGCCGAAGGGCGAAAGCCCGATGACGCCGGAAGAAAAGCTCCTGCGCGCCATCTTCGGTGAAAAGGCGTCCGACGTTCGCGACACCTCCATGCGCATGCCGCCCGGCACCTACGGTACGGTCGTCGAAGTTCGCGTCTTCAACCGCCACGGCGTCGAGAAGGACGAACGCGCCATGGCGATCGAGCGCGAAGAGATCGAACGTCTCGCCAAGGACCGCGACGACGAACAGGCGATCCTCGACCGTAACGTCTACGGCCGCCTGATCGAAATGCTCCGTGGCCAGGTCGCACTTGCCGGTCCGAAGAGCTTCAAGAAGGGCACGGAACTGTCCAACGCCGTCGTCTCCGAATATCCGCGCTCGCAGTGGTGGATGTTTGCCGTCGAGGACGAAAAGGTCCAGGGCGAGCTCGAAGCTCTGCGCGGTCAGTACGACGAATCCAAGTCGCGCCTCGAACAGCGCTTCATGGACAAGGTCGAGAAGGTCCAGCGCGGCGATGAAATGCCTCCGGGCGTCATGAAGATGGTCAAGGTCTTCGTCGCTGTGAAGCGCAAGATCCAGCCGGGCGACAAGATGGCCGGCCGTCATGGCAACAAGGGCGTCGTATCGCGCATCGTGCCGGTCGAAGATATGCCGTTCCTCGAAGACGGTACGCATGTCGACATCGTGCTGAACCCGCTCGGCGTGCCGTCGCGCATGAACGTCGGTCAGATCCTTGAGACGCACCTTGGCTGGGCTTGCGCCGGCATGGGTCGTCAGATCGGCGAGCTGATCGAAGCCTATAAGGCAAGCGGCAATATCGAGCCTCTGCGTCAGACGATCGATATGGTCGTCGGCGACGGTCCGAAGAGCGACGACGTTCACGAGTATGACGACGCGTCGGTTCTGCGTCTGGCTGATCAGTGGAAGCGTGGCGTGTCCATCGCGACCCCGGTCTTCGACGGCGCGGGCGAAGTCGACGTCAACGAGATGCTCGAAATGGCAGGTCTGAAGCAGACCGGCCAGTCGACGCTCTATGACGGTCGTACCGGCGAGCAGTTCGACCGCCAGGTCACGGTTGGCTACATCTACATGCTGAAGCTGAACCACCTGGTCGATGACAAGATCCACGCTCGCTCGATCGGCCCGTACTCGCTCGTCACCCAGCAGCCGCTGGGCGGTAAGGCGCAGTTCGGCGGTCAGCGCTTCGGCGAAATGGAAGTTTGGGCGCTCGAAGCTTACGGCGCAGCCTACACGCTGCAGGAAATGCTCACGGTCAAGTCGGACGACGTGGCCGGCCGCACCAAGGTCTACGAAGCCATCGTTCGTGGCGACGACACCTTCGAAGCGGGCATTCCGGAGAGCTTCAACGTTCTCGTCAAGGAAATGCGGTCGCTGGGCCTCAGCGTCGAATTGGAAAACTCCAAGGTCGACGATCTGCAGGCTGCCGGCCAGCTTCCGGACGCAGCGGAGTAAAAGCCGATAGGGTGCGCGCTGTCCGTCAGCGCGCACCGTTCCCGCCGGCGCCCGAATTCGTGTGGTGCTAGGCAGGGACGATTTCGCCGCATTCTGCGGTTATTGTCGTTTTAAGGCGTCAGTCCGGTTCCCGGGAATTTGCCGGCACTGATTGCAATTCGAGGGCGTTTCGCCCCTAAAGGAGACAGGCATGAACCAAGAGGTCATGAATCTTTTCAATCCGCAGGTGCCTGCACAGAATTTCGATTCCATCCGGATTTCGATCGCATCGCCGGAGAAGATTCTTTCCTGGTCTTATGGTGAGATCAAGAAGCCGGAGACGATCAACTATCGTACGTTCAAGCCGGAACGCGATGGTCTGTTCTGCGCGCGAATCTTCGGCCCGATCAAGGATTACGAGTGCCTGTGCGGCAAGTACAAGCGCATGAAGTACAAGGGCATCATCTGCGAAAAGTGCGGCGTCGAAGTCACGCTGTCGCGCGTTCGCCGTGAGCGCATGGGCCACATCGAGCTCGCCGCTCCCGTTGCCCACATCTGGTTCCTGAAGTCGCTGCCGAGCCGCATTTCCACGCTACTCGACATGACGCTGAAGGATGTCGAGCGCGTCCTCTACTTCGAAAACTACATCGTCACTGAGCCGGGCCTGACCGCGCTCAAGGAGCACCAGCTCCTGACGGAAGAAGAGTACATGCTCGCCGTCGACGAATATGGCGAAGACCAGTTCACCGCCATGATCGGCGCTGAAGCGATCTACGAGATGCTGGCCAGCATGAACCTCGAAAAGATCGCCGGCGACCTGCGCTCCGAGCTTGCCGATACCACGTCGGATCTCAAGCAGAAGAAGCTGATGAAGCGCCTGAAGATCGTCGAGAACTTCATGGAATCCGGCAACCGTCCGGAATGGATGATCATGAAGGTCGTCCCGGTCATCCCGCCGGACCTGCGTCCGCTGGTGCCGCTCGATGGCGGCCGTTTCGCGACCTCGGATCTGAACGATCTCTATCGCCGCGTCATCAACCGTAACAACCGTCTGAAGCGCCTCATCGAACTGCGTGCTCCGGGCATCATCATCCGCAACGAAAAGCGCATGCTGCAGGAATCTGTCGATGCGCTGTTCGACAACGGCCGTCGCGGCCGCGTCATCACCGGCGCCAACAAGCGTCCGCTGAAGTCGCTGTCCGATATGCTGAAGGGCAAGCAAGGCCGCTTCCGTCAGAACCTGCTCGGCAAGCGTGTCGATTATTCCGGCCGTTCGGTCATCGTGACCGGTCCGGAGCTGAAGCTGCATCAGTGCGGCTTGCCGAAGAAGATGGCGCTCGAACTGTTCAAGCCGTTCATCTACGCCCGCCTCGACGCCAAGGGGTATTCCTCGACCGTCAAGCAGGCCAAGAAGCTGGTTGAAAAGGAAAAGCCGGAAGTTTGGGATATCCTCGACGAGGTCATCCGCGAGCACCCGGTTCTCCTGAACCGCGCGCCGACGCTGCACCGCCTGGGCATCCAGGCCTTCGAACCCATGCTGGTCGAAGGCAAGGCCATTCAGTTGCACCCGCTCGTCTGCACGGCCTTCAACGCCGACTTCGACGGTGACCAGATGGCCGTTCACGTGCCGCTGTCGCTCGAAGCCCAGCTCGAAGCCCGCGTGCTGATGATGTCGACCAACAACATCCTGCATCCGGCAAACGGCGCGCCGATCATCGTTCCGTCGCAGGACATGGTTCTCGGTCTCTATTACCTCTCGATCCTGAACCAGAACGAGCCGGGCGAAGGCATGGCCTTCTCCGATCTCGGCGAGCTGCATCACGCTCTGGAAAACAAGGTCGTGACGCTGCACTCGAAGATCCGTGGCCGCTTCAAGTCGATTGACGAAGAGGGTAAGCCCTATTCGAAGATCTATGAAACGACCCCTGGCCGTCTGTTGATCGGCGAACTGCTGCCGAAGCACGGCAAGGTGACCTTCGACATCTGCAACCAGGAAATGACCAAGAAGAACATCTCCAAGATGATCGACACGGTCTACCGTCACTGCGGCCAGAAGGACACAGTCATTTTCTGCGACCGCATCATGCAGCTTGGCTTTGCCCATGCCTGCCGCGCCGGCATTTCGTTCGGCAAGGACGACATGGTCATCCCGAGCACCAAGGCGAAGATCGTCGGCGATACCGAAGCGCTCGTGAAGGAATACGAGCAGCAGTACAACGACGGTCTGATCACCCAGGGCGAAAAGTACAACAAGGTTGTCGACGCCTGGGGCAAGGCCACGGAAAAGGTCGCCGAAGAAATGATGGCCCGTATTAAGGCCGTCGAATTCGACGAGAAGACCGGTCGCCAGAAGCCGATGAACTCGATTTACATGATGAGCCACTCGGGCGCCCGCGGTTCTCCGAACCAGATGCGTCAGTTGGGCGGCATGCGCGGCCTCATGGCCAAGCCGTCGGGCGAAATCATCGAGACGCCGATCATCTCAAACTTCAAGGAAGGCCTGACCGTGAACGAGTACTTCAACTCGACGCACGGCGCCCGTAAGGGTCTGGCGGACACCGCCTTGAAGACCGCGAACTCCGGCTACCTGACCCGTCGTCTCGTCGACGTCGCGCAGGATTGCATCGTGACGCACATCGATTGCGGCACCGAAACCGGCCTTACCATGACTGCCATCGTCGATGCCGGTCAGGTCGTCGCCTCGCTCGGCGCCCGCATCCTCGGCCGTACGGCGCTGGACGATATCGATCATCCGGTCACGGGTGAGCGCATCGTCGATGCCGGCAAGATGATCCTCGAGCCGGATGTCGTCGAGATCGAAAAGGCTGGTATCCAGTCGATCCGCATCCGTTCGGCGCTGACCTGCGAAATCCAGACGGGTGTCTGCTCGGTTTGCTACGGCCGTGACCTGGCTCGCGGTACGCCGGTCAACATCGGTGAGGCTGTCGGCGTCATCGCCGCTCAGTCGATCGGTGAGCCGGGCACGCAGCTCACCATGCGTACCTTCCACTTGGGCGGCACGGCGACCGTGGTCGACCAGTCGTTCCTGGAAGCCTCGTATGAAGGCACGGTGCAGATCAAGAACCGCAACATGCTGCGCAACTCCGAAGGCAGCCTGGTTGCCATGGGCCGCAACATGACGGTGCAGATCTTGGACGAACGTGGCGTCGAACGCTCTTCGCAGCGCGTCGCTTACGGCTCCAAGCTCCATGTCGACGAAGGCGATAAGGTGAAGCGCGGTCAGCGTCTCGCAGAATGGGATCCTTATACCCGTCCGATGATGACGGAAGTGGCCGGTACGGTGCACTTCGAAGACGTCATCGACGGTCTCTCGGTTCTCGAAGCGACCGACGAGTCGACCGGCATCACCAAGCGTCAGGTCATCGACTGGCGTTCGACGCCGCGCGGTTCGGATCTGAAGCCGGCGATCGTCGTCAAGGACGCCAGCGGCAATGTCGCCAAGCTGTCGCGTGGCGGTGAAGCTCGCTTCCTGCTCTCGGTGGACGCGATCCTGTCCGTCGAGCCGGGTCAGAAGGTGTCGCAGGGTGACGTTCTTGCCCGTTCGCCGCTGGAAAGCGCCAAGACCAAGGACATCACCGGTGGTCTGCCGCGCGTTGCCGAACTGTTCGAAGCCCGTCGTCCGAAGGACCACGCCATCATCGCAGAGATCGATGGTACTATCCGCCTCGGCCGCGACTACAAGAACAAGCGCCGCGTCATCATCGAGCCGGCGGAAGACGGTGTCGAGCCGGTCGAATACCTGATCCCGAAGGGCAAGCCCTTCCACCTTCAGGAAGGCGACTATATCGAAAAGGGTGACTACATCCTCGACGGTAACCCGGCTCCGCACGACATCCTGGCGATCAAGGGCGTGGAGGCTCTGGCTTCCTACCTCGTCAACGAAATCCAGGAAGTTTACCGCCTCCAGGGCGTTGTCATCAACGACAAGCACATCGAGGTGATTGTCCGTCAGATGCTGCAGAAGGTGGAAATCACCGATGCAGGCGACAGCCAGTACATTGTCGGCGACAATGTCGACCGTATCGAACTGGAAGACGCCAACGAGCGCCTGATCGAAGAGGGCAAGAAGCCCGCTTATGGCGATCCGGTTCTGCTCGGCATCACCAAGGCGTCGCTGCAGACGCCGTCCTTCATCTCCGCCGCGTCCTTCCAGGAAACGACGAAGGTGCTGACGGAAGCTGCGATCGCCGGCAAGACCGACGGTCTGCAGGGCCTGAAGGAAAACGTCATCGTCGGCCGTCTCATCCCGGCCGGTACCGGTGGCACCATGACGCAAATCCGTCGCATCGCGACGGCTCGCGACGAGCTGATCCTGGAAGAGCGCCGCAAGGGTACGGGTGCCGCCGTCGCCACGCCGATGCTGCAGGACATGGCCAACGAAAACGCCCCGGCCGCTGAATAAGCGGCTGGAGTTACGCTGGAATCAAAAACCGCCCGGAGCGATCCGGGCGGTTTCTTTTTGCATCCATGTTGTGAAGAGCAGGCGAGGGTGGGGAAGCGCGATCCCATTTTAGAGCGGGATGAATTTAAGCCCGGTCATAGCCAGCATTTATGAAGTAGTTTGAGCATTCTTGTGGCGCAATGGTGCGGAGGATGTCTCCAAGTACGTCGTAGATGGCCTGACGGGTCCTAGCCTGGGCTTTTCGCAACCGATGTTTGACCTTTGCGAAGAGCTGTTCGATCGGATTGAGGTCGGGAGAATATTGCGGCAGAAAGAACAAGTGGGCGCCAGCTTTGCGGATGGCGGTGCGGATCACCTTGGCTTTGTGAGAACCGAGATTATCCATCACAACAATGTCGCCGGGGTTGAGCTCCGGCACCAACACCTGTTCGACATAGATGCGGAAGCGGTCACCATTGATCGGACCGTCGAGGATGAAGGGCGCACTGACGCGGTCGATGCGCAAGGCGGCGAGGAAGGTCATGGTGTTCCAGTGACCGAAGGGAGCCTCACCGAGTAGTCGTTCGCCGCGCGGCGCCCAGCCCCTGAGCGGCGCCATATTCGTCTTTGTCCAAGTTTCGTCGATGAAAACCAGGCGGGCAGGATCGATGCGATGGCGATGCTTCAGCCAGCGAGCTCGTCGCGCGACGACATCGGCCCGTTTGCGTTCGAAGGCGACCAGCGTCTTTTTTTATAACTCAACCCTTCGTCATGCACGAAGATCCAGACGGAGCGATAGTCCACTTTCAGACCGCGCGCCTCCAGCTCGTGGACCAAGCCACGCAACGTAAAGGCGCTGCCGCGACAACGTGCGATCAGCCAGTCCCGATGCTCACCCGAAATCGCCCGTCGCTTGTGCCCACCCATCTGGCCGGGGGCTGCGCTGCCCGTCTCGCGGAAGCGTCGCACCCAGTCGATGGCGGTACTGATGCCGACGCCGAAGTGTTTGGCCGCTGCCCGGCACGAAAACCCTTCGTGCATCACAGCACCAACAACACGGTCTCGAAGATCATCCGAAAAAGGTCGCGCCATTCTGCCCGGCCTCCTTTACCGGTCAGAATAAGGAATCTGATTTGCTCACAAAACGGAATCCCAATTCCGATTCCGCCTAAATTCATCCCGCTCTAACGGAAGCGAATGATCGCCACTTCGCCTTCCAGCGCGCCCTGATAGGCCGAGGCATGCGGTTCTTCGTCCGGCACGTCGGTCAGCATGCCGATCTGATCGAGATCGGCCTCGATGAAGCCTTCCTCCGCAAGGGCGTTCAGCGCTTCGCGCACGGCGGTGTCGTCATCCGGCGCCTTCAGCATGACATGAAGGTCGACGCCTTCGCCGCCGTCCGTTTCATATCCCTTGCCGATAATGATGAAGACCATGGGGCCGTCGAAATTGTTGTCGTTGTCTGGCTCAGTGATCATAGGCCTTCCTTCGGTGGTATCGATTCGGCCGAGCGATTCTCTGAACTGCCCTTGCTGGCCAGTGAAATTATCTTTCTGTGATTCCTTATAGGGATTTTAACGAAATACCCAAGTCTATCTTGCCGGAGCGATGCCATTTCCTCATCTGAGGCGTCAAACGGCTGGTTTGGCCCGCATTTTCGGGGTTTGTGACAAAGATAATTCTTAACCGGCCTTGACGAACCTGCGGGAAACCAGTAGTACCGCCGCCATCGGGACCCATGTGAGGCATGGCTGTTCGGAGCGACGCGCTCTGGAGTTCACCTCAAACAAGGTTCCAAACGCACGTTGAAGACACGAATGCTGCACGCAAGACGCAATTTACCGCGTCCTCTGCTTTTTTTGTGGTCCATCTGCGAAAGCGGATCGGGCCACGTTTTGCGCATTGAGGCGAACGTGTGTCGTTGCCGGAGACGGCGAGAGTTAAGCCCGCAAGGGTGTCGAGACAGATTCACAAGGGATGGTTGAATGCCTACCGTAAACCAGCTAATCCGCAAGCCTCGCCAGGCGCAGGTAAAGCGTAATAAGGTTCCCGCTCTTCAGGAGAACCCGCAGAAGCGTGGTGTTTGCACCCGCGTCTACACGACGACGCCGAAGAAGCCGAACTCGGCTCTGCGTAAGGTCGCAAAGATCCGCCTGACCAACGGCTTCGAAGTCATTGGCTACATCCCGGGTGAAGGTCACAACCTTCAGGAACACTCCGTCGTCATGATCCGTGGCGGCCGCGTCAAGGACCTTCCGGGTGTTCGCTACCACATCATCCGCGGCGTTCTCGATACTCAGGGTGTCAAGAACCGCAAGCAGCGCCGTTCCAAGTACGGTGCAAAGCGTCCGAAGTAATTCGGTTTCAGGTAATCCGGCGCTGCGCGAGGTTCTCCGCGTTGTAAAGCGCCGCTAACAGTTGAGAGACGAGAAGTATGTCCCGACGTCACAGAGCAGAAAAGCGCGAGATCAATCCGGACCCGAAGTTCGGCGATCTGGTCGTCACGAAGTTCATGAATGCCATCATGCTGGACGGCAAGAAGTCCGTAGCTGAAAACATCGTTTACGGCGCATTCGACGCCGTGCAGGGCAAGGCAAAGCAGGAGCCGCTCGGCGTGTTCCATCAGGCTTTGGATAACATCGCTCCGCACGTTGAAGTCCGCTCGCGCCGCGTTGGTGGTGCTACGTATCAGGTTCCGGTCGACGTTCGTCCCGAGCGCCGTCAGGCTCTTGCCATTCGCTGGCTGATCGCTGCTGCCCGCAAGCGCAACGAAACCACCATGGTCGACCGTCTCTGCGGCGAACTTCTTGATGCCTCCAACAACCGCGGCTCTGCCGTCAAGAAGCGCGAAGACACGCACAAGATGGCTGACGCCAACCGTGCGTTCTCGCATTATCGCTGGTAATCCCGAACGGTTTCCGAAAGGCAGTCCACTATGGCTCGCGAATATAAAATCGAAGACTACCGCAATTTCGGTATCATGGCGCACATCGACGCCGGCAAGACCACGACGACCGAGCGTATTCTTTATTACACCGGCAAGTCGCACAAGATCGGCGAAGTCCACGACGGCGCAGCCACCATGGACTGGATGGAGCAGGAGCAGGAGCGTGGCATCACGATCACCTCTGCTGCCACCACGACCTTCTGGAAGGGCCGTGACGGCAAGATGCGCCGCTTCAACATCATCGACACCCCCGGCCACGTCGACTTCACCATCGAAGTCGAGCGTTCGCTGCGCGTTCTCGACGGTGCTATCGCGCTGCTCGACGCCAACGCCGGTGTTGAGCCGCAGACGGAAACCGTCTGGCGTCAAGCTGAGAAGTATCATGTTCCGCGCATGATCTTCTGCAACAAGATGGACAAGACCGGTGCCGATTTCTATCGCTCGGTCGAGATGATCAAGAGCCGCCTCGGGGCCACCGCCGTCGTCATGCAGCTCCCGATCGGCGCTGAAAGCGATTTCAAGGGCGTCGTCGACCTGATCGAGATGAACGCCCTCATCTGGCGCGACGAGTCGCTCGGCGCCCAGTGGGACGTCGTCGAAATCCCGGAAGACATGAAGGCCAAGGCTGAAGAATATCGCGAAAAGCTGATCGAGACGGTTGTCGAGATCGACGAAGCTGCGACCGAAGCCTATCTGGAAGGCAACCTGCCCGACAACGATCAGATCCGCGCGCTCGTCCGTCGCGGCACCATCGACGTCAAGTTCCATCCGATGTTCTGCGGCACCGCCTTCAAGAACAAGGGCGTTCAGCCGCTGCTCGACGCTGTGGTCGATTACCTGCCGTCTCCGATCGACATTCCGGCGATCAAGGGCATTGACGTCAAGACGGAAGCTGAAATCCACCGTCACGCTGACGATGCCGAGCCGCTCTCCATGCTGGCGTTCAAGATCATGAACGACCCCTTCGTCGGTTCGCTGACGTTTGCCCGCATCTACTCCGGCAAGCTCGAAAAGGGCGCATCGGTCATGAACACGGTCAAGGACAAGCGCGAGCGCGTCGGCCGTATGCTGCAGATGCACTCCAACTCGCGTGAAGACATCGAAGAAGCCTTCGCTGGCGACATCGTTGCTCTGGCTGGCCTCAAGGAAACCACCACCGGCGATACGCTCTGCGATCCGCTGAAGCCGGTTATCCTCGAGCGCATGGAATTCCCCGAGCCGGTCATTCAGATCGCGATCGAGCCGAAGACCAAGGGCGACCAGGAAAAGATGGGCCTCGCGCTCAACCGCCTGGCTGCTGAAGATCCGTCCTTCCGCGTGAAGACGGACCAGGAATCGGGTCAGACGATCATTGCCGGCATGGGTGAACTTCACCTCGACATCATCGTCGACCGCATGCGTCGTGAATTCAAGGTCGAAGCAACCGTCGGCGCGCCGCAGGTTGCTTACCGCGAAACCATCACGCGTCAGACCGAGAAGGACTACACCCACAAGAAGCAGTCGGGTGGTACCGGTCAGTTCGCTCGCGTCAAGATCGTGTTCGAACCGAACCCGGAAGGCGACGATTTCAAGTTCGAGTCCAAGATCGTCGGTGGTGCTGTTCCGAAGGAATACATCCCGGGCGTTCAGAAGGGCATCGAAAGCGTTCTGTCTTCGGGCCCGCTGGCTGGCTTCCCGATGCTCGGCGTCAAGGCGACGCTGATCGACGGTGCCTTCCACGACGTCGACTCGTCGGTTCTGGCCTTCGAAATCGCTGCACGTGCGTGCTTCCGTGAAGCAGCCCGCGAAGCCGGTGCTCAACTCCTCGAGCCGATGATGAAGGTCGAAGTCGTGACGCCGGAAGATTACGTCGGCGACGTCATCGGCGACCTGAACTCGCGTCGTGGCCAGATCCAGGGTCAGGAAAGCCGCGGTATCGCCGTTGTCATCAACGCGAATGTCCCGCTGGCAAACATGTTCAAATACGTCGACAACCTGCGCTCCATGTCTCAGGGCCGCGCGCAGTACACCATGACCTTCGATCATTATTCGCCGGTCCCGTCGAACGTCGCACAGGAAATCCAGGCAAAGTATTCCGGTCAGAAGTGACCGGAATACCAATTGACCGATAACAAGAATTGATCCCCTCGGGGACAGGAAAAACGGAGAGCCGAAAATGGCAAAGAGTAAGTTTGAGCGCAATAAGCCGCACGTTAACATCGGCACGATCGGCCACGTTGACCACGGCAAGACGTCTCTGACGGCAGCGATCACGAAGTTCTTCGGTGAGTTCAAGGCGTATGACCAGATCGACGCGGCACCGGAGGAAAAGGCCCGCGGCATCACGATTTCGACGGCACACGTTGAGTATGAGACGGCTGCCCGTCACTACGCCCACGTCGACTGCCCCGGCCACGCTGACTATGTGAAGAACATGATCACGGGTGCCGCGCAGATGGACGGCGCGATCCTGGTTTGCTCGGCCGCCGACGGCCCGATGCCGCAGACGCGCGAACACATCCTGCTCGCCCGCCAGGTTGGCGTTCCGGCGATCGTTGTGTTCCTGAACAAGGTCGACCAGGTTGACGACGCCGAGCTTCTCGAGCTCGTCGAGCTTGAAGTTCGCGAACTTCTGTCGTCCTACGACTTCCCGGGCGACGACATTCCGGTTGTCAAGGGTTCGGCCCTTGCTGCTCTGGAAGACAGCAACAAGGAAATCGGCGAAAACGCGATCCGCGAGCTGATGGCTCAGGTTGACGCCTACATCCCGACGCCTGAGCGTCCGATCGACCAGCCGTTCCTGATGCCGATCGAAGACGTGTTCTCGATCTCGGGCCGTGGTACGGTTGTGACGGGCCGCGTCGAGCGTGGCATCATCAAGGTTGGTGAAGAAGTCGAAATCGTCGGCATTCGTCCGACCTCGAAGACGACGGTGACCGGCGTTGAAATGTTCCGCAAGCTGCTCGATCAGGGCCAGGCCGGCGACAACATCGGTGCGCTGGTCCGCGGTGTGAACCGTGACGGCGTCGAGCGTGGCCAGATCCTGTGCAAGCCGGGTTCTGTGAAGCCGCACAAGAAGTTCAAGGCCGAAGCCTACATCCTGACGAAGGAAGAAGGCGGCCGTCATACGCCGTTCTTCACGAATTACCGTCCGCAGTTCTACTTCCGCACGACGGACGTGACCGGCATCGTGACGCTTCCGGAAGGCACGGAAATGGTCATGCCTGGCGACAACATCACGGTTGACGTCGAGCTGATCGTTCCGATCGCGATGGAAGAAAAGCTGCGCTTCGCAATCCGCGAAGGCGGCCGCACCGTCGGCGCCGGCATCGTCGCTAGCATCGTCGAGTAATTCAAAGTCGGCCACTCCCTCCGAGTGGCCGATTCGATGACAATAATATGATGCAAGCGGCTGTAGCCGCTTGCTTATGACATGGAAATGTTGCAAATGGCGCGCGAGCGCGATTTGCGCCTGCTTCGGATAACGAAGCGGCCAATGAGATTAACAATAAGGTGGGCCGAAAGGTCTAAAAAAGTGGATGGGGATGCCGTAGCAGGCGTCCCTCTCGATCTTTGAAACCGGTGGTCCGCCTTAGGAAAAAGAACAATCCGTGCCCTTTTTTAGCGGCACGCGAGATAACAAAACACAAGGATAACGTCGAATGAACGGCCAAAATATCCGCATTCGCCTGAAGGCGTTCGATCACCGAATTCTCGATGCTTCCACGCGCGAGATCGTGTCGACGGCGAAGCGCACCGGTGCTAGCGTCCGGGGCCCCGTTCCGCTTCCGACTCGTATCGAGAAGTTCACGGTAAACCGGTCCCCGCACATCGACAAGAAGAGCCGCGAGCAGTTCGAGATGCGCACTCATAAGCGCCTTCTCGACATCGTTGATCCGACCCCGCAGACGGTAGACGCGCTGATGAAGCTCGATCTCGCCGCCGGTGTCGATGTTGAGATCAAGCTCTGAGACCTCTGGTCCTCGAGCTGAGTGAGAAGGATTGAACCGATGCGTTCAGGTGTGATTGCACAGAAGGTGGGAATGACCCGCGTCTATAACGACGCCGGCGAGCATGTCCCGGTAACCGTATTGCGTTTGGATGGCTGCCAGGTCGTGGCCCAGCGCACAGTAGAAAAGAATGGCTACACCGCAGTTCAGCTCGGTGCCGGCCAGGCGAAAGTCAAGAACACGACGAAGGCCCTGCGTGGTCACTTCGCCGTTGCCAGCGTAGAGCCGAAGGCCAAGCTCGTAGAATTCCGTGTCACGGATGACAATCTGCTTGAAGTCGGCACCGAGCTCAACGCAGGTCACTTCACGGCGGGTCAGCTCGTCGACGTGACCGGCACGACGATCGGTAAGGGCTTTGCCGGCGCCATCAAGCGCCACGGCTTCGGCGGTCTGCGCGCCACGCACGGCGTATCGGTTTCGCACCGTTCGCACGGTTCGACCGGCTCGCGCCAGGATCCGGGCAAGGTGTTCAAGAACAAGAAGATGGCTGGTCACATGGGCCAGACCCGCGTCACGACGCAGAACCTCGAAGTGGTATTGACCGATGAAGATCGCGGTCTGATCCTCGTCAAGGGTGCAGTTCCCGGCTCCAAGGGTGCCTGGATCATCGTGCGCGATGCCGTCAAGTCGGCCGCGAAGTAAGGGAGCCAAACCAATGGAATTGAACGTCAAGACCCTCGAGGGAAAAGACGCTGGGAAGGTTTCCCTTTCTGATGCGATTTTCGGCCTCGAGCCGCGTGAGGACATCCTCGCACGCGTCATTCGCTGGCAGCTCGCCAAGAAGCAGCAGGGTACGCACAAGGCCCAGGGCCGCGCTGAAGTGTCCCGCACCGGCGCCAAGATGTACAAGCAGAAGGGTACGGGCCGCGCTCGTCACCATTCGGCTCGCGCTCCGCAGTTCCGCGGCGGTGGTAAGGCTCACGGCCCGGTCGTGCGCAGCCATGAACATGATCTGCCGAAGAAGGTTCGCGCCCTCGGCCTGCGTCACGCTCTGTCTGCCAAGCTGAAGTCCGAAGACGTCATTGTCATCGACAGCCTGGTTGCAGCCGATGCAAAGACCAAGGCTCTGGCCAGCACCTTCGAGACGCTTGGCCTGACCAATGCGCTCTTCATCGGTGGCGCTGAGCTCGACAACAACTTCAAGCTCGCGGCTCAGAACATCCCGAACATCGATGTTCTGCCGATCCAGGGCATCAACGTTTATGACATCCTGCGCCGCGGCAAGCTTGTGCTGTCCAAGGCTGCAGTTGAAGCTCTAGAGGAGCGATTCAAGTGACGGATCTTCGCCATTACGATGTGATCGTTTCTCCTGCGATCACCGAAAAGTCCACGCTGGTTTCGGATAACAACCAGGTTGTTTTCAACGTTGCCAAGACCGCGACGAAGCCTGAAATCAAGGCTGCCGTCGAAGCGCTGTTCGGCGTCAAGGTCACGGCCGTCAACACTCTGCTGCGCAAGGGCAAGACCAAGCGATTTAAAGGTCTCGTCGGCAAGCAGAAGGACGTGAAGAAGGCTGTTGTGACGCTCGCCGAAGGCCAGTCGATCGACGTCTCCACCGGTCTCTGAGGAATAAGAAAATGGCATTGAAAACATTCAATCCGACGACCCCGAGCCAGCGACAGCTCGTCATTGTCGACCGCTCCTCGCTCTACAAGGGCAAGCCGGTCAAGACGCTGACCGAAGGCCTGACTTCTAAGGGTGGCCGCAACAACACCGGTCGCATCACCGTGCGTTTCCAGGGTGGCGGTCACAAGCGTACTTATCGCCTGGTTGACTTCAAGCGTCGCAAATTCGACGTCGAGGCAACCGTCGAGCGCATCGAATACGACCCGAACCGTACCGCTTACATCGCTCTGGTGAAGTACACGGACGGCGAACTGGCCTATATCCTCGCTCCGCAGCGTCTCGCTGCCGGCGACAAGGTCATCGCTTCGGAAAAGGTCGTTGACGTGAAGCCGGGCAACACCATGCCGCTTCAGTTCATCCCGGTCGGCTCCATCATCCATAACGTGGAAATGAAGCCGGGCAAGGGTGGTCAGATCGCTCGCTCCGCCGGTTCCTACGCTCAGCTCGTCGGTCGTGACCAGGGCATGGCGATTCTTCGCCTTAACTCGGGCGAACAGCGCCTCGTGCATGGCACCTGCCTTGCAACGATCGGTGCGGTTTCCAACCCGGATCACGGCAACATCAATGACGGCAAGGCCGGTCGTTCGCGTTGGCGTGGCAAGAAGCCGCATAACCGCGGCGTTGTCATGAACCCGGTCGACCATCCGCACGGCGGTGGTGAAGGCCGCACCTCCGGCGGTCGCCATCCGGTGACCCCGTGGGGCAAGCCGACTAAGGGCAAGCGTACGCGGTCGAACAAGTCGACCGACAAGATGATTATGCGCTCGCGCCATCAGCGCAAGAAGTAAGAGAGGAAGTCTCAAGTGGCTCGTTCAGTATGGAAAGGTCCGTTTGTTGACGGCTATCTTCTCAAGAAGGCTGAGAAGGTGCGCGAAGGCGGACGCAGCGAAGTAATCAAGATGTGGAGCCGTCGCTCCACCATCATGCCGCAGTTCGTTGGTCTCACCTTTGGTGTCTACAACGGCAGCAAGCATATTCCGGTCAGCGTCAATGAAGACATGGTCGGACACAAGTTCGGCGAGTTCGCCCCGACCCGTACCTATTATGGTCACGGTGCGGACAAGAAGGCGAAGAGGAAGTAACAATGGGCAAGGCAAAAACCGAACGCCGGCTGAAGGACAATGAGGCGCAGGCAGTTGCGCGTACGCTCCGTGTCAGCCCGCAGAAGCTCAACCTGGTCGCGGCTTCGATCCGCGGCAAGAAGGTTGATCGCGCACTCGCTGAGTTGGAATTTTCGCGCAAGCGCATTGCAGGTGCCGTCAAGAAGACGCTCGAATCTGCGATCGCCAACGCAGAAAACAACCACGATCTCGACGTTGATTCGCTGGTTGTGGCAGAAGCCTACGTCGGCAAGTCGATCGTGATGAAGCGTTTCCACGCTCGTGGCCGTGGCCGCGCATCTCGTATCGAGCGACCGTTCGCACACCTGACGATCGTCGTTCGTGAAGTGGAAGCTCAAGAGGAGGCCGCATAATGGGTCAGAAAATCAATCCAATCGGTTTTCGTCTTGGCATCAACCGTACCTGGGATAGCCGCTGGTTTGCGGACAATGCCGAGTATGGCCAGCTCCTTCACGAAGATCTGAAAATGCGCAAGTTCGTCATGAACGAACTGAAGCAGGCCGGTATCTCCAAGGTGGTGATCGAACGTCCGCATAAGAAGTGCCGCGTCACGATCCACTCGGCTCGTCCGGGCCTGATCATCGGCAAGAAGGGCGCTGACATCGACAAGCTCCGCAAGAAGCTGTCGGACATGACGAATTCCGAAACGCATCTCAACATCGTTGAAGTGCGCAAGCCGGAAGTCGACGCGACGCTGGTTGCCCAGTCGATCGCTCAGCAGCTCGAGCGCCGTGTTGCTTTCCGTCGCGCCATGAAGCGCGCCGTTCAGTCCGCGATGCGTCTTGGCGCCGAAGGCATCAAGATCACCTGCGCCGGCCGTCTCGGCGGTGCGGAAATCGCTCGTACGGAATGGTACCGTGAAGGTCGCGTGCCGCTGCATACGCTGCGCGCCGACATCGACTACGGTACGGCTGAAGCAGAAACCGCTTTCGGCATCTGCGGCATCAAGGTCTGGATCTTCAAGGGCGAAATCCTTGAGCACGATCCTATGGCCTCCGAACGCCGCGCGCTCGAGGGCGACGCCCAGGGTCCGGCTAGCCGCGATCGCGATAGAGACCGCCGCCGCGAAAACGCTTGATAGCGTTCGTGGCAGATAAGTTCGGAGAATAAGAAAATGTTGCAGCCAAAGCGTACGAAGTACCGCAAGCAATTTAAGGGCCGCATCAAGGGCGTTGCCAAGGGTGGTTCTGACCTCGCATTCGGCGAATTCGGTTTGAAGTCGCAGGAGCCCAACCGCGTCAACGCTCGTGAGATCGAAGCGGCTCGCCGCGCGATCACGCGCTATATGAAGCGCGCCGGCCGTGTATGGATCCGCGTGTTCCCGGATGTTCCGGTAACCGCAAAGCCGACCGAAGTCCGTATGGGTAAAGGTAAAGGCTCTGTCGAATACTGGGCATGCAAGGTCAAGCCCGGCCGTATGATGTTCGAGATCGATGGTGTGAGCGAAGAAATCGCTCGTGAGGCTCTGCGCCTCGGCGCCGCCAAGCTCTCGGTCAAGACGCGCTTCGTGCAGCGCATTGCAGAGTAAGGAAGAAGCTCATGAAAGCCGCAGATGTTCGCGCCCTGAGCGCCGACCAACTCAAGGATGAGCTTGCCAAGCTGAAGAAGGAGCAGTTCAATCTGCGCTTTCAGAAGGCGACCGGCCAGCTTGAAAAGTCCTCGCGCATCAACGAAGTTCGCAAGGACATCGCTCGCGTGAAAACCATTGCCCGCCAGAAGGCGGCAGAAGCAAAGGCCTAAAGGAAGAATAACATGCCGAAGCGCATTCTGCAGGGCGTCGTGGTCAGCGACAAGAACGAGAAGACGGTAGTTGTCCGCGTTGAGCGTCGTTTCGCTCACCCGCTGCTCCAGAAGACCGTTCGTCGTTCCAAGAAGTACAAGGCTCACGACGAAAACAATCAGTACAAGGTCGGCGACGTCGTTTCCATTGAGGAATGCGCGCCGATCTCCAAGGACAAGACCTGGACGGTCGTTTCCGCCCAGGCCAAGTAACAGAATTTCGCTCAGGCCCTTGCGCTTGGGCGAAATATCTGTATGAAGCACGAGCTTGGAAGCAGGACGCTCGAGAACGGGCGTTCTTTTGCTTTATTGATGACCGGCGAAGGCGACCCAGGTGGTCGCGAATGCCGGAGAAATCAGACAAGACACTAGTCCATAAGCCGGGGTAGGGGGCTGTTTTGCCCAACCATTCCGGTAACAACAAGAAGGCGACCTGACATGATTCAGATGCAAACAAACCTCGACGTGGCGGATAATTCCGGCGCTCGTCGTGTCATGTGCATCAAGGTGCTGGGCGGCTCGAAGCGCAAGTATGCCTCGATCGGCGACGTCATCGTCGTTTCGATCAAGGAAGCCATTCCGCGCGGCCGCGTGAAGAAGGGTGACGTGATGAAGGCGGTTGTCGTTCGCACCGCCAAGGACATCCGTCGTCCGGATGGCAGCGTCATCCGCTTCGATACCAATGCAGCAGTCCTCATCGACAACAAGAAAGAGCCGATCGGCACCCGTATCTTCGGACCGGTTCCGCGCGAACTTCGCGCCAAGAACCACATGAAGATCATCTCGCTGGCTCCAGAAGTACTTTAAGGAGCGGAGCGATGCAAAAGATCCGTAAAGGCGACAAGGTCGTCGTATTGACCGGCAAGGACAAGGGCCGTACCGGCGAAGTTATTCAAGTGCTGCCGAAGGAAGACCGCGCGGTCGTCCGTGGCGTCAACGTCATCAAGCGCCACCAGCGCCAGACGCAGACCCAGGAAGCCGGCATCATCAGCAAGGAAGCCCCGCTTCACCTGTCCAACATTGCGATCGTCGACAAGGACGGCAAGCCGACCCGCGTCGGCTTCAAGGTTGTAGATGGTAAGAAGGTCCGTGTGGCCAAGACCTCGGGAGAAGTGATCGATGGCTGAGGCAAAGTACGAGCCGCGGCTCAAGAAAGAATACGTTGCTCGCATCCGTGCAGCCATGCAGGAGAAGTTCTCCTACGCTAACGAGATGCAGATCCCGAAGCTGGACAAGATCGTGATCAACATGGGCGTTGGCGAAGCGACGGCTGATTCGAAGAAGCCGACCGTTGCTGCTGCCGACCTGGCGGCTATCGCTGGCCAGAAGCCGGTCATCACCCGTGCACGCAACTCCATCGCTGGCTTCAAGGTCCGCGAAAACATGCCGATCGGCGCCAAGGTGACGCTGCGCGGCGCCCGCATGTATGAGTTCCTGGATCGTCTGGTCAACATCGCGCTTCCGCGCGTTCGCGACTTCCGCGGCCTGAACCCGAAAAGCTTTGACGGTCGTGGCAATTTCGCCATGGGCATCAAGGAGCACATTGTGTTCCCTGAGATCAACTACGACAAGGTTGATCAGATGTGGGGCATGGACATCATCGTTTGCACGACGGCGACAACGGACGACGAAGCTCGGGCTCTTCTGAAAGAGTTCAACTTCCCGTTCCGTCAATAACCGTAACGACGAGCGTAGAAAAGGAACCCTGATATGGCGAAGACAAGCGCAGTCGAAAAGAACAAGCGCCGCCGCAATACGGTTGCCAACCAGTCCGCGAAGCGGGCTGCCCTGAAGGCAATCATCATGAACCAGTCCCTTCCGATCGAAGACCGGTTCAAGGCCACCCTGAAGCTGGCATCGCTCCCGCGCGATGGATCGAAGACCCGCATTCGCAATCGTTGCGAAGTGTCGGGCCGCCCGCGCGCCTATTACCGCAAACTGCGCATGTCGCGTATCGCGCTGCGTGAACTCGGCAACCTCGGCAAAGTGCCGGGCGTCGTCAAGTCGAGCTGGTAAGGAGCAGATTAGATGACTATGACTGATCCTTTGGGCGATATGCTCACCCGTATCCGCAACGGTGCTTCGCGCCGCAAGTCGTCGGTTTCGACGCCTGCGTCCAAGCTTCGTGCGCGTGTTCTCGATGTTCTGCAGGCTGAAGGCTACATCCGTGGCTACTCCGTCGTCGATTTCGGCAACGGCAAGTCTGAGCTCAACATCGAGCTCAAGTACTATGAAGGCGCATCGGTGATCCGTGAGATCGGCCGTGTGTCCAAGCCGGGCCGCCGAGTTTATGTCTCGGTCAAGTCCATTCCGCAGGTCGCGAACGGCCTCGGCATCACCATCCTTTCGACTCCGAAGGGTGTGATGGCCGATCACCAGGCTCGCGAACAGAATGTTGGTGGCGAGGTTCTCTGCTCGGTCTTCTAAGATCGAACAGGGATCTCCTTCGAAACAGACAGGTTTGAAAAATGTCTCGTATCGGTAAAAAGCCCGTTCAGGTGCCTGCAGGAATCACGGCCTCGGTTGAAGGCCAGAAGGTGACTGCTAAGGGCCCCAAGGGCGAACTGGTTTTCGTTGCTAACGACGAAATCGGTCTCAAGCTGGAAAACAACGCAATTGTCGTAACGCCGCTCAGCAACTCCAAGGATGCTCGCGCAAAGTGGGGCATGTCCCGCACGATGATCGAGAACATCCTGAAGGGTGTCAAGGACGGCTACGAGCGCAAGCTCGAAATCAACGGCGTCGGCTACCGTGCCGCCATGCAGGGCAAGAACCTGCAGCTCGCGCTCGGCTTCAGCCATGACGTGGTTTATGAGCCGCCGCAGGGCATCACGATCGCTGTGCCGAAGCCGACGGAAATCGTCGTCACCGGCATCAACAAGCAGCAGGTTGGCCAGGTTGCCGCTGAAATCCGCGAATACCGCGGTCCCGAGCCCTACAAGGGCAAGGGCGTGAAGTATGCCGAAGAGCGGATCGTCCGCAAAGAAGGCAAGAAGAAGTAAGGATCACGCGAAATGGCTAGCAGGAAAGAAGCACTTGCGCGTCGCGCCAACCGCGTGCGCCGTCAACTCAAGTCGGTGGCCAATGGCCGTCCGCGCCTGTCGGTTCATCGCTCGTCGAAGAACATCTACGCCCAGGTCATCGATGATGTGGCCGGCAAGACGCTTGCGTCTGCCTCCACCCTCGACAAGGATCTGCGCGGTTCTCTGAAGACCGGTGCCGACACCGCAGCCGCTG
Organism: Rhizobium sp. CB3090; assembly: GCF_029714285.1. Classification (NCBI taxonomy): domain Bacteria; kingdom Pseudomonadati; phylum Pseudomonadota; class Alphaproteobacteria; order Hyphomicrobiales; family Rhizobiaceae; genus Rhizobium; species Rhizobium sp. CB3090. Next base: position 1,070,638 of record NZ_CP121662.1, read on the forward strand.
CCCTGGTTGGCAAGCTCGTTGCCGAGCGCGCCTCCAAGGCCGGCGTCAAGGAAGTCGTGTTCGACCGCGGCGCCTTCATCTATCACGGCCGCATTAAGGCTCTGGCCGATGCAGCCCGCGAAGGCGGTCTGACCTTCTGAACAAGTTTCCGGCCGGTAGCTTTCGAGCGCCGGCCGGATATCACCGGACCGCTGATCTCCTTCGGGAGGTCGATGCGGTCTTCGTTTTGTTTGCCGATTGCACCCGGAAAAGAAAAAGGAAGAGGACAATGGCACAGGAAAAGAGGGCTCCGCGGGAAGACCGCCAGAGCCGTGAAGAGCGCGATAGCGAATTCGTCGACAAGCTGGTCGCGATCAACCGCGTCGCCAAGGTCGTAAAGGGTGGCCGCCGTTTCGGTTTCGCCGCTCTCGTCGTCGTCGGTGACCAGAAGGGCCGCGTAGGCTTCGGTCATGGCAAGGCACGCGAAGTACCGGAAGCGATCCGTAAGGCCACCGAGAGCGCCAAGCGCGACATGATCTTCGTACCGCTGCGTGACGGCCGTACGCTGCATCACGATGTTCATGGCCGCCATGGCGCCGGCAAGGTTCTGCTGCGCTCGGCCAAGGTCGGTACCGGTATCATCGCCGGCGGCCCGATGCGCGCCGTTTTCGAAACGCTCGGCGTTCATGACGTCGTCGCTAAGTCGACCGGTTCGTCGAACCCCTACAACATGGTTCGCGCCACGTTCGACGCCCTGAAGCACCAGGTTCACCCGAAGGACATCGCAGCTCAGCGCGGCATCAAGTATGCCACCCTGCAGGCTCGCCGTACCTCCTCGGGCAACGCCTCCGAAGAATAAGGGAGTTTGACCTATGGCCAAGACGACCAAGAAGGCTGAAGCCAAGGCGACCGTTACGGTCGAGCAGATTGGCAGCCCGATCCGCCGTCCGGATGTTCAGCAGAAGACGCTGATCGGTCTCGGACTGAACAAGATGCACCGTCGCCGCACGCTGGAAGACACTCCGGCCGTTCGTGGCATGATCCGTGCTGTCCAGCATCTCGTTCGCGTTGTCGACGAGAAGTGAGCCGGAGGTATTCGCTATGAAACTGAATGAGATCAAGGATAACGAAGGCTCGACCCATAGCCGCAAGCGCCTCGGCCGCGGCATCGGCTCCGGCTCCGGCAAGACCGGCGGCCGTGGTGTGAAGGGTCAGAAGTCCCGTTCGGGTGTTGCCATCAACGGCTTCGAAGGCGGTCAGATGCCCATCTACCGTCGTCTGCCGAAGCGCGGCTTCACCAACATCTTCGCTGCCGATTATGTCGTCGTGTCGCTGGCTCGCATCCAGGCTGCCGTCGATGCCGGCAAGCTCGATGCAAAAGCAACCGTCGATGCTGCAGCTCTGAAGGCTGCAGGCGTGATTCGCCGCGTCAAGGACGGCGTACGCGTTCTCTCGGACGGCGAACTGAAGGCTAAGCTTTCGCTGGAAGTTGCAGGTGCCTCCAAGCCGGCGGTCGAAAAGATCGAAAAGGCTGGCGGTTCCATCAAGCTGCTCGCTTCTGTCGCAGAATAATCTTATCAATAAATCGCCCGGGGTGCTTCACACCGGGCGATTTTGCTCCCATATGTGAGCCTCACGAACCTGAACGACGCAGCGGTGTCTTTTCAGGGAATAACGGGAACCAAGGGTGAGGCATCCGATTGCAGTGCAATCCGTCCAAAGCCCGGCTTTTGAACAATTAAAGACTGATTCCGGACCCGGCCGATTATGCCGGAATTGGTAATGCGGAGATTTGCATGGCTTCTGCAGCGGAACAATTGGCATCCAATCTCAATTTTTCGACCTTTGCCAAAGCCGAGGATCTCAAGAAGCGACTGTGGTTCACGCTCGGCGCTCTCCTCGTCTACCGTCTGGGTACGCACATCCCGATCCCTGGCCTCAATCCGGCGGCCTATGCCCAAGCCTTTCACAATCAGTCCGGCGGCATCCTCGGCCTTTTCAACATGTTTTCCGGCGGCGCCGTGCAGCGTATGGCAATTTTCGCGCTCGGTATCATGCCCTATATTTCCGCTTCGATCATCGTGCAGCTCATGACCTCGGTCGTGCCGGCGCTCGAAAACCTCAAGAAGGAAGGCGAGCAGGGCCGCAAGATCATCAACCAGTACACCCGTTACGGCACGGTGCTGCTCGGCGCCCTGCAGGCCTATGGCATTGCAATCGGCCTGGAGCACGGTAACGGCGTGGTCATCGATCCAGGCTGGTTCTTCCGCCTTTCGACTGTCGTCACGCTGCTCGGCGGCACGATGTTCCTTATGTGGCTTGGTGAACAGGTCACCTCGCGCGGCATCGGCAACGGTATTTCTCTGATCATCTTTGCTGGTATCGCAGCAGGCCTGCCGACCGCGGTTGCCGGTACGCTGGAGCTCGGTCGTACAGGCGCTTTGTCGACCGGCCTTATTCTGGCCGTGCTCGTTGTGGCTGTCCTGGTCATCGGGCTTATCGTCTTCGTGGAGCGCGCACAGCGCCGCCTGTTGATCCAGTATCCGAAGCGCCAGGTCGGCACCCGCATGTTTCAGGGCGATACCTCGCACCTGCCGCTGAAGCTCAATACATCAGGTGTTATTCCAGCGATCTTCGCATCGTCGCTGCTGCTGCTGCCTGCGACCGTCGCCGGCCTTGGCAACAACACGGCCCTGCCGACGTGGGTCACCTCCATCGTTGCGGCCCTCGGTCACGGGCAGCCGGTCTACATGGTGCTCTACGGTGCCCTGATCGCCTTTTTCGCCTTCTTCTACACCGCGCTCGTCTTCAATCCAAAGGATACGGCCGACAATCTGAAGAAGCATGGCGGCTTCATTCCAGGCATTCGCCCGGGTGAGCGCACCGCCGAGTATATCGATTATGTGCTGACCCGAATCACGGTGATCGGCGCGATCTACCTTGTCTTCGTCTGCATTCTGCCCGAAATTCTCGTGTCCCAGACAGGTATTCCGCTGTCCCTGGGTGGCACTTCGCTTCTGATCGTGGTTAGCGTAACGCTCGATACGGTGGCACAGATTCAGGGTCACCTGATTGCACAGCAATATGAAGGCCTGATCAAGAAATCGAAGCTGCGTGGAGGAAAGAGGGGGCGATGAGATTGATACTTTTGGGGCCGCCGGGAGCAGGTAAGGGGACCCAGGCCCAGCGTATCGTGGAAAGGTACGGCATTCCGCAGCTTTCCACGGGCGACATGCTGAGAGCCGCGGTGGCAGCCGGGACAGACGTTGGCAAGCGCGCCAAAGCTGTCATGGACGCCGGCAAGCTCGTTTCAGACGAAATAGTCAACGCGATCGTGTCCGAGCGTATCGACCAACCGGATTGCGCCAAGGGCTTCATTCTTGACGGTTATCCGCGCACGCTTGTTCAAGCTGATGCGACGGAGGCGATGCTGAGGGAGAAAGGTCTCAACCTTTCCGCCGTGATCGAGATCAAGGTGGATGACGCCGTACTCGCCGATCGTATTTCGGGCCGTTACACTTGCGCCAACTGTGGCTCCGGTTATCACGACGAAAACTTGAAGCCGAGGGTAGAAGGGGTGTGTGACCGCTGCGGTTCCACGCATTTCAAGCGCCGCGCCGACGACAATAGAGAAACGGTCGTGGAGCGTCTGCAGGTCTACTACAAGGAAACGTCGCCGCTCATCGGCTATTACTATGCCAAGGGCAAGCTGCAGTCGGTAGACGGCATGGCCGATATCGAACATGTGACCGCCGATATCGAGGCCATCCTGTCCAAGCTGTAGGTGGTCTAAAATAAACTTGCCGGAGCGGTTGCTTTTTTGCGCTGATTCCGCTAAACACCGCGCCAACTCGCGACATGCCATGCGATCGGCGCGGATTTCCGTAGGGAAGTCCGGGTACGGTCGTTTTGACGTGTTGCGGACCCAAGTTTGAACAAGCAGCTCCAGGGCTGCATAACAAAGACCTCTGCCCGGGCGGAGGGAATGCAAGGAGAACAGGCGTGGCTCGTATCGCTGGCGTCAACATCCCGACTGCAAAGCGCGTAGTAATTGCGCTTCGTTACATTCACGGGATCGGACCGAAGTTTGCACAGGAAATCTGCGAGAAGGTCGGTATTCCGGCTGAGCGTCGCGTCAATCAGTTGACGGACGCAGAAGTTCTGCAGATCCGCGAAACCATCGACCGCGACTATCAGGTCGAAGGCGACCTTCGTCGCGAAACCGCAATGAACATCAAGCGTCTGATGGACCTTGGCAGCTACCGCGGCCTGCGTCATCGTCGCGGCCTGCCGGTTCGCGGCCAGCGCACCCATACCAATGCCCGCACCCGCAAGGGTCCGGCAAAGGCTATTGCTGGTAAGAAGAAGTAATTTCCGGGAAGCCGGATTTGGGAGGCTGGCGGTCTGCGCCGGCCTCTTTTGAATTTGGAACGGGGCTATACAGGCGTCGTTCCGGTGTAGCCGCTGGCATTACGGCGGTGAAGAGATCCAAGAAAGGACTACCATGGCCAAGGAAGCCGTCCGCGTTCGCCGTCGCGAGCGCAAGAATATCACGTCGGGCGTTGCGCACGTCAATTCGACCTTCAACAACACGATGATCACCATCACCGACGCACAGGGCAACGCCATTGCCTGGTCGTCCGCTGGTGCCAAGGGCTTCAAGGGTTCGCGCAAGTCGACTCCGTTCGCTGCTCAGATCGCTGCTGAAGACTGCGCCAAGAAGGCCCAGGAACATGGCATGAAGTCGCTGGAAGTCGAAGTTTGCGGTCCGGGCTCCGGCCGTGAATCTGCTCTGCGCGCGCTCCAGGCTGCCGGTTTCATGATCACGTCCATCCGCGACGTGACCCCGATCCCGCACAATGGTTGCCGCCCGCGCAAGAAGCGCCGCGTCTGATCATCGCCACTCACGGCACCAGCCGGCGCATTTGTGTCCGGCTCGGTGCTTCTCAAGCTCGGTTGTCACGATTGGATGGTGGCAACGAACGGAAGGCAAGAACATGATTCAGAAAAACTGGCAGGAACTGATCAAGCCGAACAAGGTCGAGTTCTCCTCGGGCGGTCGCACCAAGGCGACGCTCGTGGCTGAACCGCTGGAACGTGGCTTCGGTCTCACCCTCGGCAACGCGCTGCGTCGCGTTCTGCTGTCCTCTTTGCGCGGCGCCGCTGTGACGGCCGTGCAGATCGACGGCGTGCTGCATGAGTTCTCCTCTATCCCGGGTGTTCGGGAAGACGTGACGGACATCGTGCTGAACATCAAGGAAATCGCCATCAAGATGGACGGCGATGACAGCAAGCGCATGGTCGTCCGCAAGCAGGGCCCAGGCGTGGTAACGGCTGGCGACATCCAGACGGTCGGCGATATCGAAATCCTCAACCCCGAGCATGTCATCTGCACGCTCGACGAGGGCGCCGAAATCCGCATGGAGTTCACCGTCAACAACGGCAAGGGCTATGTGCCCGCCGAGCGCAATCGTGCGGAAGATGCTCCGATCGGCCTCATCCCGGTCGACAGCCTCTATTCGCCGGTCAAGAAGGTGTCCTACAAGGTTGAAAACACCCGCGAAGGACAGGTTCTCGACTACGACAAGCTGAGCATGTCGATCGAAACCGATGGCTCGATCACCGGTGAAGATGCCGTCGCTTTTGCGGCTCGCATCCTCCAGGATCAGCTTGGCGTCTTCGTCAACTTCGACGAGCCGCAGAAGGAAGCCGAAGAAGAAGCAGTCACCGAACTTGCTTTCAACCCGGCGCTCCTCAAGAAGGTGGACGAACTGGAACTGTCTGTTCGCTCGGCAAACTGCCTGAAGAACGACAACATCGTCTATATCGGCGACCTCATTCAGAAGACCGAAGCAGAAATGCTCCGCACGCCGAATTTTGGTCGCAAGTCGCTGAACGAAATCAAGGAAGTTCTCGCTTCCATGGGCCTGCATCTCGGCATGGAAGTGCCGGCATGGCCGCCGGAGAACATCGAAGATCTCGCCAAGCGTTACGAAGACCAATACTAACCAATCAAACTGCGGGCGAATGTCTGCAAGTGAAGGAGAATAGCCATGCGCCACGGTAAAGCCGGCCGCAAGCTGAATAGAACCGCTAGCCACCGTAAGGCGATGTTCGCCAACATGGCGGCTTCGCTCATTACCCATGAGCAGATCGTCACCACGCTCCCGAAGGCGAAGGAAATTCGTCCGATCGTCGAGAAGCTGGTCACCCTCGGCAAGCGCGGCGACCTGCACGCTCGTCGTCAGGCCATCTCGCAGATCCGCGACGCAGCCGTCGTTTCGAAGCTGTTCGACACGATCGCTTCGCGCTACGCCACCCGCAACGGCGGCTATCTGCGCATCATGAAGGCTGGCTTCCGCCAGGGCGACAACGCCGCTCTCGCAGTCGTCGAATTCGTCGATCGCGACACGCTCGCCAAGGGCGCAGCCGACAAGGCTCGCGTTGCTGCTGAAGAAGAAGCTGCAGCCGCTTAATCGGCTCGCTTCGAATATAGAATTAAGAGGCCGGATGAGTGATCATCCGGCCTTTTGTCGTTTACGGTCCACCACGGTCCGCCGGGGCGGACTTTTATGCCCCAGATCGCTATGGAATAGCGGCGCTGCATTGCTGCGTCGCGTGCTGGCCTGTGCGCATTTGTCAGTGAGGATGCCGATGGACACGCAGGGAAAAAAGACACGCGAAAGGGTATTTTTGTTCTCGGCACTGCTGCTGACCATAATCAGCGGCCTGGCGCTTCGGCGATATGGCTATGCGATGCATCTGACCTTTGTCGCCGTCAAATATGGCGGCTCGCTATTGTGGGGAGCGATGGTCTATTGGCTCCTGGCGATAATCTTCGTTTCGGCAGGTCGTTTCAGGATCGCCTCGGTGGCGCTTATCTTGGCTGTGTTGGTTGAGCTATTCAGGCTTTGGCATATGCCGGCGCTGGACGCATTTCGATTGACCACCGCCGGAGCTTTGTTGCTGGGTCGAGTCTTTTCGCTCTGGAATATCCTGGCCTATGTCATCGGTATTGCGGTGGCGCTGGTACTTGATCGTGCGCTGCCAAGGCCTAAACCTTCGGTTTGAACGCTATTCAAAGATCGCGATCGCTTCAGGCGGCCCTGGAGCGGGAAACGGCTATCGGTTTCCGCGCTGCCCTGCGCTTCTCCATCATGATCGGCCGATACGACCGATAGAGGATCATGACGATCAGCAAGCCGATATAGATATATTGCTCCAGCGACAGCACTTTGGTCGACAGCGCGAAATGCAGCGCGCCGCAGGCGGCGATGATATAGACCAGCCGATGCAGCCAGATCCATGTCTTGCCAAGACGTTTGATCGAAAAATTGTTGGACGTCACGGCCAGCGCCAGCAGCATGACCAGCCCCGCCATGCCGAACATGATGAAGGGCCGCTTCAGCACATCGTCGATGACGGCCTGCACGTCGAGCGCCTGGTCGAGGATCATGTAAACGGCCAGGTGAAACAGCGCGTAGTAGAAGCAAAGCAGGCCGAGCGCTCTCCGGTAGCGTAGGTAGTTCCACCCAAAGAGATCGCGTGCCGGAGTGATGGCGAGCGTCAGAAGCAGAAAGCGGATTGCCCAGAGCCCGAGGAAGAGCTCGAAGGTCTTCACCGCATCGGCGCCGAGCTGATCCGTGGCGCCGAGATAGAATTCCCATGCGGCCGGTATCAGACCGATGACATAAAGCGCCCAGACGGAAGCCGGCTGCCAGCGTTTGGGCAGGGCGAGGGAAAGAGCCATCAGAAATTCGCCCTCAGGTCCATGCCGGCGTAGAGGCTTGCGACCTGATCGGCATAGCCGTTGAAGGGCAGGGTGGGGTGACGATTGGCGCCGAAGAAGCCGCCTTCGCCGATGCGGCGCTCGGTCGCCTGGCTCCAGCGCGGATGATCCACCGCCGGATTGACGTTGGCATAGAAGCCATATTCCTGGCCGTTGGTCGCTTGCCAAGTGTTTATTGGCTGCTTGTCGGTGAGGGTGATGCGCACGATCGACTTGATGCCCTTGAAGCCATATTTCCACGGCACGACAAGGCGGATCGGCGCGCCGTTCGCATTCGGCAATGTCTCGCCGTAGAGACCGACAGCCAAAAGTGTCAGCGGATTGCACGCTTCATCGAGCCGCAGGCCTTCGACATAGGGCCAGTTCAGCGACTGGAAAACGCCTGACTGCCCGGGCATCTCCTCCGGCCGTACGACCGTTTCGAAGGCGATGAATTTGGCACTGCCCAGCGGCTCGACCTTGTCGAGCAGGGCCGAGAGAGGAAAGCCGTCCCAGGGGATGACCATCGACCAGGCCTCGACGCAGCGCATGCGGTAGACGCGCTCTTCCGTCGGAAACTCCTTGATCAGCGCATCGATGTCGAATGTGCCGGGTTTGCCGACCATGCCATCGACCTTGACGGTCCAGGGCCGCGGCTTGAAGTTGCCCGAAAGCCTCGCCGGATCGGCCTTGTCGAGACCGAATTCATAGAAATTGTTGTAGGTGGTGACGTCCTTGAGCGGCGTCAGCTTCTCGTCGACCGTATAGTTGCTCTTGGTGGCGTTCAACGTAGCGGCAAAAGCGCTTTTGCCGCTGGCAATCGCAAGGCCGGCGCCGGCCGCAGCCGTCAGGAATTCCCGGCGCCTCAGATAGACCGAGCGCGGCGTGATCTCGGAAGAGGCGATCTTCGGCGGGCGATAGGACGGCATTACGATATTCCTTTCTACGATCGTAGAGATGATACGGCCTCTACGCGGGAGAAACATGATTTGTTACCGTCTTACGACGTTATTTCTTTTCAACGGAAACCAACTTTTTGTGTGCTTCCGTGATGGAATAAACAGCCCTTTGTGTTGTCTATGTCATTTCGCTGATGACTGAGCCAGAGACTAGCTTGCCCTTGCGGCGTACCGGATTCGGTCGAGTTGATAGTGACAGTCCGGCTCGATTGGATTAGGACATTTCCAAAAAGCAGGAATGTCGGCGCTCCTTTCGGCGCAAAGCCTCTGGCCGGCCGGCGCCTCACAATTTCCAAGACGACGAGGAAGACACGATGCCAGCTTATCGTTCCAGAACCACGACCCACGGGCGCAACATGGCCGGTGCGCGCGGCCTTTGGCGCGCGACGGGCATGAAGGATAGCGATTTCGGCAAGCCCATCATTGCGGTGGTCAACTCCTTCACGCAGTTCGTGCCCGGCCATGTCCACCTCAAGGACCTCGGCCAGCTCGTGGCGCGCGAAATCGAAGCCGCCGGCGGCGTCGCCAAGGAGTTCAACACCATCGCCGTCGACGACGGTATCGCCATGGGCCATGACGGCATGCTCTATTCGCTGCCGTCGCGCGAGCTGATTGCCGACAGCGTCGAATATATGGTCAATGCCCATTGCGCCGATGCCATGGTCTGCATCTCCAATTGCGACAAGATCACCCCCGGCATGCTGATGGCCTCACTGCGCCTGAACATCCCGACGGTCTTCGTTTCCGGCGGCCCTATGGAAGCCGGCAAGGTCGTCCTGCACGGCAAGAAGCATGCGCTCGATCTCGTCGACGCCATGGTTGCCGCGGCCGACGACAAGATCAGCGATGAAGACGTTCAGGTTATCGAGCGTTCGGCCTGTCCGACCTGCGGCTCCTGCTCGGGCATGTTCACGGCCAATTCGATGAACTGCCTGACCGAGGCTCTCGGCTTGTCGCTGCCGGGCAACGGCTCGACGCTTGCCACGCATGGCGACCGCAAGCGCCTCTTCGTCGAAGCCGGCCATCTGATCGTCGATCTCGCCCGCCGCTATTACGAGCAGGAGGACGCATCCGTCCTGCCGCGTTCCATCGCTTCGAAGCAGGCTTTCGAGAACGCTATGGCGCTCGACATTGCCATGGGCGGCTCCACCAACACGGTTCTGCACATTCTCGCGGCCGCGCATGAAGGCGAAGTCGATTTCACCATGGCCGACATCGACGCCCTGTCGCGTCGCGTGCCCTGCCTGTCGAAGGTCGCACCCGCCAAGAGCGACGTACATATGGAAGATGTGCATCGCGCCGGCGGCATCATGTCGATCCTCGGCGAACTCGACAAGGGTGGCCTGATCAACCGCGATTGCCCGACCGTTCACGCCGAAACCCTCGGCGATGCCATCGACCGCTGGGACATCACCCGCACCAACAGCGAAAGCGTGCGGGAGTTCTTCCGCGCAGCACCGGGCGGCATTCCGACCCAGGTTGCTTTCAGCCAGAACGCACGTTGGGAAGAACTCGACACCGACCGTCAGAATGGTGTTATCCGCTCTATGGAACATCCCTTCTCCAAGGATGGCGGTCTCGCTGTTCTCAAGGGCAATCTCGCGCTCGATGGCTGCATCGTGAAGACGGCCGGCGTCGATGAATCGATCCTGAAATTCTCTGGCCCGGCCCGGGTCTTCGAAAGCCAGGACGCATCCGTCAAGGCGATCCTCAGCAATGAGATCAAGGCCGGCGACGTCGTCGTTATCCGCTATGAAGGCCCGAAGGGCGGCCCGGGCATGCAGGAAATGCTCTACCCGACCAGCTATCTGAAGTCGAAGGGCCTCGGCAAAGCCTGCGCGCTGATCACCGACGGCCGCTTCTCCGGCGGCACTTCGGGCCTCTCCATCGGCCACGTTTCGCCTGAAGCCGCCAATGGTGGCATGATCGGCCTGGTGCGTGAAGGCGACATGATCGACATCGACATCCCGAATCGCACCATCAGCCTGCGCGTCGACGAAAAGGAACTCGCTGCCCGCCGCGAAGCGCAGAACGCTAAGGGCTGGCACCCGGCAGAACAGCGCAAGCGCAACGTTACGACGGCGCTGAAGGCCTATGCGGCCTTCGCGACCAGTGCTGACCGTGGCGCAGTTAGGGATTTGGGCGGGAAGTAATCAAGCCCTTCGCTCCGTCCTGAGCTTGTCGAAGGGGCGGGGAGGAGGTGGGCTGGGACAATTGAGCACAGCGAAATTGTCCCAAGTCGGATGAGGGCCTTCTCGAAATCAGCCGCGACGGCAGAGTTTGCCGGACCGCGGTAGCCCCTTACCGTAGCCCTCTCCTCGTTTACACGGGGCGAGGAGACGACAGAGCAAGAGGCCCGCTAAAGCGGCCGATTGATCCGCTTATACGTCTCATCCAGCGCTTTCAGCCGTTCGTCATAAGCTCCCTTGATGCAAGCGGCATCGGCACCACATGCCTGCCGCTTCTTCAGCCAGGCCGTCTGCTCGTCTTGCAGCGTGCCGCGTGAGCCCATTGCGAGCAGGCCGGAGAGCAGGTCGAAGGTCGTCACCATCTTCACGTCGGCATCGTTGAGCGCTCTATTATCGCAGATCGTCTTCTCGTCCGGTTGAAGGGTCTGCGAATTGCAATTGAAGCTCGCGGCCTCCGACGTGTTGGCCGTCGCTAGGGAGGTAACGAGAAAGACTGCCGCAAGGCTGGTTGATCGCATGATTTTGCTCCATCTGCCGGTTTCCGAAACGAAATGCGCAATCACGCGTTTTTGTTCATCATACCTGTTCTTCCCGCGCGTGGACCACCAATTATACTTCATGCTTCCGCCCTCTTTTCTTTCTAGCGTCGGACGCTACAACGTTGTTTCAAGAGCATTAAAGAAGGAAAATTCCATGCAGGTCCTGCTGAAGCGCACCGCCATTTCGATGATCGCCGTCATCATGACGATGCCGCTTTCTGCCGAGGCGCAGACTGCCAAGTCCGTGCCGCAGAGCCAGATGCAAATGCAGCTTTCGTTCGCACCGCTGGTCAAGCAGACGGCCGGCGCTGTGGTCAATGTCTATGCAGAGCGGCAGGTACAGCAACGGTCGCCTTTTGCCGGCGATCCCTTCTTCGAACAGTTCTTCGGTCAGCGCATGCCGAATCGCACCGAGAAGCAGGCCTCGCTAGGCTCCGGTGTCATCGTCGAGGCGAACGGCACCGTCATCACCAACAACCACGTCATCGATGGCGCTGATGATATCAAGATCGCGCTGTCTGATGGCCGCGAGTTTCCCTGTGATGTCGTCCTGAAGGATGATCGGGTCGATCTCGCTGTCCTGAAGATCCAATCAAAGAGTCAGAGCTTCCCCGCCCTGCCAATCGGCAATTCCGATGCCGTCGAAGTGGGCGATCTCGTGCTGGCAATCGGCAACCCCTTTGGCGTCGGCCAGACGGTGACGAGCGGCATCGTGTCGGCGCTGGCGCGCAACCAGGTGAAGAACGAGGTCGGCTTCTTCATCCAGACCGATGCCTCGATCAATCCCGGCAATTCCGGTGGCGCTCTGATGAACATGACGGGCGAACTGATTGGCCTCAACACGGCCATCTTTTCCCAGGGCGGTGGCTCGAATGGCATCGGCTTTGCCATCCCCGCCAATCTGGTCAAGGTTTTTCTCGCTGCCGCCGATCGCGGCGACAAGACCTTCGATCGCCCCTATATCGGCGCTTCCTTTGAACCGGTCACGTCTGATGTTGCCGAAGCGCTCGGGCTCGACAAGGTGCGCGGTGCGCTTGTGACAAAGGTGGTCGAAGGCGGGCCTGCGGCGAAGGCTGGCCTGAAGGTTGGTGAGGTCGTCACGGCCGTCAACAATATCCCCGTCGAACATCCGGATGCGCTTGGTTACCGTCTGACGACCGCCGGCCTCGGTGCGACCGTTGATTTGACCGTTCTGGACAACGGCAAGGAACAGCACGACAGCATGACGCTTGCTGCGGCGCCGGAATCCACGCCGCGGGAGGAAAAGCTGATCCAGGGCAACAATCCCTTCTCGGGTGCGACCGTCGCCAACCTGTCGCCGCGCGTCGCCGATGAATTGCATCTGCCGCCGGATGCGAACGGCGTCGTGGTCGAGAATCTGAAGGCGGATTCGCCGGCCGAGCGCCTTGGTTTTGCGCCGAAGGATATCGTCGTTTCCGTCAACGGCGTCGCGATCACCTCGACGGACGTGCTGCAGCAGGCCGTTACCGGCAATCCGAGCTTCTGGCGCGTCGAAATCGAGCGTGACGGCCAACGCATCCGGCAGTTCTTCCGATGAGCGATGATCTGTTTGCACCACGGATACCGGAGGAGGTCGCCAAGAGGCGGCCTCTCGCCGACCGTCTGCGGCCGCAAACCTTGGCAGATGTCACCGGTCAGCCACATCTGACCGGCGAGGACGGAGCGCTGCGGCGGATGATCGACTCCGGCTCGCTCGGCTCCATGATCTTCTGGGGGCCGCCCGGCACCGGCAAGACGACGGTAGCACGGCTGCTGTCGGGCGAGGCGGGTTTGGCCTTCGAGCAAATCTCGGCAATCTTCTCCGGCGTCGCCGACCTGAAGAAGGTGTTTGAAGCCGCACGCCTGCGTCGCATGGATGGCCGCCAAACGCTGCTTTTCGTTGATGAGATCCATCGCTTCAACCGCGCCCAGCAGGATAGCTTCCTGCCGGTCATGGAGGATGGCACTGTCATCCTGGTCGGTGCGACCACCGAGAATCCGTCTTTCGAGCTCAACGCCGCTCTCCTGTCCCGCGCGCGCGTCCTGACCTTTCGCGCGCATGACGAGGAAAGCCTGGAAGAACTGCTGCGTCGCGCTGAGCAGGCGGAAGGCCGGCCGCTGCCATTGACCGAGGATGCCCGCGCCAGCCTGATCCGCATGGCCGATGGCGATGGCCGCTCTGTGCTGACGCTTGCCGAAGAAGTCTGGCGTGCCGCGCGCAAGGACGAGCTTTTCGATCCCGACGCGTTGGTCAAGATCGTGCAGCGCCGGGCGCCGGTCTACGACAAGGCGCAGGACGGCCATTACAATCTGATCTCGGCTCTGCATAAGTCCGTGCGCGGCTCCGACCCCGATGCGGCGCTCTACTATCTCGCCCGCATGTTCGACGCCGGCGAAGACCCGCTTTATCTCGGAAGGCGGCTGGTGCGCATGGCGGTGGAGGATATCGGTCTTGCCGATCCGCAGGCGCTGGTCATCTGCAACGCCGCCAAGGATGCCTATGATTATCTGGGGTCACCGGAAGGTGAATTGGCGCTAGCCGAGGCCTGCGTCTATCTCGCCACCGCCCCGAAATCGAACGCCGTCTACACCGCCTTCAAGGCCGCCACGCAGGCCGCCAAGCAGAACGGCTCATTGCTGCCGCCCAAACATATCCTCAATGCACCGACGAAGCTGATGCGCACGGAGGGATATGGCGACGGCTACCGCTACGATCACGACGAACCCGATGCCTTTTCGGGCCAGAATTATTTTCCGGAGAAGATGGGCCGCCAGATCTTCTACGATCCGCCGGAGCGTGGGTTCGAGCGCGAAATCCGCAAGCGGCTGGACTGGTGGGCGAAGCTGCGCAAGGAGCGCGGTGAACAATAGGATAGACGTCACCTGGCGGTGACGTTTTCCGCTGCCTTCTGTATGCGCGGCGCCGAGGCCTTGTCGATCATCTTCACGCTCGATTCCGCCAACCCGTTATGGCCCTCCATGTCCACGACCAGATGCCAATGGCCCGTCTCCGGAATGGACAGCCGGATCGGCGATTTCTTGGCGACGCCGCCGAGGAACTGATGCTTCAGAGTTTCCGTAAAGCGCTCGAAATTCGAGCTGTTCATCAACCGGACATTGGCGATGGCCGACAGCGTGATCTCGATCACGGTGCCGGCACGTTGCTCGCCTAGATCGTAATGGCTGTAACGGAAGGCAGGCTTTGACATTGCTCTTTTACTCTGGTGACACCCGGCCGTTATTTTAAGCAAGTGCCGGTTAAGGAAGCGTTGGACCGGGTGCCGTGAGGCGATCGAAGCCTGTTTCGAATTGCTACGATGTAGGTTTGGGGATAATCGCCAAACCATCGAGCTCGAACATCCATCCCTGCGGAGTGTGTATATATCGGCTGGATTATAGTTGCATTCCTTCGTCGCGAAATGCAGTGCCGCGGCCGTTGTTAGGGGAGGCGACAGCTCGTAGATTGAAACGACTTCTTGGAGATTGGAAACATGACGCTCAAGCGGATGGACAACGTAGGAATCGTCGTCGAAGACCTCGAAGGGACGATTGATTTCTTTCGCGAACTCGGCCTCGAACTGGAAGGTCGGGCCACGATCGAAGGAGAATGGGCCGGACGTGTCACTGGACTGGGCGATCAGCGTGTCGAGATTGCCATGATGCGCACGCCAGACGGCCACAGCAGGATCGAGCTCTCCCGCTTCCTCACGCCCCCTGTCGTCGCAGATCACCGGAATGCCCCGGTCAACGCCCTGGGATATCTCCGCGTCATGTTCGCCGTGGACGACCTCGACGGGACGCTTGAAAGGCTCCGTACGCGCGGCGCGCAGCTTGTAGGTGAAGTCGTGCAGTATAAAGACGCGTATCAGCTCTGCTACATTCGTGGGCCTGAAGGGCTTCTAATCGGACTCGCCCAAGAACTTAGCCGAGCGCAATAGAAGTAGGGGTGATCGTGCTTCGCTCCCTTGCCGAGGGCGCCTTTGGCTGCGGGGACAGGCTTATCCCGCCGCCCGCAAGTTCTCCCGGTCCAACTGCGTCACCAGCGTCAGGATTGTCGCTGAGGTCGGTGTCGGGACACCGGTGAGCTTGCCGAGCGAGACGACCATGCCGACCAGCGGCGTGATTTCCAGCGGCTTGCCGGCCAGCAGATCCTGCAGCATCGAGGTGCGTACCGGGCCGATCCGGCGGGAGCGCTCGAGGCGTTCGTCGACGGAAATCGCCAGACGCGCGCCCAAGGCTTCCGCAACGACTCTCACCTCGTTCATCACCTGGCCGACCATGGCAGAAAGGGCAGGGTTGTTCATGATGTCGGACATCAGCGCCCGTGTGAGAGCGCTGATCGGATTGAAGGCGGCATTGCCCATCAGCTTGCTCCAGATCTCGTCGCGAATGCGTGGTGAGATTGAGACATTGATACTGGCCTGCTTCAGGAGAGCCGCGATCGTTTCGATGTCGCCGGTTACTTCGCCGGAGGGTTCCCCGAGGACGAAATGGCCGTTGTTGCTGAGCCTGATCTCGCCGGGATTGATAACCTCGGCGCCCTGATAGGCGACGCAACCGATAACGCGCTCAGGCCCGATCAGTCGCCAAAGATTGCCGTTCGGATCGAGCTCTTCCATCTGGCGTTCGGCGTGGCCGCTTTGCTCATCCCGATGGAAATACCACCAGGGTATGCCGTTCAGAACCATCACGACACGCGTCCGGTCATGCAGGAGCTTAGCGATGCCGGGCGCTGCCGCATCGAGCTGATGGCCCTTGAGCCCTGTGATTATCAAGTCCTGCGGCGGGAGCTCCGCCGCATTGTCGGTTGCGGTCACCTGCGCCACGAGCGGACTGTCCGCTTGAGCCTCCCAGACCTGCAAGCCACCCGCGCGGATGCCTCCCAAATGCTCGCCGCGCGCCACGACTGAAACGGTCGCCCGCTCTCTCAATCCCAAAGCCAGTTTCGCCGCAATTGTGCCGCCGAGCGCGCCTGCGCCGTAGATGCAGATGGTTCTGAGCGAAAGGGGTGCCATATCCTTGATCTCCGGGTCTGTAACGATCGGAGGAAGTTAGTGCTCTTCGATGGGCACTTCTACCCTTCTTAGAACAAGTATCACGTTCAAGCTCCGCATCGTCGGCTCGGGCTATTCTTTACCACAATCGCATTTTAACCTCGGGAGCGCCGCTGGACCAGAAACAACCAGTGCGGTATCGGTTGATCGCTGGTCCTTTTAAAGTTGATCGTGTCGCCGAGGAAGATCGTTGCGTTTCGAAGCCTTAAACCGCCTCTGGGAGACCGTTCGGGAGACTAGCCATGATTTCCAGGCCTCTACCGACGTGTTTCCTGTTGTCGATATCGAGAAGCTGAGCACAACGCTCGGCCTGAAGGAGAAGGGCGCGGCTAATGGCGGTCTCAACCGGCCAGCGCAAAGCGCTCAGTCTTTCGATGAGACCGAGCAGCGCGTCATCGCTTGGGTGGAGGCGGAAAAGAAAAGCTCTTACCAGGTCCTCGAAGACCAGTTCCAGACTTTCGACAGCCGCTTGCGCAATCTCGATTTCGAAGGTCAGTTCGGGCTGATACGCCAAGCGAATGCGTCCAGCGTTTCGGATTTCAAGGCGGAGGTCGCGAGCGGCGTGGACGAGCTGCACGGCCTGCGCCGTAATCTGAAGACCGCCGAGGACGAGATGGTCGACTTCAAGTCTCGGCACAGGCTGCAGCGCGCAGCAAAGGTTTCCAGCAAGGCTGCCTGGGGCTTCAAGGTCTCGCTGATCATCTTCCTCATTCTCATAGAGATGGTGATGAACGGCAGCTTCCTTGCCAAGGGGAGCGAGCAGGGCATTGTCGGCGGCGTCACCGAGGCGGCGGCCTTCGCCTTCCTGAACATCGGCGCGGCGTTG
This sequence comes from Rhizobium sp. CB3090, assembly GCF_029714285.1. Taxonomy (NCBI): domain Bacteria; kingdom Pseudomonadati; phylum Pseudomonadota; class Alphaproteobacteria; order Hyphomicrobiales; family Rhizobiaceae; genus Rhizobium; species Rhizobium sp. CB3090. Next base: position 1,087,952 of record NZ_CP121662.1, read on the forward strand.
ATGTTTTCCTTCTTCTGCGTGCGTTTCCTTGTACACAGGTCGTTCTTCTTGAAGCTGCTCGGTCTGCTCGGCTTGATCGCCTATGTCGCCGTGGCGCTCGCGATCAATATCGCGCTGGCGCATTACCGCGAAGTGTCGGCGACCATCCTCTCTGGCGCCGGAACGGAGGTCATGCAGCGGCTGAAGGCTGCGCCGCTGGGTCTGCAGGAGCTGAATTCCTGGATGCTGTTTGGCGTCGGCTTGATGTTCTCGCTCATCGCCTTCATTGATGGCTGTTACCTGACCGATCCCTATCCGGGGTTCGCCGGCGTGCAGAAACGCCTCGATGCGGCGCGAAGCAATTACATCGCCCGCAAGCTCGATCTGATCGACGATCTCCGGGATATCCGCGACGAACACAATGGCAAGATCGAAGAGATCATCCGCGATCTCAGCATGCGCCGGCAGGAGATCGCCGCCATTATCGCTCATCGCGCCAGAACGGCCGGCCTCTTCCTGGAACATCAAAATCATCTCGAGCGCACTGCCAACACGCTCCTGACCATCTATCGCGAGGCCAACAGAGGCGCGCGCGCAGAGCCGGAGCCTGCTTATTTCGCATCGTCCTATCGGCTAGAGCGCCTGACGCCGGTTCTGCACACGGACGAGGAATGGGACGACAAGGTGCTCGGTGAGCGCATTCAGAGCGCTCAGACCGAATTGACTCAGCAGATCATGCGGATCGGTGACGAGTTCGAAAGCGCCATCGAGAAATATCACAAGCTCGATAATCTTTTCCCGGAGGGCATCATTGGCACGACGCAAGCGGCGTAGCCGAGCCGGCAGTTCGGCCGGCCTTATCATCGCGACGGTTTGCCTCGCCGTTCTGTCCCTCGGTATCGTCGGCGCCTATGGTTGGCTGCGCTACAAGGCTAGCGGCAATGTCGCGGTCGACCAGGCCTCGCTCTGCCCAGTGGACGGCCCGAAAGCGGAAACGGCGATCCTGCTCGATGTCACCGATCCGATCGCGGACACGACGGCGCTTGACCTGCGCAATCAGTTCCAGAAAATCGTCTCCGACGTGCCGGTCGGCGGCGCGATCGACATCTACGCGCTGACGGAGAAAGAGGGCGAGCTCATCCAGACCTTCCACGGCTGCAATCCGGGAAGCGGTGCCAGTGTCGACGAATGGACCAGCAATCCCCGCCTGGCCCAAGCGCGCTGGGAAAAAGGTTTCGCAAAGCCGCTTGCCGATATCGCCGGCAAACTGAGTGTCGGGGAGGCGGGTAAGCAATCGCCGATCATGGCCGCCATCCAGAAGATCAATCTGGAAGTCTTTGCGAGCGCTGCCGGTGGCATACCGAAACATCTCTACATCGCCTCCGACATGATCGAACATACCGACGCCTTCTCGAACTATCGCGACGGCGCTTCCTATCAGAAATTCCAGCAGAGCCCGGCGCGTGATAAATTCCGGACGTCACTGGATGGTGTCATGATCAAGATCCTCGCCTTTCAAAGGCCGAACATGAAGTTCAGTATGGAGCAGCTTGCAAATTTCTGGGCGCAGTGGATCAAGAGCAATAATGGCTATTTCGACGGCTTCGTCCGATTGGAGGGGATACGCTGATGGCCGATGTTGAAGCGAGGCTGGCCATACGCGACTATGGGCCGATGGTCCTCTTCGGGCTGGTCACGGTCGGCGGCATGATTTTCATCTGGACGTCCAAGCTTCTTGGTTGGCCGCTGCCGATCGTGACCGGCGTGCCGCTGCTGCTGATGGCAGTCTATTTCGGGATCTCGGTGGCTTTTGCCGGATTTCGCCTGCACAACGAGCAGGCGGGCGACAATCTCTACTACATGGGATTTCTGTTCACCCTGTCGAGCCTCGGCGTATCGCTCTACCTCTTTGCCGGCGAGACGTCGATCGAGACGATCGTCCGCAATTTCGGCATCGCCGTCACCTCAACCATTGCCGGCGTCACGCTCCGTATTCTCTTCAACCAGATGCGCCGCGATCCGATCGATATCGAGCGCAGCGTCCGCCACGAACTGGCCGAGATGACCCGCCGTGTGCGCTCGGAACTGGACTCTTCGTCGCGCGAGTTTTCTCACTATCGGCGCGTCAGCAACCAGATGCTGTCCGAGGGGTTCGAGGAAATCGCGCGCCAGGCCGAGCGCAGTGGCGAGGAGATCCAGAAGATTCTGGAAGTCCTGGCGAAGCAGGCGGTCACGCCGATCAACGAGGCGGCAGCGCAACTGACCGAAACGACGTCGCAGCTTTCCGAGATCATTGGGAAATTCGGCACAGCCGTCGAAACCGTCGGTAAAAAGCTTGAGGAAATCCGCTCGCCCGAAGACGTTGTTCGGGCCGAGCTGGCGCCCGCCATTGCTGCCATCAAGGAAATGGCCGAGGCGCAGTTGCAGCCGTTAAAGAATATCGAGCAGACGCTGAGCCGCATGGCGGACTTGCCGGGACGATCGTTTTCACCTGAATTCAAGCCGGTCGATTCCCAGGTTGTACCCGTGAAGGATGAGCCGCCCTCCGCGGCGATTACAGCGGTCACGGCCAACGAAAACGAACCGCCGGCGGATGCGCCAAGGCGTAAGCGACGGTGGCATCTATGGTGATGCGCGTCTCGGATACTGCGCCAAAGCTGGAGCACAAGGGCTATAATCGCGGGCTGATCCTCGGCCTGACCATGGCCGAATCCATGCTGCTGCTGGTCTTCTGCCTGCTTCTGGTCGCAGCCGCCATGATTTCCGCGGAGAGGAACCATCGTTATGAGACCGAGCGGAAACTGAAAGACGCCGAGCAACGGCTTGTGCTGCTGGAAAAGAAACAATCCGAGCAGGCGGCGCGTCTGGTGCAACTGCAAGCGAAACTGATTTCCGGCGACCTCTCGGCGGCCGACCGGGCGACGCTGGAAAAGGAGTGGCGTGAACTGGTCGAGGCGCGTGAAACTTTGGACAGTATGGGCACTGATGGGACGAAGCCGGAGGATCTGCAGGAGCTTGCCAAGATCGCTGACGTGCTGAAGCAACATGGCGTCGATCTCGCCAAGGCGCCGGACGAGGTGAGCAAGTTGCTGGCGGGACAGGGCGGCGGAAAAGGCGCTCATGATTGGCCGCCGATCATCAATCTCGACGACGCCAAGAAGAACTATTTCCAGTCGGGCAGCGCCGAATTGACCAAGACCTTTGAGCGCATGCTCGACACGACGATCTCGAATGAGATTGCCAGCAACCTCAGCCTCTATGACGCCGACATTGTCGAGGTGATCGGCCACACGGATGAGCAGCGCGTATCGCGGACAAGCTCGAACCTCGACGATACGCTGATTGGGGCCATGGACGGCAAACTGCCGATATCGGCCGTCGAGCCTGCGGACAATGCCGGGCTTGGACTGGCGCGCGCGGTCGCCGTCGCCAATGTCCTCAAGGCCAATCCGAAGCTGAAGAACGTCACCATCCTGCCGATGTCGGCCGCCCAATTGATCCTGCCCGGCGATACGATCACAGCAGGGCAGGCGGGCGCCGTGGAATCCCGCCGGCGCATCGAGATCCGGGTCCGCGGCAGGACCACGCCGGTTGCCGTGATCAATGCCGGCGTTACGGCGTCGACGAATACGCAATAGCGCCGAGTTCGGCGAATCAGCCTCGCAGACCGGGTGCCTCGTAGCCGGTGCGCTCCACATATTCGGTATAGCCGCCGGTATATTGATGAACGCCCTCCGGCGTTAGTTCCAGCACGCGATTGGAGAGCGCCGCCAGGAAATGCCGATCGTGCGAGACGAATAGCATCGTGCCTTCATATTGCGACAGCGCCTGGATGAGCATCTCTTTCGTATCGAGATCGAGATGGTTGGTCGGCTCATCCAGCACCAGCAGGTTCGGCGGATCGAAGAGCATGATCGCCATCACCAGCCGCGCCTTCTCGCCGCCTGAGAGCACTCGGCATCTCTTTTCGACATCGTCACCGGAAAAACCGAAACATCCCGCCAGCGCGCGCAATGAGCCTTGCCCCGCCTGCGGGAACTCGTGTTCCAGCGTCTCGAATATGGTGCGTTCGCCATCCAGCAGATCCATGGCATGCTGGGCGAAATACCCCATCTTCACGCTGGCGCCCAGAGCGACGCTGCCGTCATCCGGCTGCGTGGAACCGGCTACCAGCTTCAGCAGGGTGGACTTGCCGGCGCCGTTGATGCCCATGATGCACCAGCGCTCCCTGCGCCGCACCATGAAGTCCAGCCCTTCATAGATGACACGGCTGCCGTACTTCTTGTGGACGCCCTTGAGATTGATCACATCTTCGCCCGAGCGCGGCGCCGGCTGGAATTCGAAGGCGACGGTCTGGCGCCGTTTCGGCGGCTCCACCCGATCGATCTTCTCCAGCTTCTTCACGCGGCTCTGCACTTGCGAGGCATGCGAGGCACGCGCCTTGAAGCGTTCGATGAATTTGATTTCCTTGGCAAGCATTGCCTGCTGGCGTTCGAACTGAGCCTGCTGCTGCTTCTCGTTCTGTGCCCGCTGCTGTTCGTAGAATGCATAATCGCCGGAATAGCTGCTCAATGAGCCGCCGTCGATCTCGATGATCTTGGTGACGATGCGGTTCATGAACTCGCGATCGTGCGAGGTCATCAGCAAAGCGCCCTCGTAACCTCTGAGGAATTCTTCCAGCCAGATGAGGCTTTCCAGATCCAGATGGTTGCTCGGCTCGTCGAGCAGCATGACATCGGGGCGCATGAGGAGAATGCGGGCAAGCGCCACGCGCATTTTCCAGCCGCCCGACAGCGCGCCGACATCGCCGTCCATCATCTCCTGGCTGAAACTGAGGCCCGCCAGCACTTCGCGGGCACGCCCTTCGAGGGCATAGCCGTCCAGCTCCTCGTAACGCGCCTGCACTTCGCCATAACGCTCGATGATCTCGTCCATCTTGTCGGCCAGGTCCGGATCGACCATCGCGGCTTCCAGCTCGCGCAGCTCGGCGGCAACCGCGCTGACGGAGCCAGCGCCTTCCATCACTTCGGAGACGGCGCTGCGGCCCGCCATTTCGCCGACATCCTGATTGAAGTAGCCGATGGTGACGCCCTTATCGACGGAAACCTGCCCCTCATCGGGCAGCTCCTGTCCGGTGATCATCCGGAAAAGCGTCGTCTTGCCGGCGCCGTTCGGGCCGACGAGCCCGACGCTCTCGCCCCTGTTGAGCGCCGCGGATGCCTCGATGAAGAGGATGCGATGGCTGTTCTGCTTGCTGATATTCTCGATACGAATCATGTTTACGCGAGGCCCGAAGAAAGTTTTGGCGCCTTATGCCACGGGTCGCGAGCTCTGTCGCAGCTTTTTGGTCAAAAGATGAGATCGATGACAAACCGATGTCAGTCGCGGTGATTTTCGAGGCACTGAGGCATGAAGCGACCATTCGCCCGTCGGTATCCGCCACATCCAGTCTGTACGTCAACCGCTCTACGCCGGCTGCGGGCGTGGCGGTCGCATTTTTCGGAGTATCGGACGCTCTATGAAAAGGTAGCAGATGATCGCGAAGGCCAGCGAACCCAATACGAGGAACGCAGGCTGCGCGGCGTGCGGCACGCCAGCGCGCAACAGCAGCGCCGTTACTATGACGCCGGTGAGCACGTGCCAAACGTAGATGGAATAAGAGGCGTCACCAAGGAAGTGCAGGAATGCGAGTTTGGGAGCACCTCGCTCCCGTTCTGCGAAAACAGCGCCCGACAACAGCAGCACCGCAGGTATGCCCCAGCGAACCGCCCGGTCGACATGGGGTATCAGGTCACTCGCCATCAACAGCACCAATCCGGCGATCATCAAGCCGATAGCGGCGTGAAAAGACAGCCGAAAACCCTGCTTCCACAAGCGTCCGATGACGACTCCGGCCGCAAATTCAAGAATGACCGGCTCCGTGAAAACACTGATATAGCCGAGTGGCAGCAGGTAGTGCGTAATGACGACGGCCACCAAAGCCACCATCAGGAACCATAGCCGTCTGAGTTCGGGCAGAAACAGCGAAATGGAAAAGATGAGATAAAAGAACATCTCATAGGACAGGGTCCATCCCTGCTCGACAATGGGATGCATTGCTTCGCCCTTCATGACGGGCAGGAAAAGCAGTGAGCCGATCAAATTCCCGATGCTCGTGTCTATGTTGAAGAAGAACTGCGGTTTCAACACAGCCATGACGAATGTCGCCGCCGTCGCAATCCAGTAAAGCGGCACTATTCTGAACAGCCGGCGCACCATGAACTCTTGCGGACCGACCGATCTTCCCTCGGTCGTGACCCACATGATGAAGCCGCTGATGACAAAGAAAATATCGACCCCCGCTGCTCCGACCCTGAAGTTAAGGCCGTATGCGGCGCTGCCATGGAAGCAGAGGACGGAAATCGCGGCGATAGCCCGCAGATACTGAATGCTTGTGATGTCATTGCCGATTTTCAAGACGGTGCCCCGCGCGACTGGACTGCCACCGCCAAGGCCTTGCCGGCCGGTTTGGCGATAAAATGAGTCGAAAGGCCGGACACTCACACAGAACAGCTTGGAGCGCACGGCGGACCGAATGTTGCTGGCAGCAACAATTTCAATGAAACCCGATGATTTCCCGCCGGTTTCGTGACGAAAATCGGGCATTTCGGATGTGGGACGGTTGTGGCGATAAATTGTGGGCGCTCTTTATGCGCGAAAAGCTTGCCTATCGGCCGAATATCCCGCATTTTGTCTGAATGGTCCTTCGCGCAGAGATTGTTTTTTATTTATTTCAGTTAGTAATTTCAGGCGCTCTGATTACCTGAAATCTTCAAATACTTTACGGGCAAGCACAGCGCTGAAGTGATGAGGGGCAAAATAATAGGTGCATCTAGAGCGTTTCCCATTCATGCTGGATCGTATCCACATGAGTTGAAGTAGTTTCGGGCCTCTTGTGGGTCGACCCGCCCAATCAGCTTGCCGATGCGATCCCATAGACCGGTTACGGTTCTCTCGGCAGCTTTTCGCAGGAGTGCCTTCAGCTTGGAGAAGGCCTTTTCTATGGGATTGAAGTCCGGGCTGTAGGGCGGAAGGAACATCATGGTCGCACCTGCCGCTTCGATCATCTCTCGCGCCGCCGGTCGTTTGTGGCTGGATAGATTATCGAGAATGACGACATCACCCGGCTTCAAGGTTGGAAGCAGGACCTGAGCGACATAGGCTTCGAACCACTCACCGTTGATCGGCCCGTCGATGACAAGCGGTGCCACTATTCCCGTGCTGCGTAGGCCTGCAACCAGTGTGGTTGTCTTGCGGTGACCATGCGGAAACCCCATTCGCAACCGCTCACCCTTGCGGCATCGTCCATGAGTGCGGGCCATATTGGTTGCCGTCCAGGTCTCGTCGATGAACACAAGCCGCTCCGGGTCGAGATCGAGTTGGTCCTCGAACCAGGCTTGCCGCTTTTCCAGGATGTCCGGACGGCTCTGCTCTACCGCATGGCCAGTCTTTTTTTGCGCGTCTGGTTGTGCCGAACGAGAAACCGGTGCAGGGCCGACTTGCTCGCGATGATGCCTTGGGCCGCAAGAGCGTCACGAAGCTCAAATAGCGTCCCATCCCGGTGCTCTGCAAGCCAAGCCATTATCAGATCGGCATGAGCTTCAATCTTATGGGAACTGCGGTCGCCACCAAGCGGACCGGGACGAACGTTTCCATGCCGAATTTGCAGGTTACGCCAACGGCTCACGCTGGCTGCGCTCACACCAAAACGCTCGGCTGCCTCCCTATGAGATGCTCCGCCATCGACGGCGGCAAGCACACGTATGCGAAGATCAACGGAAAGGGCTTTCGACATATCTGCCGACCTCCATCGGCAGATAGGTTGAATCAGAATGCAAGTGATTTGAAAAGCAATTCGATTCAATCAGTCAGGGAAGCGCTCTAAAGCTCGAGGGTGTGCTGCGAACTGAGGAGGTCTCGTCTCATTCGAATGGCGCGTACCTCTTGCCGTTTCGACATCGTGATATTGCCTTTTGAAATCCGTACCGGAACGCCGGCGAGCGCAGCTAACGCCTCAGGTTGCTGGCGATGTTCAAACGCGATATGTGGCGGAAGAAGAAAGTGCCTAGCAAACATATCGGCTTGGTCTTCGGTGCTTTCCATCGCGTTCATATTCTTGAACCGTTGCACAGCGCCATTTGGATCCTTATGCATCTGAACATTCCGATCTCGATGCAAAAGGAAGTGTCCAAGCTCATGGGCGAGAGTCAGGCGCGCTTCTGCATCATCGTTACAGGCCGCGCGATAAACCGATCGTTTCACCACAATCCGATCCCTGTGAGGTTCCGCGACAGCGTCTTCCTTCATCTCGGCATCGAGGACGATAATGAGCCTGAAGTTTGGAAACAGTCGAACCAGCTTGAATTCGAGGATCGACACGACGTCGATGCGATCGACATGAGCCACCTCGAATTCAGTCCGATACTTCAAGGCTTCAATCATCATCTCAGGAGTGGTTAGACCTCTGGATGTGAAGTAGTCCTTTGCCATTTCTCGCGATGCCTCTGTAAATCCACGACATTAGTCGCGCCGGTTTCATCGACGATGGACGCGATAGTCGCTGTCGCGACCCTTGTTTGTTCTTTCCGCAAGAGCTTTGGGAAAGCATCGATATCGATGCCTAAGAACTCGCAGAGTTTCTCACGCTCGATTTCTGAGCCAACGTTCTCGCCAGCTTCAAGCTGGCTGATGATATTTTCATCGATGCCAAGCTTCTCGGCCAGCCTACAGAAGCTCCATTCGCTTTTTTGACGGTTGCGCCGAAGCATGTCACCGAAAATCCGAAGCGCAGCCTTCAGGCTGGCATCCTCTATTTCACTACTCATCGCTAAACCTCATTCTATAGGAAATGATTACAGAGGGGGAGGCACCCTTTCGCGGGCGCCTCCAATGTCTGCTTATTTACGCCGGCTCGGCTCACTTTTGGTATCGCCGTAACCGGGCTTCGGAACGCGCTCGACAGTGGTCGTATTCGGTCGGCGCTCGGCTTCCTTCACAGGAATGAACTGGCCCGACTTAGAGTCTCTGCCGACATCGAATGTCTTTCTGGTCATCTCAAAACCCTTTCTGGGTGTGGAAAATGCCCTGAGCTAACCTCGACATTCAGAACCGAATCCTCCTATAGTGCTCTTGCTTAAGGGGCAGTCGGATGAAGTTCTGTCTGCCATGCGAACGCTCAAAGCTTATTCGCAAATTGCCGTAATCGTGGCCGCGGTCCCGGTTACGGCATCGCGGATACAGGTTCAAATCTCAAATTTTCCGGCTTTTTAGTGCCTCCTTCGTGCTGATTCGGCATCGAAGATAGGGTAAATTGCTGCACCTGTAAATGAAAAACCGTAAAAATATCGTTAAATTACAGTATTCTGTAGAATTTCTCGCGCGTTTCAGGTGAGAATTAGAATGTAACGTGAATTTTCTATTCAAGAATTTAATCAAGGAGACTCGGCGATGCTTGCTGCACGCCGATTCTCCCTCCGATTTATGCTTCCAGTCGCTTGGAGACTGTCGGTTAATTCCAAGGATAGCTTTCCAAAATCGACAATTTTTTTGCTTTCTTCCTGATGCTAGTTCCGGACATCGAATGTGTTCGGAACCATTATTTATTTGCGCAATTCTAGGCTCGTTTTGAGTAGCTGCCTGTGTAGTCTGACACCAACAATGTCGCGCGTTAACTAAGAAAAGCGGGTAAATACAGATAGCCTTGCGACAACATCTGTGTCGTAAAAATCGCAATGCTGTGTCACAGCTTGATGCCAGGCGATCCAAAAAATGGTTTGATTGGTCCATTTTTTGGTTTTTTCTTTGTATTATCAGAAGAGTTGATTAGGTTTCGCCGTGTGTCTAGCGGGGCGAGAACATGTCACTGGTCGACTTTTTATTTTCAGTTCGTCAGCAGAATATGCTTCGTGCCTTGCTTCTTCATCCGGGGAAGCACTACGGTACGAACTAACTTATCTCCATCGGCGGAGCCGGTGTCGGCGCTGGACGCCACGTGCTTCAGGCTATGGAACGCTCGGGAATTGTGGTGAAGTCCTCGCGGGGAAACCAGCGTCTGTATTCGATCAATATTCACAGTCCGATCTATCGCGAGCTCAGGTCAATCTGCTTGAAGACTTTCGGGATGGCGGACGTGATCCGACAGGAACTGGAAGCAGTCCGGAGCCGCGTAGAGCTTGCGTTTCTGTTTAGATCGATGGTTCGAGGCGACGACAGGGCAGATAGCGACGTCGATATTCTAATCGTCGCCGACCTTGATCTTTTTGATCTGGGAGCGATGATCGAAAAGCTGCAGGATGTCTTTCAGAGGGAGATCGACCTAAGCCTCTATTCACCTCAGGAATGGAAGGCGTTAACCGACGACATTGTTGTCAACAAAATCAAAAATGGGGAAAGGATCGACCTGATCGTTCGCTGACCCCGAGGACAATGCTTGTCGCATCAGGGGTGAAGCCTCGCCCTGATTATCTGAACCAAGTGTAAGACGTGTCATCTCGCTCGCCTGGAACCGTGATATTCTCAACCTCCTTCAAGGCGTTTGAAACTTCGGAGCAGAGGTAGAATTCGGGAAATCGGCCGGCCTTTGCAATGACGGCCTTAACGTTTGAAAGACGAAGAGCAAGCTGTAGCCGTTTCAAGGTGACTTGGTGGCGTCTTACTGCTCCACGCACAGTTGCGTATTTATCATAGAATGCATGCAAATCTTCGGCGACAATGTATCGGATCAGTCGGTTCTGGCTGTTCTTTGCCATGTAGCTCGTGACGTAGCCGGCGTTGCAGAGCACTTTCAGATTATCGACTCCAATCCGTAGTATTTCGTCAGCTTCCGCCATCGTTAAATCGACAAGCGCAGCCGTACGGCACAACGACTGGATTTCTTTGGGATCCACTCGGATGGCGTCGAAGCCGACTTTATGGTTGTCCCAGGTGAGATTCCGCAGCCTCTTGGACTGAAGTAGCAATATGATTTCGGGCATTTGCAGACCACACGCTTTTGCAGCAGCGTTGAGTGGTAGCAGGTCTTCGAAGGACCCGGTCCTGTCGGGCCGTAGGCCGTCGACTACCGCTTGGAGAGCTTTTCTCGAAAACCTTTCGTTCAGCCCCACCTGACGCATTGCCTTGATGCTTGGAGAGAATATCCCTGCTTGCCGGAATTTTGTGAATTGGGCATACGACACACCAACCATCGCCGCAGCCTCGGCTGGGAGAATGGAATCTTCCATGAGCTCGTAAGCCTTGTAAGCTGCCTCCCTGGACATCGCCCCAGAGTTCGATGAACAAACGTCCATCAAGTTCATGGCTACGGCGAATTTGCGTAGCAGGGTCGGCCTGACGCCGAACGTCTGCCGCAACTCTTTCTCTGAGAGATACCTTGCCGTATCGCTAGTGCCAAACACGTTGGCAGACTTGCTTAGAGGCAGACTTGCAAACGCATACTCATGCATCGCCTTTTTAACGTCGTCCCATGCCGGATCTTTCTGATGCCACATGATGCTGTAGAACCGGCCGTAGAGCTTGCCTCCGCCAATGACGGAAACGTAGTTCTTGGCTCTTTCATGAAAGACGTCCATCGCGTCATGTAATCCCGTGACGCCGCGGGAAAGGTAGTTGTACCCCTCCGCACCGGCTTGCCACAACCGTTCGTCATCGAGAGATTCTTGATCGGCATCTTTCCCAAACAGGAGGCCGGTGCCAATGATCTGCGCTAAGTAGCCACCACGGTCCAGGCTCATAGCGTCGAGGATGCTGCCATGCCGACGAATGCCGTTGAGCCGATCGATTGCAAAACGCTCGAAGTCCGTCATCGGTCTTGGTCGGACAGCGCCGAATCCCGGATCGATTTCTGCTACCGACAGGTTTTCGATCAGATCGTGGCAGCGTATCGAAGTTAACAAGGACCGTCCAAAATCGTTTAATGCGCAATTGTGATGCTGGCAGGTTCTGACGAATTGCAGAGGCCAGATCTTGCGCATGTAGCGCCGCGTACCGGGCATGCGTTCTGACGACTTCTCATCCTCGGCAAAACACAATGGGCAAACTCGCAAACCGGTGCGGACGTAAAACTTCTCCAGTATCGCTTCGCCGCCAACGATCCAATTCTTGCCGTCTTTTCCGATAGAGGCCCGCCGTATCTGATCGATCGATATGCGGCTCAGCTCGGCTAATGTCTGTATGGCGACTTCTTTTCCGTTGATGACGTCGGAATACTGAAAGCCCATATCCAGACAGAAATCCGGCGCGCTCTTTACGTTTGCTGCAGCAAACCTCGAGCAGAAGCTGGTGAGGCTTTCATCTTCAAGCAACGGTACGCGGTACATGGCCTGCCTACTCCTCCGACGACTTCTTCGGACTACGCTTGGTGGCCGGCGCAAACACGCCGGCACGGTTGACGGGGCGAATGATCGTCCTCCACTCAGCGGAGGCCATGACGTTGGTCTCCAGCTCGTAGTCGCCGTTCACAAGGCGGCGGTAGCCTTCCTCCCAGCTCTCCTGAGTGACCGTGTCCTTCCCGTTCTCCAGCGCGTCTTCGATCGAGTGGTATATGATTTTCATCACCAATCCCCACCTGTAATGCCCGCCGTACATCAGCCGCTCGATGAAGTCCGGCTCGACTTCGGGAGAAAGCTTGAGACCCGCACGCTGTTCGACGAGTTCGATGATGATCGCTGCCAGGTATTCGCCGTCATTCTCGAGCGTCATGTTCAAGAGGGCGAAATCATCGACACGCCGTAGCAACTGATCCTTGGGGTCGCGCAAGACGACTTCCTTGATTTCGGGGAGTCCGACCAAGACTACGAAGATCGGCCATGTCGGATGCTGAAGCATATTCTTGATCGTGTCCGCGATGTGAGATGGACCCTTGTATTGCGGCGACTCCAAGACGTGTTGAAAGTCGTCGATGATGACGACCCTCGTTCCCCGCCGCCTGAGATATCGCCGAACGTCCTGAACCATCCCCTCTGTGCTTTTTCTTCGGATCACTTCGTAGTTCATTGCGCTGAGAAGCGCTTCGGCCAGATCCGGGACCGATGCCTTCGACGGCGCCTTGATATACAGAGCCGGGTAGTAAAAATTGCCATAGCCGTCCGGGACGGGCTGAAATGCCTCCTCGTCCTTCAAGACCTGCTCGATGAGGGCCGACTTTCCCATCCCGGTTTCGGCATGGATGGTCACCGCGAACGTTTCCGGGTCGAACTGTGAGACCGCCCTTTGCATCCGTTTGAGGGGCACGTCGATCCACTTGTCGTTGGGGGTCGAGTAGTAAGCCAACTTGACCGAATGCATGATAGCGGCCGCCTTCCGCTGCATCGGAGTAAGCGCTTGAGACATCGCGTCGGCGACGGCGATGGCACCAGGATCGCCCGCGCTCGCCATTGGTGGCTTGTCAGTCTTGGAGATGGTCATGTTTTACTCGTCGTCTTTCCAGTCTGATTTGAAGATCGGGGGGCGCCCTGCCTTTCGAGGAGGCGCCATCGGCTCTGTAGCCGCCTGGAAACGTGTTCCCCGCATGAGGTCGGTCACCTGCACCTTGCGCGGCGGAGGTTCGTCCTTCTTTTTGCGAGGCTTCTTGTCCTTGACGGCGGGCGGCGTCGACATTGGCTCCGGGACGCCGTCCTCAGCTCGACGTGAAGCGAATTCGTCCGGGTTGAACGTTCCTTTCGAGGGACCGATCACGGACCGCGCATCGCGGGCGTCTTCCTCGGCGCCCGCTTTCGCGTCAGAGCCGTTGTCCGGCTCGTATTCATCCTTAATATCTTCGTCGGGAAGGTTTTCGACGAGGAACAGTTGGGGGTCTGGATCGTAGTCCGGCGTCAGACGGTTGCCGGCCACATATCCGTTGAACACCTGCTTCTCGAAGTTATCGTAGTCGTCCTTCGTGACGATGTGCGAAGCGACGCTGTGCTTGTCTTCAGAGAACTTTGCGGTGCTCATAACCTGTCGGAGCGCCGCTCCGATGACCTTCATGTCCTGGATGTCGTGCTGGGAGTACGAAGCGTCCATAAGCCGTTTTGTCGTGACCCACTCGATCGCGGATACGCCGTCGAAACCTGGGATCGCCGCCTTCACCCAAAAGAAGCCGTCGTCGGCGACAGTCCGGAACCCCAAAAGGCCGAGGTTGTAGGGGTTGGCCTTGATGATCACTTCCTTGTTCGTGTAATGCGCGAAAAGGGCCTGCACTTCGGTGCTGTAGTACGGGATCCCCAGGCAGACGATGCCGGATCTCGAAATCGTGCGAGTCCCGGCCTTCATGCCGAAGATCAGTCCTTCCTTTTCAGGGTCGGTAAGCGTCAGCACGGGGTGACGGTTCGTCATCGTAGCCCAGGCATCGATAGGCTTCTGGCCATCGAGGCCCTTGTGTTTGGTGAGATGGTAACAATCGACGATAAGTCGAACGAGGCACCGAGCAAGCTCCTCGAAATCCATCGAAGCGTTTGCTTCGGATTCATAAGCACCACGGACGATGGGGTTGGAAAACGTTTGCCCGGTAAAAAGTCGAAGCCAGCGTTTGCCGGTCCTGAAAAACCGCTCGATGCGGCCGCGCAGGCGGGGCGTCCCCAACGGGGGCATGAGATGACTGCCGCAAAGCGCGAGGACGGTGTCCTGGAACTCCTCGTCGAGGTACGCACCGCCGTGGTCCGTCGCAACCTCTTCGGGAATACCATGCTGGATCCAGTCGGTCTCGGTGCCGGCCGCCCTGGCGAAGTTGTCTTTCGGCATGACCGCCATGTGCAGCGTGGCGACGCCGGACCTCCCGTTCGGGTTGGAGTCCAGGAGCCGCAGCGCAAGAATTGATCGAGTCCCGCAATCGATAGCGACCGAAGCCCAGAAACGATCTTTCAGAGTTTCAATCTGCTCCTGATATCTCGGGCTTATGACATTCCACAGTCGCGTCTTCTTCAACAGCGTTATGATGTCGAGCTTGTCTTCGTCCATCTCGATGCGCTCGAGAGGTCGGTACTTTCGGTTGGCGGATTTCGAGAGCTCGTTCTTGTCCCTTGCCGTCTCCTCGCCAAGCCGTCCCAGGTCGAGTAGCATGCGCTTCTGCTCGGCAACACGCCGATAGAAGGTCCGGATGTTCTTAGGGAGAGGCAGGGGGTCGGCGCTGACTTCGTTCTCTGCATTGAGAAGCTGCCATTGCAGGGCGATGTCGGGCTGCTTGGAAGACGCGAGCTTCCTGGCCTCGGCGTCCAGCAACTTGTTCACCCGCGGATCAAGTTTGCGCTTTGGCGGCTTCTCGTCGCCGGGATGCCCTCCATACATTAGGCAAAACGGGCTTCGGTTCCCTTCTTCAAACCTATCGAGGAGCCGCATGAAGTGGCGCGGGGTGCACATGTGATGCGTCTCGACGACAATCTTCTTCTGCCCGCCGCGCGGCGTCGGCATGCACCGTTCGAAGTCTTCGGCATACTCTTCGTAAAACTCCAATATGCTGTCATCGGACCGGGATCGAAGTCCGACTGCCTGTTCGTCAAGAAACCTAGTGAGCATTCTGGCGCGATAATTGATGTGCGGCGGGATGATCGCCGGATCGACCATTTTTCGCTTTCGCTCGAGAGCTGCTTCCTCGGTATAGTGGTCTCTTTTGATAACGATCGCGCGGAGACGGATGCGCCGCGCGATTTCTGCATAGGAATGAAACTCGACAGACCCTTCGCCGCCGATCTCCGTGAAGAAGTAGCCATGCTCCTTGGGAACGGGCTTAACGCGAAAGGCGGCGCCCTTCATCTCAACCCGATCGAAGATCGTGAGACGTGTCGAGGTAAAGGGTTTCATGTCGTCCATCAGTTCACCTTCCGAGCGCGGACGAACGACACGGGTTCGAACGTCAGCGCCTTGTCATCGGTGACGTGCTCGGCCAGGCCGTCACCCATCAAATTCCAAAGTGCGATCCATCCATTCCCTTCGTTGCCGAACTCCTGCACCAGCTCGAAGGCGCGGACCGGCTTGGTCTTCGTCTTGAGCAGTTCGAGCATTCGTACGCAGTCAGGAGAATTCTTGAGGCGTCGCGCCGACAAGATTTCACGTGCTCGGTAAATTTCGGCTTTCGTCACAACCTTCTCCGTGAGGATTTCAATGCGATGCGCGTAATACTTGAGGGCATGGTTACGAATATCCTCCACCGCTGCCTTCAACAGTCCGCGCTTGTCCTTGTTCACCGGGCGCACGCAATAGAGAACCACTTCTCCATTGTCATAGACCACCTTCAAGTCGGCCCAGTGCTCACGCTCGATGCCGCAGCGATCGGTGTACTTGATAGGGCCGAACTGCGCTTCAACGGATCGGACGCCCTGCATCGCCCAGAAGACGACCGCGCAGTCCCGCTCGAAAAGGCTCTCAAACACCAAGTAGACGTTCGTGCCGGGCGCGCACATGAGGATGCGGCAGGAGGAGCGCGACTTCTTGGCTACGCGACGGCCGGCAGGTGAGGCTACGACGTCGCGGTAAACCGTGAGACCGTAAACCTCCTCGATCGACTGCTTATATTTGCGCGCCTCGGTCGATCGTCGACACGATGCCACCTCGGTAGCCTTCGTCAGGTTCCGCTACGTACGTCTTGCGTTCATAGGTGGCCTTCCAAGGCATATAGCCGGCGCGGACATAGTAGACCGCCTCGAGACGAGAAAGAGCCTGAATCATGGCGATGCTTCCCTTCGCAATCAGACCGCTTCGCAGACAGCCATCTGGGAACCAGGACGCAAGTCGCGAACACGTTTCAGAAACGTCTTGTAGGAACCCGTACGAAGGCCCATGCGATAGGCTTCCGCGCTTAGAAGGAGCCAGCCGAAGCTTAGCGGCTTCTTGAACGGACAATAGTAGGTGACGTATTCCAGGGCAAAGATGCACTGAATGACCGTCTCGTCATAGCTGAAAGCCTTGCTGCGCTGGCGCTGAAACCATTCGCGGAGTGCGACCGATCGGTTGATGCGGTCTTCGAAGCCGCGCACGTAGTCGATCTGAAACGTTATGCGGAACTCCTCGTTCACGAATACCAGGTCTTTCGCTGGATCGGGCTTCGCAGCCTCGCTGAGACGGCTTCCCAGACGGTAGTCTGAGAAGAGCTTGTTCTCGAGATTCTCGTAATCCTGCTTGGTCGTTGCGATATTCATCACAGCCCCCTACGACTGGTTCGAAACGATAGCGTCGAAGCGCGAGACGAGCGCTGTCACCGAAGGACGGCCGTCATCGACCCCCATGCGCGCCTTCCACACGAATCCGCGCGGCAGATCCGCGACGCGGGCACGGAACGTGCTGTAGGAGGGCAGGCGCATCGGACGGCGGCCAGGCATCATGCGCGCATCCTTCAAGATGAGCGTCTGAAGGTACTGCCAGAGCTCGCGGACGGTGGGGCGAGTGAGGTCGGCATAACGCAACGCGACGACGCACTGCAGGGTCGTTTCCTCACGCGTGAAGTAGCGGCCGCGCTGACGCTCGAGCCACAGGTTGATTTCGTCGCGATATTCGAGGTCCAAAGCCTCGGCATCGTTCGACGGCACGCTGGAGAGGGGCAGACCCGTCTCGATGAGAGCGTCCACGCGATCAAGCGCGCGCTTCCTGAGGAACTGTTTGGTTTCGGGAACCGTATTCATGTCAATCACCATCCACTTGGCGGTTCCGGCGGCGTCGACGCACGACTGCACGACCGGGAACCAAAGTTGCATCGGCTTCGAGAACGATCGACGACGGCGCGGACCGAACGGAAGAAGACCTCCGGACGGGCTAGGCTGCCGTCGGGAACGCTTGGAAGCGTTGTTGGAGATGGATGAAGTGGAGAGCCTTGTTCGTCATGTCTACTTCCTCAATTCCGGGATTACGGGAACATTCTCGAGGAGTGCCGGCGGCATCGTATTGTGCCGCGGCAGATACCACGGCGCTTTACGACGCTTGCCGACCACCTTGTTGGCCGTATGCTGGTACCTTCGACTTCATGACTATATGTCTCGTTTCGTTGCCGCTCCGTTCGGAACGGTGGCGCAATATGGCGCAGATCTTGTGCGGACTGTCAAGAAAAATATTCCAGTGAACAGGCGTAATTGGCATGCGCTTTTTCAGATGTGGGGAAATGTGACTTGTTATGCAATCTGATTGCTAGATTTTTAGTAAAATTTCGCGCGACGTATTGAGGCTTTGTCAACAATTGGGGCCACGTCCGATCGGTCTCACGAGTCCTTGGTTGGCATGGGATCCGCGACGACGGTTATTTTATTCAAAGGTCGGGGCTGCCTCGTCTTTCGTCACGGATTACCCGTTGTCGTCGTAGTCGGGGTTTGTCATTCTCCGCCAGTTCCTCTCGGCACTCCAATGAGGATTGACGCCGCCTAGCCGGCCGGGGCGATCATCCGACGCCAATCCAGGCCGGATGAACTGAGTTCCTCCGGGATGCGCCATCGGTTGTCCGGCCTTACATGCCAGACGCCGTCCCTTGGGCAATAGAGGCCGGGAAGGCGAAAGCGGCTGCTAATCTTGAGGTAGTCCCCGACGTCTTGGGTGGCGAGTGGCATGCCATAGACGATGGCAACGGCCGCTATCTCAGGATCGCAGCCAAATTCCAGTCTCGGAGGGTCTCCATGACTGCGCCAGAAGCGCGCAAACTCAGGAACCGTGGCCATGCTGGCCAGGAGCCGTTTCACTTCCGAATCCACCGGAGGAATCCAGATGTCGGTCTTCAGGAGCTCGTCCAGCCATTTCGATAATTTGGCGCCCCTGACTGGATCAGTTCTCGAAAGATTTAGGGCGCCGCGTTCAAGCTCAAAAATCGCGGTTGGAGGAACGGCGATCGATGCCGGTGGTATCTGATCGAGAAAGAAAATGACGTCTTCGTCCGGCTCCGTGCGCCGGGCTTCGCTGAGGACGCTGGTATCCAGTAGTATGAAGTTCGCCATTCCGCGAATCCCTCTCGCGGTTGAATCCGTGAATTTGACGCCGGTTATGGTTATCAAATGGTAAACAAATGAGTATAAGGATTCGCTAGGCGCAGGAGCTGGTGATGGATCGCGACAACAGATGGAAGATGCGTGAGGTATTGAACGATGTCCGGCTCCTTTTCGCGGCGGCAAAGAAAGACGGCCCTCAGCATGTTTTTGACAACGATGGTGTTTTCACCGTCTCTTTTTCCGAACGCGGAGAGAAGGGCAGTGCGCGGAGCTTTTTGACGAGCGGCGGTCCTGACGATAGCCGATCCTCCTGACCACGCGATCCGAATAATTGGGCCGATCACGCGGATAGCCCGGTCACGTCCTCCTACCGAGCGTGATGACGTTCGATGGCATGCAAGCAACCGCTGGTTCGGCGTGCGGCAATTATTGCGGAAAAGTGCTGCCGATTTCATTTATGAGCTGCACCCATAATTGCTAGCGCGACGAGGCACCTAATCTTCAGAAGTCATGGTGCTACATAGGCTCCGAGAACGGGCAGCCCTGCCCGTCCAGTAAAGGAGCTTTACGATGAAGATCGACAAGAATGGCACTCAGTCCTCCGGCAAGGGTCCTGCCGACTGGTTCACTGGCACAGTACGCATCGACCCGCTGTTCGCCACGAATGAGGCCCGCCGTGGCGCAGCCGGGGCGGTGACATTCGAACCGGGGGCGCGCACTGCATGGCACACCCATCCGCTTGGGCAGACGCTGATAGTCACGGCTGGCTTCGGGCTTGTCCAGCGCGAGGATGGCCCGATCGAGGAGATCCGTCCGGGCGACGTGGTCTGGTTCGAGCCGGGTGAGAAGCATTGGCATGGTGCTTCGCCAACGACAGCGATGACCCACATCGCCATTCAGGAGAACCTCAACGGCAAGGTTGTCGACTGGATGGAGCATGTTACCGACGAACAATACTCCGGCCAATGAGGACGAGGAGCTGGCCATTCGTCCGCGCGTTGTCTGCCACATGACGAGCTCGGTCGACGGCCGTCAGCTCATGGACCGCCGGAACGAAGCCGGCGGCGGGAATCGCGCGCGGCGCCCTTCGTCGCCACTACGACGAAATCTACAGGCCGCTTGAGCCTAACGAAGCTTCGCAGACCACCTGTCATCGAAGTGAGCCCAACCGCCAGCGCTTATGAGCAGGACTCATAATTCCAATCATGCCGGTACATCTAATTTGCCGGAAGACTCGCGCTAGATTCGTTGCGACGTCGGAGAGCGATGAACGATTTTCGACAACCTCGCGAGGAGACGAATATGCAGACGCGTAAACTTGGTCAGGGCCTTGAGGTTTCGGCGCTGTCGCTTGGCGCCATGGGATACGGCAAGTCCCGCGACATTCCGGACCGCAAGCAGATGATCGGCGTTCTGCGGAGCGCAGTGGATGCTGGGATGGATTTTTTCGACACTGCGGAAGTCTACGGCCCCTGGACAAATGAGGAGATGGTCGGGGAGGCATTCGCCGGGGTCCGCGACGAAGTGAAAATCGCTACGAAATTTGGCTGGAACATCGATCAGAAGACCGGCGAGCATCTGGGCGGCGTCAACAGCAAACCGACCCAGATCCGAAGCGCTGTCGAAGGCAGCTTGAAGCGGCTCGGCACCGACTACATCGATCTGCTCTATCAGCACCGCGTCGATCCCGACGTTCCCATGGAGGACGTCGCCGGAACGGTGAAGGAGCTGATCGGCGAAGGCAAGGTCCGCTATTTTGGTCTGTCGGAGGCGGGCGTCCGGTCGATCCGGCGCGCGCATGCCGTCCACCCCGTCGCGGCCCTCCAAAGCGAATACTCCCTGTGGACACGTGATCCGGAACGGGAGATCATCCCGACGCTTGAGGAGCTGGGCATCGGCCTCGTTCCGTTCAGCCCGCTGGGCAAGGGCTTCCTGACGGGAAAGATCGACGGTTCCACGTCGTTCGCGTCGAACGACTTCCGCGCACAGATCCCCCGTTTCACCGAAGAAAACCGCCAGGCGAACCAGAAGCTGGTCGAACTGATCCGCTCAGTCGGAGACCGCATTGGCGCGACGCCCGCGCAGGTGGCCCTCGCATGGCTTCTGGCTCAGAAGCCATGGATCGTCCCGCTCTTCGGCACCCGCTCCGTGGAGCGCTTCAAGGAGAACGTCGGGGCGCTAGCGGTCGAACTGTCGGACGACGATCTTAGGGCGTTGCGCGACGGAGCGGAAGCGATCAGGATTGAAGGAGAACGCTATCCTGAAGAGGTGATGCGACGATCGGGTCTCTGAGCAGACTCTACAAGTCTGCTGCGCTGGGGCTGCTGGGCAACCCATCAATCTCGATGGCGCAGTGCATCCAAGACGATCGAAAAGGCCAGCGAAGGCGGCTTCCGGCTCGGATAATAAAGGTGGTAACCGGTCCACGGCGGCGTCCAATCCTTGAGCACTCTGATGAGCCGTCCTTCGTCGACATATGACTGTGCGAGTGCCTCGGGCATGTAGCCGAGACCATACCCGTCGAGGCAGGCGTTCAGGATCTGGTTGATGCCGTTGAAGGTCATCTGACCCTCGACGCGGACGCGGATTTCCTCGTTGTCCTTCTCGAACTCCCAGACATAGTTGCCGCCGTGCGTCGGCAGACGGAGATTGATGCACTTGTGGGCGGTAAGCTCCTGCGGAACCTTCGGCTCTTTCCGCTCGGCGAAGTACGACGAGGAGCCGACGACGGCAAAGGCCAGATCGGGTGCGATGCGGACCGCCACCATGCCCTGGGCGACCGTCTGCCCCAGACGGATTCCGGCGTCGTAGCGCTCCGCGACAATGTCCGTCAGGCCGTAGTCGACGGAGATTTCGACATTGATGTCAGGGTACTCCTTCATTACCTTCGCTAGCTTCGGCCAGACGAACCGGTCGACGGCATAGTCGACGGCGGTGAGCTTGACCGTCCCAGCCGGCTTTTCACCCATTTCCGTCACCGCGGCCAGTTCCTGTTCGATCTCCAGGAACTTTGGCGCGAGGTTGGCGAGAAGGCGTTCGCCGGCGGGCGTCGGACTGACGTTGCGCGTCGTCCTCGTCAGAAGGCGGACGCCCATCCGGTCCTCGAGTTGCTTGACGGTATGGCTAAGGGCGGATTGTGAGACGCCGAGCTGCGACGCGGCCCTTGTGAAGCTGCGCTCGCGCGCGACGACCAGGAAGAACAGCAGATCGTTCACGTTGTCGCGGAGCATTTATAAATCGACCTCATAAGTCTTAGCAAGTTTCATCGTATTATCATATAAGCCGTGAACGTCTACAAGTCGAACATCAACACTTCAGACCCCAGTGGAGATTTCGGATGACCGAAGTTCCGATGCAGGAATCGGAGACGTCGCGCCTGGCGATCCCGCTTCTTCCGATCATGACGGCGGTGTTCGTCGCCTTCCTTGTCATAGGATTGGCGCTGCCGGTCCTACCGATGCACGTCCACGACGGGCTGGGATTGGGAGGATTTGCCGTCGGCGTTGTCGCGGGAGCGCAGTTCGCGGCATCGCTCGTCTCCCGCGTCTGGGCCGGCCACTTCGCCGACAACAGAGGCGGAAAGCTCGCGGTCGTCTGCGGGCTGGTCGGCGCCTCGGTCGCCGGCCTCCTGTACCTGGTGTCGCTGGAGTTCGAAAGCACGCCGGTCGCCTCCGTCTCGATCCTGGTTGCCGGGCGCGCCGTTCTGGGCGGTGCGGAGAGCTTCATCATCACTGGGGCCGTCGGCTGGGGCCTCGTGCTCGGCAGCCCTGCCAATACGGGAAAGGTTATCGCCTGGATCGGAACCGCGATGTACGCGGCGTTCGCAGTCGGTGCGCCGATCGGCGGATCGCTCTACGACGCCTTCGGCTTTGTGTCCGTTGCGTTGGCGACCATCCTTGTTCCCGCCTTGACACTGTCGGTCGTCGTGCCGATGAAGGCCGTCGCGTCACCGCATAGGGAACCTGCTGCGATCCGGGCCGTGCTCGGCGCCATCTGGGTGCCGGGCGTAGGTCTGGCGATGGCGAGCCTCGGCTTTGGAGCGATGATGACCTTCGCCTCGCTGCTCTTCGCCGAGCGCGGCTGGACGCCCGTATGGATCGGTGTCACCGTCTTCGCGGTGTCCTTCATCTGCGCACGTGTTTTCTGCGGCCACCTGGCCGACCGGTTGGGCGGCGCCACTGTCGCGCTCGCCTGCCTTGTCCTCGAGGCGCTTGGGTTGGCCGTTATCTGGTATTCGCCGTGGGAGCTCCTCGCTGTTCTTGGCGCGGCTCTCACCGGCTTCGGCTACTCGCTTGTCTATCCGGGCCTGGGCGTCGAAGCGATCCGGCGAGCACCTGCAAAGAGCAACGGCCTGGCGATGGGAACCTATACCGCGTTCCTCGATCTTGCGCTCGGTTTCGCAAGTCCTCTGCTCGGCCTGCTGGCGGGAGGGGCGGGGACGCGGAGCGTGTTTCTCGCTTCGGCGATCGTGGTCGCCTGCGCCTGCCCTGTCGCCGCCTGGCTCAAGAAGCGGACGGTGGCGACCACGCGACAATAGCTCTTCGCGCGAGAGCGTTTCGTTCGCGCGCCAGAGGAAAGGAGAAAAACATGCCGCACGTCCTCGTGAAAATGATGGAAGGCCGCTCCGAGGAGCAGAAGAAACAGCTTGCCGAAAAGATGGCGGGCGTGGTGATGGCCGTGCTCGGCAGTGACGAAGGATCGATATCGGTGGCGATCGAGGACGTCCCGGCCGGGCGATGGGAATTCGACGTCTTTGTTCCGGAGATCAAAGGCCGCAAGGAGTCGCTATACAAGAGACCCGGCTACGCATCCGTCGACTGAGTTGAACATCCACGCAATCAAGCAGCAAAGGGAGAAGGCGCTCGTCGCCTCCCGGCATCCGCTCATCACGGCTGGGGCACCTTCGAAAATGGAGACCAAGGCCGCGAGGAGCTTGGGGTTGTAGTCGCCGCTGGCAGTTGATCGCGCAAAAGCCTCGTCTTCACGCCTTGTACCTCAGCGCCTCCACCAGGAGCGTGAAGGCGGGCGAGGGGTGTCGGCGAGACGGATAGTACAGATGATAACCAGGAAACGGCGGCGACCATTCGGCTAGCACCTGGACGAGCCGTCCGTCGTCCAGATATTCCCGAACGACGTCTTCGTGGACATAAGCGAGACCAAATCCGTCGAGAGCCGCTCTCACAAGCTGCGGCACGCCGTTGAACGCCACCTGGCCATCCACCCGGACCCGAAAATCATGGCCGTCGCGCTCGAATTCCCAGGCGTAGAAGCCGCCGTAGCTCGGCAGGCGCATGTTGATGCAGCGGTGCGTGGCCAGCTCCTGCGGCGTCCTTGGCGGTGGCCGGTCGCTGAGGCAGGACGGCGCCGCCACGACGATCATTCGTGCCAAGGGTCCGATGCGGACAGCGATCATATCCTTCTGAACCTGGTCCCCCAGACGAACTCCGGCGTCGCAGCGCTCCGCCACGATGTCCGTCAGTGCCGACTCGGCGACCAGCTCGACTCTTATGTCGGGAAAATCTGCGAGAAACTTGGAGAGCTTTGGCCAGAGGATCGTGTCGATCGCGTGCTGGCCCGCCGTGATCCGGAAGCTTCCCGCCGGTTTGTCTCTGAACTCGCTAAGCGCTGACAACTGGGCCTCGATGGTCCCGAGCGCAGGGCCCAGGGTGGAAAGCAGTTGTTCGCCCGCCGCCGTTGGAGAGAGGCTTCGCGTCGTGCGCGTCAGCAGGCGCAGGCCTAGCCTCGCTTCCAGCCGCTTGATGATAAGGCTGAGCGAAGACTGCGACGTGCCTAGCCTCGCGGCTGCCTTCGTGAAGCTCTTCTCCTCGGAGACCACAAGGAAGGCCATCAGATCTCCGAGTTCTTCCCGTTTCATTTATTGATCTCCGATATAAGTTCAATCTCATATTACCGTCTAATCGAAATAATTAGTTGCGTCCATATTTTCCTGAGCAAGCGGCGCAGCGCCGTTCAACTTATGGAAAGCGAGACAGATGAAGGTATCGATTGTCTACGACAGCGGTTTCGGCCACACCGCCAGGCAGGCCCAGGCGGTGGCTGAAGGAATAGCGGAGGTCAAGGACGTCGAAACGAGCCTGATCGCCGTTGCCGATAGCTCTATCCCGTGGGAGACGCTGGAGGCCAGCGACGCGATCATCTTCGGGTCGCCGACGTATAACGGGCTGGTGAGCGCCAGATTCAAGCAGTTCATGGAGGACTCCACCAAGGCGGCATGGTCGCAACAGAAGTGGCGTAACAAGATCGCTGCCGGCTTCACCAATTCCGGTGCTCAGCATGGCGACAAGCTGAACTCGCTGATCTCGATGTCCCTGTTCGCGGCACAGCATGGAATGATCTGGGTGGGGCTGGATCTCATGCCGGGCAACAGCAGCAGCAAAGGCACTGTCGAGGACCTGAACCGACATGGAGTCTGGCTCGGCGCCATGGCGCAGTCCAACACGGACGAAAGCCCCGACGCCACGCCTGGCGCGAGCGATTTGCGGACGGCTGCCTACCTAGGCCAAAGGGTGGCCGAGATCGCCGGCAGATTCAACAAACGTGTAGTGGATGCCCCTGGGCAATTCTTGTCCATCTGAAGGTGAAGTAGAAGACCCAGCTCAATCGGAGAGAACAATGTCGAACCCGCACCCCGCGTCTCGCGCACTGACAATGGAAGAAGTACGATCTGTGTCACCTGCCTTGGCCGACTACACGCAGAAGATCATCGCCGGCGACCTCTGGAGCAGGCCGCACCTTTCCGCGCGTGACCGCAGCATCGTCACGCTCGCCGCTCTTATCGCCCGCGCACAAACGATTGGGATGCCCCACTACTTCAACGTAGCGCTCGACAACGGCGTCACGCCCACGGAACTATCCGAGATCATCACGCATCTCGCCTTCTACAGCGGATGGTCGAGCGCATTTTTCGCCGTCGAGGTTCTGAAGGGAATCTATTCCGCCCGCGGGATCGGACCGGACCAGCTCCCCGAGGAGCCCGTGGAACACCTTCCGATCGACGAGGAATCAGAGGCGCTGCGGGCCGCTACCGTGCAAGAGAATTTCGGCGAGGTTTCACAGGGGCTCGTCGACTACACGAGAGAGGTGGTGTTCCGGGACCTATGGCTCCGGCCGGGGCTGACGGCGCGAGACCGCAGCCTGATCACCGTGTCGGCACTTGTGGCGTCCGGACAGCAGGCGCAGATCACATACCACCTCAACCGTGCGATGGACAATGGACTGACCCAAGCGCAGGCGTCCGAGATGCTCGTCCAGATCGCCTACTACTCCGGCTGGCCCAGCGCCTTTTCGGCAATGCCGGTTGTGAAGGATGTCTTCGCGGACCGGAGAAAACGCGCTGGTTCGGCCGGCTAGATCACACAGGAAGGTTTCTCCTATGACTTGGCAACAGCAGGAACTTCAAAGTGTCGCGAAGGCCGATGATCTGCATATCTCGCCGTTGCGCGGGGATGGCAGAACCTATGGTACGCCGACCTGGATATGGTCGGTGGTCGTGGATGGCGGCTTGTACGTCCGCGCGTACAACGGGCAAAACTCGCGCTGGTACCAGTCGGCGATCAAGCAGCAGGCTGGCCGCATCAGTGTCGCCGGAATGACGAAAGAGGTGTCGTTCCGACCCGTGGAAGGCGATGTCAACGATCGCATCGATGATGCCTATCGCGTGAAATATTCTTCCAGCCCGTATCTGAAATCCATGATAAGCGGGCGTGCACGTGCCGCCACGGTCATGATAAGCCCCAGGGACTAGGTGCTTCGTTCGCCAATGCCGCGAAGTTCACGTTGGATCGCGCTCAAGGCCGCACCGGTCACGCAGAACCCTACTTCGTCCGTCGCATTCGAGATCTCCGAAATGGTAAAGCCAAGCTAACATTCATCGGCAATCATATTGGCGAAGCGCGCTGTTGGCGACGCCTTCCGGCGCCAAGACGGTCGGGGGCACCAGGCCAGCGAAAGAAGTGCGATGACGAGGTCGCTGAAGTCGCTGCAACAGCAGCGACCTCGCCGATGGCGGATTTAGACTCTCAGCAACGTCTTGATGGCGCGGCGCTCGTCCATGGCGCGATATCCTTCGGCTACGTCGGACAGCGGCAGTTCGAGGTCGAAGACCTTGCCAGGATTGATCTTCCGTTCAAGCACAAGATCCATCAGATAGGGCAGATAGCGGCGGACCGGCGCCGGACCGCCGAGCAGGCTCTTCTGTTGGAAGAAGAGATTCTGTCCGTCGAAGGTGACGCCATGGGGAACGCCGACAAAGCCGATCTTGCCGCCGGGGCGCGCGCAGTTGATCGCCTGTGACATGGATTCCTGAGTGCCGACGCATTCGAGGACCGATTCCGCTCCGACCCCGTTAGTCAGTTGCTTGATACGGGCTATCCCTTCTTCGCCACGTTCGGAGACAATGTCGGTCGCACCGAACTCGAGCGCAAGGTCCTGACGGGTCTTGTGACGACTCATGGCGATGATGCGCGATGCCCCCATCTGCTTGGCGGACAGGACGCCCATCAGGCCAACGGCGCCATCGCCGACGACGATGGCGGTCGAACCTTCCTGCACGCCGGCCGCGTCGGCCGCGTACCAGCCGGTTCCAAGGACGTCCGAAACTGCGAGAAGACTCGGGATCAGATCGTCAGCCGGCATTTCTGCGGTTGCGACGAGCGTGCCGTCTGCCAGCGGCACACGCGCCAGCGGGGCCTGGGCACCGCTCATGAATTCCCGCTGCTCGCAAGACGACTGGAACCCGAACTTGCAGTGCGGGCAGGTGTTGTCCGATATGCAGAAGGAGCCGACGACGAACTGGCCGGGCTTGACCGTGGTGACGGCACTGCCGACCTCCACGACGACGCCGCAATACTCATGGCCCATGGCCATGGGAGCGGTGACTTCGTTCGCTCCGCGGAACGGCCAAAGATCGGACCCGCATATGCAGGATGCCGAGAGACGGATAATCGCGTCGGTCGGTTTGAGTATCTTGGGTTCGGCAACTTCTTCGCATCGGACGTCGCCGGGCGCATAGAGCATGGTGGCAAGCATTGTTTGTTCCTTTCTTGGCTGCGCGGCTTCCATGGGAAGCGGTCGAAATAGCCGACGAGGGAAGCGCTTTGCGCCGGCATAACATTGCAGGTGACGCGGGAGGAGGGATCAGCGCATCTGCAAGATGATCGGGTTGCTGGTCGCCGGGTCTGTGTGCTCCCTCAATGCCTTGACGTCCTCTGCCCGCACGGCGCTGCCGCGGTTGCCCCAGGTGGACCGGACATAGGTCAGCACGTCGGCGATCTGCTGGTCCGACAACTGCTCGCGGAACGGCGGCATGCGATATGCGTCCGGCACGCCGGCTGTGACAACGCGGCTCGATCCATTGAGCGTCACGTTCACCTGCGAGTCGGTATGCCCGATCAGCGAGGAGGCGGCGCCCGCGAGCGGCGGGATCCATTGATTCTGCCCCTTTCCGTCGGGGCCGTGACAAAAGCTGCAGCGCGCCGCATATGTCTGAGCTCCAGGCGTCCGGTTCGAACCGGCGGCCGAGATCGAAGTCGCCGTCGTGTCGCTCCAGGGACTGCTGTCGCGGGCGGGGTCGCCGGGAAGTGACTTCAGGTAATGACTGATGGCTCTCAAGTCGTCGTCGGTCATGAACTGTGTGGAATTATTATACGCCTCCGTCATCGATCCGAAGACGACGGCATGCTGATTCCTGCCATTCTTGAGGAATTGGAAGATGTCCTCCTCGCTCCAGCGGCCGAGGCCGGTGTTGTGATCCTGACGGAGGCTCGGCGCGTACCAGCCATCCAGTAGAGCGCCGGACAGGAACAGCGAGCTCGTTTCGTCGGACGCCTTTTCGTTCATGGCGACGCTTCGTGGCGTATGGCAGGCACCGCAATGGCCGGCTCCTTGGACGAGATAGGCGCCGCGGTTCCACTGCTCGTCCTGCTGCGGCTTCGACACGTAGGTGTTGGCGTCGACGAAGACGGCGTTCCACAGCGCCAGCGGCCAGCGCATGTTCAGAGGCCAGCCGATCCCGCTCGGCCGGTTCGCCTGGTTTGCGGGTCGAACGCCGTTCATGAAGAACGCGTAAAGCGCCTGAACGTCGTCATCCGTCATCTTCACATAGGATGGATAGGGCATAGCCGGATACAGCCGACGCCCGCCCGGCGTCACCCCATGGCGAACGGCGCGGTCGAAGTCGGCGAGGCTGTAGTTGCCGATACCGGTCTCCCTGTCCGGGGTTATGTTTGTCGCGAAGATCGAGCCGAGCGGCGTTCCCATTTCGAGACCACCGACGAACGGCTTGCTGTCCGGCGTGCTATGGCATGCGACACAGTCCGCTTGCCGGGCTACCATCTCGCCGCGTTGGACGAGGTCGGCCGAAGCCGGGATCGATGCTGCGGCCGTATCGAAGGGCGATGAGGGCGAGCGGTTGACGAACCATGTCAAACCACCTCCGACCACGATCACGATGGCAAGAAGAACGAGAAGGAATCTCTTCAAGAACAGTCCATCCTCTGCAAGGGCTGGCTAGGCAGGCGCCACGACCAGCGTCGATGCCGTCGGGGCATTGCTCGCGTACGTCGTCGGCCAAAGCTTGAATGCCGCGCCGACGACGTTGCGTTAGCTTTGAAAGGTATAGCGGGAGAGCGGCATGCTGCGGACGCGCTGACCGGTCAGCGTCGAGACGGCGTTCGCGACCGCCGGGGGCACCGCGGGCAGGCCGGGTTCGCCGATCCCTCCCATCTTTTCCCCGCTCTCGATGATCCGGGTGTGTACACGCGGCATGCGAGCCGGCGGCAGGATGGGATAGAGATCATAGTTATGTGCAACCGGCTCGCCTTTCTGGTAGACCGCCTCTTCGAGAAGAACCTGCGAGACGCCCAGCGCCACCGCGGAGTTGATCTGAGCTTCGATGATCGCCGGGTTGACGATGCTGCCGGGATCGATCGCCTCCCACACGTCGTGAACCACCACCTCTCCCGATTGGATAGAGACTTCGGCGATCGCAGCGGTATGGCTGCCGAATGGCGAGGCCATGCCGATGCCGCGCGCGCGCCGGGTACCGTCTTCCGCCGTGAATGGGCCTCGCTTCCAGCCACCCGACAAATCGCCTGCCGCCTTCAGCAGGTTGCTCAGCCGCGCGTTGTCTTTCAGAAGCTGCAAGCGGAGGTCATAGGGATCCTTGCCGCCCTTGTCGGCCATCTCGTCGAGGAAACACTCGTACAGGAAGTCGTTCATCGAATTGCCGACCGACCGCCAGTAGGCGAGCATGACCGGGTTCTCCACGTGGACCTGCGCGATGCGCTTGTTCGGGATCGCATAGGCCTTGCCCGTCAGACCTTCGACCGCGGTATCGTCGATCTTTTCACTATGGCCCGAAATGCCCTCGGTCGGGCCTTCACAGACGCTGACGGCCTCCAATGCGACCGGCATGCCGTTATCGTCCAGGCCGCCTCTGAATCTTACAGCCGCCATCGGCCGCAAGGGGTCGCGCAGGAACTCCTCCTCGCGGCTCCAGATCAGCTTGATCGGTCTGCCGGTTTCTTGTGCGAGCGCGATCGCTTGTCGGAACGGGTTTGCCGCCGCATAGAGGAAATGCCTTCCGAAGAAGCCTCCCAGCAGAGGGCTGTGGATGTTGATCTTGGATGCGTCCAGACCAGTGATCTTGGCGATGTCCGCCTGGAACATCTCGGGGGCCTGGTTCGGCATCCAGATGTCGAGACTGCCGTCGCCGTTGAATCTGGCGAGCGCGGACGGTGGCTCGAGCTGAGCGTGATGAAGATATTGGCTGTGGTAGGTCGCCGATACCACCGTCTTCGCGTTTGCAAGCGCGCCGACGACGTCGCCCCCCTTCTCCGCGTCCTTGCCGTCGCCAGGCTCCTCGGCTAGGCGGTCCGCGAAGGCCGCGGTCGAGAAGTCGATCGGCATGATGCGGGTCCCGTCGATGACGGGCTTGCCGTTCGCTTCGTTCCATTCGACCTGGAGGGATTCGACCGCCCGTTTGGCGTTCCACCAACGTTCGGCAACGACTGCGACCGCTCCAGGGAGACGGTGGATCGAGTGAACCCCTTTCATGGACCTGACCGCATCCTCGTTTCGGATGTTGCCGACGGACTGACCCAGCCTCGGCGCATGCTGCACGGCGGCGTGAAGCATTCCGTCGACCTTGCAATCGATCGCGTAGGTGGCCCGCCCGGTGGACTTGTCGTAGACGTCGAGGCGTTTGACCGGCTTGCCGATCCAACGAAACTGGCTTCGGTCCTTCAGCGTCACGCTGTCGCGCTCCGGTATCGGGAGATCCATCGCGTCGTGCGCGATCTCGCCATAGGCGAGGGACCTCCCCGAAGCGGCATGGACGACCCGTCCTGGCTCGGTCGTCAGCTCACCGAGAGGAACGCCCAGTCGCGTGGCGGAAGCCTGGAGGAGCATCTGACGCGCAGCGGCGCCGACATGGCGCATCGTATCGTAGCTCAGACGAACGGACATGCTGCCGCCCGTAATCCGCATGCCGCCCAGGATGATCTGGTAGTCGGGACCCGCAGGTGCGTTCTCGACCGTGAACGACGCCGGATCCAGATCAAGGTCCTCTCCGACGATCTGCGCCATCGCCGTGAATATCCCCTGGCCGCCTTCGACGAAGGGACTCATAAGACGGGCCGTACTGTCCGGACGGATCTCCAGAAAAGCTGGAACGCGGGTTCCAGGGGTGATTTTCGCGGCCGCTCCCTGCGCACGAGCAGGACGGATCGGCAGTCCGAACCCGATGACCAGCGCACCTGCCGTTGCCCCGGCGGACGCGAACAGAAAGCGTCTGCGTGAAACGTTGACCGGCGCACCCGCGGAAAGTCCGGCCACGCCGGAGAGCTTGCGATAGATCTCGTTCACAGCGACGACTCCTTCCGGCCGGCGAGATCGCGGACCGCCGCCTTGATGGAGTTGTATGTTCCGCACCGACAGAGGTTCACCATCGCCGCAGCGATGTCATCGTCGGTGGGATTAGCCGTCTGCTTTAGAAGCGCGGTCGCCGCCATGACCTGTCCCGACTGGCAGTAGCCGCACTGGGGAACCTGATGATCGACCCACGCGGCAACGACAGCCTTGCCGACCGGATCCTGCTCGATCGCCTCGATGGTGGTGACCGTCTGTCCGGCAACGCTGTCGAGCGGCGTCACGCAGGAGCGGACGACTTTGCCATTTACCAGTACGGAGCAGACGCCGCACTGGGCGAGGCCGCAACCGTATTTCGTTCCTGTCATTCCAAGTTCGTCCCGGATGACCCACAGCAGCGGCGTGTCCGGATCGGCTTCCACCTCGTAGACCTCATCGTTGATGCGAAGTTGCATGGCAATTCCTCAAATTCGCAGGCCGCCCCCGGTCGGAAGATGGCTCTGGCGCATAACGCGGCTAGCATCCTCCCTTTTGACGTTTCTGATTAGATGCTTCCTGTCGATAGAAGTTATGAGCCAGTTTCATAAAACACTCGCTGCACCGCGGACCTCCGCGGCGGCGGAGAAGGGAGTGTCGGGCAACGTCCCGCTACCCGATGCCGGGAGGTCAAGCCGCGGGTGCTGGTCGAAGAGGCTTTTCAGCTTGTCAACGGAATCAGCTCCATGCGGTCGCAAAGATCGACACGGCCCGCGCCCTTGACCCAGACGAGCTCCTTCGGCTCGGCTGCCCGCTTGTAGAAGTTGTTATTGACGTTGACATTGCGATGGACGCAATGCGCCCGATCGTGAGGTTTGTCTGACAAGGCTCTGAGAGGTGGATCGCCCTCCCACTGCTGCACCTGAAGTGGCGATCAGGTGCGGTGACGCAGGAAGTCCACGAGCGCGGAGAAAGCAGGCGAGGATTGGCGCCTGCTGGGGTAGTAGAGGTGGTAGCCGTCCCAGTAAGGCGAAAATGCTTCAAGCACCCGCACAAGCCGACCCTCTTCTATATGGGGCAGCGCGATGTCCTCCGGAACATAAGCTAGCCCCAGGCCTTCCAAGGCGGCTTCCACGCCCTGATAGGAGTTGTTGAAGGCTAGCTGCCCCTCGACCCGGATTTTCATCTCCTTGCCCCCGTCTTCGAATTCCCACGGCCAGAACCCGCCCAAGGTGGAGAGGCGCTCGTTTATGCAGTTGTGTCGGACGAGCTCCTGCGGATGCTCGGGGATTCCCTTGCTTTCGAAGCAGGAGGGCGCACCGACAACGGCGAATCGGAAGTCGGGACTTATGCGCACCGAAATCATGTCCTTGGCGACCTGCTCGCCCATTCGGACGCCGGCGTCGAAGCGTTCGGTTACGATGTCCGAGAGTGCGTTTTCTCGAACAAGCTCCACCTTCACGTCCGGGTAGTTCGGAAAGAAGTTCTTCAGCTTCGGCCAGATCATCCATCGGATCGCGTGATCTGACGCCGTGATGCGGATATTCCCCGCTGGCCTGTCCCGGAGGGCTGTCAAGTTCTCGAGTTGCGCGTCGATTTCGTCGAAGAGCGGGCCAACGCCCTGAAACAGCTTCTCGCCCGCATCGGTAAGGGAGACCGCCCGCGTCGTGCGAGTGAGAAGACGGAGGCCGAGCCGCGCCTCGAGCTGCCGAATAATATGACTCAGCGCGGACTGCGATACTCCAACCTTCGCAGCCGCTCTGGTGAAGCTCTTCTCTCGGGCGACGGCCAGAAAGGCCATCAGGTCGTTGACGCTCTCGCGTGCCATCCTTGAACTCCTTCGATGAAGCGCGGTTGTAGCGGATTGCGGATGACGGAACACTGAAATCATTGTGAACACACGGTCATTCATGAGCCAAGCTCATAACTTCATGCGACGCAAATCGCCTAATCCAATCGTCGACGCTCTGTTAAAACCGCAATGTCACGCAAGCGGAAGAGGTGCCAGGATGAGCGCGGGCGTAACTCGGAGAAGTCTCATTGCTGCGGCTTTGACGGGATGCGTGCCCGTCATCGCGCTAGGAGGCGCCCCGCCATCGAGTAGGAAATCCCAAAGTGCGAAAATGAGGATCGAATTCTCTTTCTCTGATCACACGTTTACAGCCAGCTTGTACGAGAACGCAGCGGCGCGCGAACTTATGTCCATGCTACCGCTGGACTTGATGATCGAAGACTACTCTATGAACGAGAAGATGGCCTACCTTCCGCGCAAGCTTGCGGTGCAGGGGACCGAGGCTTTTGCTGACGAGTCCGTCGGCGACCTCTGCTACTACGCTCCCTGGGGAAATCTGGTCTTCTTTCACGCCGGCTATCGATACTCGCGCGGTCTCGTCCGTCTCGGCAGACTGGACGGTGGAGCCGCACCGCTTTTGACAAGAGGCAAGTTCCCGCTTCGCGCCCAGCAGGTTGCTTGAGGGCATCGCCCAGACATCTTTCATGCACGCGGCACATGTGTCCTTGCCGGCAGACGACGGTGATCGATCTCGGTTGGCTGGACTGGTTGAGCCCGTCCTTCCCCTGAAACACAGCAGCCTCGGCCCTTGCCGTATGGAGACCACATGCGAGAACAAGTTCTACTGCGGTCCGACGTGATCGACGAGGAGATCGTGACGGGTCCGGCCAACTGGGGAGCCGTCTTCGCGATGTCCCTGTGCGTGTTCGTGCTGATCGCATCGGAGTTCATGCCGGTGAGCCTGCTCACCCCGATCGCAGCCGACCTGCATCTCACCGAAGGGCAGGCAGGCCAGGCCATATCGGTTTCGGGTATCTTCGCGGTGCTGACAAGCCTCTTCATCGCTTCCATCTTGGGAAGCCTGGACAGGAAGATCGTGCTTCTTTCGCTGACGGGGCTCATGTTGGTTTCGGGAGCCGTTGTCGCACTTGCGCCGAACTACGCGGTCCTGATGGTGGGCCGTGCACTCCTGGGCGTCGTGATCGGCGGCTTCTGGTCGATGTCCACCGCCACGGTCATGCGGCTCGTCCCTGAAGATGCGGTTTCCAGGGCGCTTGCGACCCTGAACGGCGGGAACGCGCTCGCCGCGACCGTCGCGGCTCCGCTCGGCAGCTTCCTCGGCGAACTGATCGGCTGGAGGGGTTCCTTTTTCTGCATCGTGCCAATGGCGGCGCTGGCAATCTGCTGGCAGGCTGTCACCCTGCCGCGGATGCACGGTGGAGGTGGAACCGCCGCCACGGCGTCTTTCCGCCTGCTTGGAAGGCCACCGGTTGCGCTCGGAATGGCGGCAATCCTTTTCTTGTTCATGGGGCAGTTCGCGCTGTTCACCTACCTGCGCCCTTTCCTTGAAACCGTCACGCAAGTCGACATCTCGACCTTGTCGCTCTTGTTGCTCATTGTGGGTATCGCGGGGCTCGTTGGAACAGCTTTCATCGGACACGTCCTCGTGCGAAGCCTATATGGCACGGTCACAGTCGTACCGCTTGTTCTGGCCGCGATCGGAATCGGATTGACCATCCTTGGTGGATCGACAACCGCTGTCGCCGTCCTTCTTTGCTTGTGGGGTCTGGTCGGAACTCCCGCGCCGGTGGGCTGGGGCACATGGCTGTCCCGCACGCTGCCGGAAGACGCCGAGGCTGGCGGCGGACTCATGGTCGCCACCATCCAGTTTGCAATCACCATGGGCGCGACAGTTGGCGGCCACCTGCTTGACATGAGCGGCTACCAGGCCACGTTTGCCACCAGCGCGCTCCTGCTCCTCCTTGCTGCGACGCTCGCCTTCGTTTGTTGGTTCGCGACCGGAAGCAGGAATGTGCCAAAATCGTGAGAGCATAGACGCGCGCATGGGCTAGCCATGGAAGCCTGCTCGCCATCTTCGGCACAGCTCTTACGGGGCAGAAGCAACGCTTCGAAGTTGAACTGTCCATCATCCATCGTGCCAACGCCGACGGAGCCCCTTGCTAGTCGGCTTCCTGGTGAACGACTGCTGTCGTGATCCTCCGGAACCTGACTACACCAGCCATGTCGAGGGCACGCCGGTGCCGAATGCCTGGTTTGCCGGCGATGAAGATTGCCCGCTTCTGTGATTTGCAGGCGCATGGGTGCCGAACTGGACCGGTGTCAGGAAGATCAAGGAAGGGGAAGTAACCTGCGATGTCTACGCTTTCCTGACGACGGCACCAAATAGAATCGTTGGCGAAATCCATGAGGCGATGCCGGTCGTTCTCCGGAACGAGGAAGAAATCGAACTATGGATGACTGCCTCATGGGAGGAAGCGAAACGGCTTCTTCACCGACGGAGCGTTCGGATTGATCCTATAAGCCGAGCAAGTCGTGTCTGGTGGCAGTTGCTACCCGATTCCGCGAATATACCGTGGACGAGATAGAGCAGCGACTGGAGCTATTCAGCCTTATCGCCCGATGCCGCATGGATGGCTTTTCAAAGTTGTACGAAGGATTGTCTCGAAAGGTCCTCGTCTCGTTATCCTGTAGACTGAGGCCGGAGGCAGATTGCGCAACGTTCCGCCGATACGCCTGGCCTTCAGACCCAGCCTATCGAGTATGGGACGGGGTACCGGGCACTTGAGACCGTATGTGAAGTGGTAGAAGGCGCCGCCATGCTGCAGATAAGCGAAGGCGCCTGCGAGAACCCTGATCACCTTGCGGGGCGGCATCGATAGAAGCGGTAGACCACTGACGACGGCGGTAACCGATCCATACGGAAACAGATCGCTGGAGGCAATATTCGTCGCGTCCATCCGGAGGACGCGCACCTCGGGAAACTGAATATGTAGGCGTCGAGCGAAATCCACTCCCTGTTCGATGAGCGTCAAATCGCTCGACCGCAGACCACGCGCAAGCAGAGCTCGCGTGAAGACTCCGGTTCCTGGACCCAATTCCAGCACGGGTCCATTAAATGGTGAAATCTCCGACGTTATCAGTTGCGCGAGAGCGTTGCTCGAGGGCGCAATCGCTGCAATGCGATGCGGATCGGCAATCAAAGCGCGGATGAAGCGAAGGTGATCTGCGATGGCGTTGTAGGTGAAGCTCATCGTGCCCTTGCCTTCCAACGCCAGCTCACGAAGACGAGTCCTTCGGCAACGATCAGTGCGATCGCGGTCTTGAGCGCCACGACCGATGCGTTCATGTCTGTATCGATGAGCGCGACGATATATCCCACTCCGATAAAAAAACCGTTCCAGAGGGCAGCTCCCAAGGTGGTCGCGCCGACAAACCGCCAGAATTCGGTACGTAACAATCCTGATATGCCTGGCGCGATGAGCCGCACGGTCGGGACCAACTGTGCGATCAACACGATCGAATGCTCGTTGGAACGAAATCGATCCTCCCAACGGAGGTATCTTGTCGACGAAATCCCAAGTGGGCGCGCCGACCCTTCGATAAAGCGCCGCCAGCGGCGTTCGCCGACTGCTCTTCCAATTGCATATAAAGACAAGCAGCCTAGAAGGCTGCCGATTAGGCTCAACGTCAGGGCTGCGGGTAGAGAGAAATTTCCGTGTGCCGCCGCCATCCCAATTACAACGAGCAGTACATAGGAAGGGAGCACCGGTATGAGGCGTTCCAGGAACGTTGCGACTATTGGGGTCCCGACTCCGTAAGCGGCGACAATCGGAATGAGGGCAGCGAGTGGATCTGATGCGAGCATGTCAATCACACCTTCATTCATTGGCGACCGCGCTCCTTCGGAGATGCAGGAGCGTGGCGTAGATCAGCCCCAGGGCATAAGCACGGGATGAGCAGGACGCGCAGGCGGCATCATGCCGCCTGCGTGGGGTACACGTCCCGCGGTCTCGTTCCGGATGGGGGCGGTGGAACGCGACCGAAGAGGTTGGCGTGAGCGGCCAAGCATTGCGTCTGTTTGGCGGGACACGTCCGGCCAATGACTTGCCGAAAACAGATCATCGATGAGCCTGCCCCTTTTTCGAATGGAGTGGTTTAAATGCGATTGCCTCATGATCGTTGGACGCATGCTGCATCTCGTCGCCGGCAGTTGTCTGGCTCAGTCCGACCCAGCGCAGCAGCCGCTTGAGCGCCATTTCCAGATCGTCGACGAAGGTGAAGATGACCGGGATGACGATGAGGCTGAGCAGCGTCGACATCATCACGCCGCCGATCACCACGATGGCCATCGGCTGCCGGAAACTTGAATCGCCACCAGTCAGGCTCAGCGCGGCCGGCAACATGCCCG
Organism: Rhizobium sp. CB3090; assembly: GCF_029714285.1. NCBI lineage: Bacteria > Pseudomonadati > Pseudomonadota > Alphaproteobacteria > Hyphomicrobiales > Rhizobiaceae > Rhizobium > Rhizobium sp. CB3090. The sequence goes on from NZ_CP121662.1 coordinate 1,125,924, forward strand.
AGGCCATGGCGATGGTGGTCATGACGATCGGCCGCGCCCGCTTGTGGCAAGCATCGACGAGGGCATCGAACCGCGACATGCCCTGCCGACGAGACATGATCGCGTATTCGATCAGCAGGATGGAGTTCTTCGTCACCACGCCCATCAGCATCAGGAGCCCGATAACGGCGGGCATCGAGAAGCTGGTTCCAGTCACCACAAGCGGGACCAGCGCACCGCCGAGCGAAAGCGGCAGGGCCATCAGAAGCGTGAGCGGCTGCAGGAAATCATGGAAGAGCAGGACGAGGACGGCATAGATGCAGAACACACCGATCGCCATGGCAAGCGCAAAACTCTGGAACAGCTCGGAGCTGCGCTGCAATTCGCCTTGTTCCACGAGGGTGACGCCCGGCGGCAGGCGCTGCAGCGCCGGCAGCGCCTTTGCCTCGCGGTTGACATCGCCCAGAATGCGGCCGTTGAGTTCGACCGAGACCGTAACATTGCGCATCCGGTCGATGCGGTCGATTTCAGAGGGGCTCCCGTCGATGCGGATATCAGCAATCGAACCGAGATCGACATTGCCATTAGTGCCGGCCACCCGCATGGTCTTGATGTCGTCGAGATTCGTGCGCGTCTCCGGTGAGAAGCGAACGACGATCGGCACCTGGCGCTGCGGCAGGTTGAGTTTCGGCAGGTCGGAGGAATATTCCCCATTCGTCGCCACCCGCACGGCGCTGGCGATCGCATTCGACGTTACCCCGAGTGCTGCGGCGCGCGCAAAGTCGGGCTTGATCTGGATTTCCGGCGCCTGCCTTGCCGCTGTCGATGTCACAGCACCGATGCCATGCAGCGTGCGAAGCTGTTCCTCGAGCGCCGTGCTGGCGCTGTCAAGCGCATTGGCATCGTCACTGGCAAGGGTGATATCGAGCTTAGTACCATTACCGCCACTGCCGACCTCCACACGCACTCCTGGAAGAACGGCAAGCGCTCGCCGGATATTGCTTTCGATTTCCGACTGCTTGCTGTCTCGATCGGCGATCGGCGTCAGCACGACGACGATTGTTGCGGAGCCCACATCACTGGTGGTGGTGACGTTGGGTCCACCGCCGTTCGAAGACGCAGTCCCCACGGACGAAAACACATGCGTGACGTTGCTCTGCATGCCGATGATATCGGCCGCTTTTCTGGTCATCGCATCGGTCTGCTCGATGGTGGCACCGGGCTGCAGGGTCAGCGTGACTTGGGTTCGCGCGTCATCGGAAGCGGGCAGGAAACCCGACTTCAGGAGCGGGATGGTGGATAGCGAGAGCGCAACGACGACAGCCGTCACGACAACCGTGGTCTTCCTGTAGTTCAGGGCGGCCTTTGCGATTGCCATATAGGCGCGCATGATGCGCCCGTCCTTCTCCTCGGATGGATAGGCCTTCATGAAATAGGCGGCCATCATCGGCGTCAGCAGACGCGCCACGACGAGCGAGGCAAGGACCGCAACGGCGGCAGTGATGCCGAACTGGCGGAACACAAGGCCCGGTATGCCACTCATGAATGCCGTCGGCAGGAACACGGCGACCAGTGTGAAGGTGGTGGCGATGACGGCGAGCCCAATTTCGTTGGCGGCTTCCATCGCAGCATCGATGGGCCGCTTGCCCATGTGCAGGTGGCGAGCGATGTTCTCGATCTCAACGATCGCATCGTCCACAAGGATGCCGACCACGAGCGACAGTGCCAGCAGCGTAACGATGTTCAGACTGAATCCGGCGAGATACATGACGAGGAAGGTCGGGATGACGGACAGCGGCAGCGCCACGGCCGAGAGGATCGTCGCACGCCAGTCCCGCAGGAAAAACCACACCACGACGATCGCCAGGATCGCGCCCTCGTAAAGCATGTCCATCGAGCCATGGTAGTTATCCATGATCCGCCCGATCGTGCTGTAGGCCTCATCGATCTGCACATTCGAATGGGCGGCTGCGAACTTTTTCATCGCCCTGTCGACGTCGGCCGCGACGCCGCTATCGGAAAACCCGTTCGAACGTTTGATCTCGACCGCGATCACCGGCTTCCCGTCGAGATAGGCCATTGAGGAGCGATCCGCGAAGCTGTCCGTGACGGAGGCTATGTCGTCGAGGCGGACCTGTTGGCCATTGGCCAGTGGAATACGCAGCCCCTTCAGCGCCTCGACTGATGGCAGGGCGCCAAGCGTGCGAAGGGTTTGGCGGGTGCCGCCGACTTCTCCGAGGCCGCCAGACGTATCCGCCTGGACGGCTTTCAACTGCGATGACACGGTGGCTGCCGTGACTCCAAACGAGGCCATTGTCGCGGGGTCGAGGTCGACGTGCACCTCACGATCGACCCCGCCGATGCGGTTGACCTGCCCGACGCCCTGCACCGACAACAGCGCCTTGGTCAGATCATTGTCGACAAACCAGGAAAGCTCGGTCTCGTTGAGAGCCGTCGAGCGGACGGCGTAGGTAACGAGCGCGGAGCTTTGCACCGTGACCTTGGTGACGCTCGGAGACTCCATCTGCGAAGGCAGATCGGCCTTGACGCTGTCGACGGCATTGCGGACCTCATTGAGAGCTGTTTCGCTGTCTTTCTCCAGCTTGAAGGAAACCTTGATCGAGACGGTGCCGTCGGTGATCGTCGTGGTGATGTGGTCGAGATAGCTGAGGGAGGCGAGACTATCCTCGATGGTGCGGGCAACCTCGGTCTCGAGTTGCGTGGGCGCCGCGCCATCGAGCTTGGCGGTGACGCTGATGGTCGGCAGGTCCATATCCGGAAAATTCTGGATCGGCAGATGCCTGAAGGCCAACAGCCCGCCGACGGCAAGCATGATGAACAGCAGGATCGCCGGGACAGGATTGCGAATCGAGAAAGCGGAGAAGTTCATCAGTTTTTCTCCGCAATCTTCACGAGGTCGCTGTCCGACAGAAAGGCACCACCCGACGTCACGACCTTCGCCGATTGATCAATGCCGGAGACGATCTCGACCTCGCCGTTGTTGCGGCGACCGGTTTCCACCCGCACCCGTCGCACCCGCTTGTCATCGTCGGCGGTGAAGACGTAGCTGATGCCATCGCGGAACACGATCGCCGTCTCGGGGACGGTCAGAGCCGGTGTGGTCTGCAGTTCGATGCTGCCTGTGACGTACAGGCCGGTCCTCGGACGCACGTCGGCCGGAAGCGCGACATAGACGATCGCCCGGCTGGTGTCGGTGCTGACCGAGGGACCGACAAGCCTTACCTTGCCCGCAATGGCGTGCCCGTCCGGTCCGTTGATTTCAACGCTCAAGCCTTCCGAAATGCGCGGCAGGTAACGCGCCGATACTTCCGCCTGCCATTCGACGCGCTGCTGGCGCACCATCCGGAACAGCTCGGTGCCGGTGGAGACGACGGCGCCGAGGTTGGCGGAGCGCGACGTTATGAGGCCATCGTCGACGGCGGTGATGGTCGTCTGGGCAAGCTTGATCTTTTCGCTGTCGAGCGCTGCTTCCTCGGAGGCCAGGCTTGCCGTCGCCGTCTGCTCGTCGGCGAAATATTCGGTAATCTTCTCGTCGGAAAGAGCGCCCGAGGAACGAAGCTGCCGCGCCCGATCCGCATTCGTCTTGGCCTTCGTCAGGTTTGCCTCGGCGGTCGTGACGGCCGCCTCCTGTTTGCGAATGTCGGCCAGCACGCTGTCCTGCGAAAGTCGCGCCAGCGTCTGCCCCTTGGTGACCACCGACCCGACATCGACGAGGACCTCGGTGATGCGCAGGCCGCTCGTCTCGGAGGCGATGATCGCTTCCTGCCACGGTTTCAGCCAGCCGCTCGCGGGAACGGTCTCCGGCCACTCCCGCTGCGCTGGCGCTGCCAGAGAGACAGTAAGCGCGGGTGTAGGCGCGGCGACCTGCTGGGCTGCGGCATTGCAACTGTGAAGTAGAACCGCCACCGTGATGCGTGCGGCGGCGAATGCTCTGGACGGCTTTTTCAACGATGCATTCCTTGCGAGGTTCGCCGGCAAAGGCGCAGGCTTTTATGCCGCGCGACCGATGCCGCCATGCCCATGAATAACCCGCCGAACGTTAAGTACGGTCAAGCTAGTGTTAAGTTAGGTAAAGTTGGGTGGAGCGCTCGCGTTTGTGCTGTATCACGGCCGATGGGAGCGTCAGGCGACATGACTCACTGCGCCCTTGCACCAGGATCTGCGCGTCAGTGGCCGATGGTTATCGCGATCCCAACCCATAGCAATCGGCGCTCCGACCATCCGAGCTCAGGAGATGTTCCATGAAAATCGCAATCATTGGCGCAACGCGTGGCATTGGTTTGGCTATGGCTCAAGTGGCGCTGGCGGACGGCCATGAAGTTACGGCGCTCGCCCGTGTGCCAGATCGCCTGCCAATTACCCACCCGCGCTTGCGCGTCATCGCAGGAGATGCTCAGGATCCCGACGCTATCGCGCGGGTGGTCGCGGGACAAGAGGTCGTCTGTGATTGCCTGGGCACTGCGAATGTAACGAAAACGATAAGCATGTTCTCCCGCTGCGCGGAAAACCTTGCGAAAGCTCTCAAGCGGGAACAATTGCTCATCGCCGTCACTGGCATGGGCGCCGGCGACAGCAAAGGGCACGGAAGCTGGCTTTACGACCGTGTCTTCCTGCCGATTGTCCTTCGCAGAATATACGCCGACAAGGATCGCCAGGAACGCATCATCAAGAGCAAAGTCGCCCGCTGGATCATCGTCCGGCCTGGTTTCTTGACGAATGGCCCCCGTATGGGCCGCTATCGTGCGCTGACCGATTTGCGTGGTATCCACGGCGGCAGGATCTCTCGCGCCGACGTCGCCGGTTTCATGCTCTCGCAAGCCAAGTCGCCGCAGTTCATCGGTAAAACGCCGCTGCTGATCTATTGAGGCATTTGGAAAATACAGCGCTGAAGGCTGCCGCAAAGGCACCTTCATCCGTGGGCTGGACGCGCCTGTCCGACATAACGGGCCGCGTCAAACCGCCAATTTGATGCGTCGCCAGCACCCCGGCGTTATCCTGCCTTCCGTTGCCGGTCATCTCGTGCAAATCCTTCGCAATCGATGCCTATTTGTAGCTTTCTATTTGTATCCTGTCCTTCTCAATACCCGCGCGGTTCAGGGTCTTGACGACAGATGCAATGAGCCTTTTCGATCCGCATACGTAGAAAATAGCACTATCGTTGCGGCCTTCCGCTACGTTCTTGACTGTATCCGCGAATGCCTCCGGTCGGACTGCGGTGTAGTCGGAGACAAGTGGCTCCAATTCCTTGCGATAGAGGAAATCGCCTCGCTGTACCTGGATCAGCGTCATCTGATGATTGCCTGTCTTGTGAGCCGCCAGGATCATCGAGCGGAACGGTGTCATCCCAACACCGCCCGCTATGAAAACCAAGCTTCCGGTTCCCCGTTCGGGCAGTTCGACATGCGCGCCTGTCCCAAATAGGCCGATTGTATCGCCGGGCTGGAGCGCGCTCATCTTTTCCTTGAATTTGCTATTGGATCCTACGTGCATGCTGAACATCAGCTCTGAATCTCCAGGAGCTGAAGCAAAGGACATCTCGCGGATCGAGCCCAGGAAGTCGAACCGAGCGCCGACCCTCAGATGGGTATATTGGCCCGCCTTATAGCTCACGTCGGCCGCATCGAAGAAAAACGAATAGACGTCGTCGTATTCGTGAACTTTTTTTGTGAAGGTTATTTTCATCTGGTTTCTTGTTTTCTAGAGCGTTTCCCATTCATGCTGGATCGTATCCACATGAGTTGAAGTAGTTTCGGGCCTCTTGTGGGTCGACCCGCCCAATCAGCTTGCCGATGCGATCCCATAGACCGGTTACGGTTCTCTCGGCAGCTTTTCGCAGGAGTGCCTTCAGCTTGGAGAAGGCCTTTTCTATGGGATTGAAGTCCGGGCTGTAGGGCGGAAGGAACATCATGGTCGCACCTGCCGCTTCGATCATCTCTCGCGCCGCCGGTCGTTTGTGGCTGGATAGATTATCGAGAATGACGACATCACCCGGCTTCAAGGTTGGAAGCAGGACCTGAGCGACATAGGCTTCGAACCACTCACCGTTGATCGGCCCGTCGATGACAAGCGGTGCCACTATTCCCGTGCTGCGTAGGCCTGCAACCAGTGTGGTTGTCTTGCGGTGACCATGCGGAAACCCCATTCGCAACCGCTCACCCTTGCGGCATCGTCCATGAGTGCGGGCCATATTGGTTGCCGTCCAGGTCTCGTCGATGAACACAAGCCGCTCCGGGTCGAGATCGAGTTGGTCCTCGAACCAGGCTTGCCGCTTTTCCAGGATGTCCGGACGGCTCTGCTCTACCGCATGGCCAGTCTTTTTTTGCGCGTCTGGTTGTGCCGAACGAGAAACCGGTGCAGGGCCGACTTGCTCGCGATGATGCCTTGGGCCGCAAGAGCGTCACGAAGCTCAAATAGCGTCCCATCCCGGTGCTCTGCAAGCCAAGCCATTATCAGATCGGCATGAGCTTCAATCTTATGGGAACTGCGGTCGCCACCAAGCGGACCGGGACGAACGTTTCCATGCCGAATTTGCAGGTTACGCCAACGGCTCACGCTGGCTGCGCTCACACCAAAACGCTCGGCTGCCTCCCTATGAGATGCTCCGCCATCGACGGCGGCAAGCACACGTATGCGAAGATCAACGGAAAGGGCTTTCGACATATCTGCCGACCTCCATCGGCAGATAGGTTGAATCAGAATGCAAGTGATTTGAAAAGCAATTCGATTCAATCAGTCAGGGAAGCGCTCTAGCCATCCGTCTTGTGTTCACCCAGAGCACCTATTTGCCCTAGCTCGCCCGATCATCGAGACCTACCATGGTCGCGCTTTCGCGCCACAACCTGATCTGGGCGTCTCGGCTTTGCGCTAGTTCGGAGGGGGTGGGAAAGGTCAGTTCGCCCTTGACCAGGGAGACGTAAATCCGGCCCCGCGGCGGGGTGACTTCCCCGAGAGAGACTTCGGCTAGTGCTTCGCCCGAACGTTCGGGCGTACCGATGACGTATTCGGGACGGAAGAAACCGACGACACGGAAGACGGTATGCATGAGGAGCATGACGAACGCGCGCATCAGACGCGGACTGTCACGGCCCAGCGATGTGCCGCCGGTCAGGCCGGGACTGAAGGCGATCACGGTGATCTGACGGGCCTTGACCTCGTCCAAGGCGGCGAAGGACTGCGCCGTCAGCAGGTTGCATAGCTTGGACGCTGCATAGGCTCGTATTCCCGAGCCTATGCCACTCTTGTCTGGATACGCGAGCCAATGTGGCTCGAGTGTCTTTGGGGCGATTGGTGTGACAGCGGGATCATGCGTTTCGCTCGTGGTAATGACGATGCGACCATGCTCGGCCAGGGACGGCAGTAGGAGCCTGGCCAGCAAATAATGAGCGAGGTGATTGACTGCGAATGTCAATTCGTAGCCGTCGACACTCCGCCCCTTGTTGGTCGAGGTTTGCATGCCGGCGTTAAGGACCAGTATGTCGATAGGGGTACCGGCAAGCCGCCATGTTACGGTCTCTGCAAATTGGCGGACACTAGCGAGCGAAGCGAGATCGAGCGGGATGACCTCCACGCGGGGTGGCACCGTTCGTCCGCTTCCCCGTGCACCGATGATGACGCGCGTATTTGGATGAGAGGCGATGTCCTGGAGTGCATGCGCGCCAAGCCCGGCTGTCACTCCGGTCATGACGACTACACGCTCTGACTTGGTTTGGTTCATGGCTGATTATCCTGTTTTGATTGGTCTTTGTTCTGGCGAGTGACGATCGAGGCTCAAACCCGGCCTATGATGGCGCATCGCAACGCGGCATCATGTCAGGGGTGCCATTTGGAGTAATGCACGGTTGCTTATCCCGTCCCGGAACATGACTGCGATCTCGGGAACGGCGATTCTGGAGTCGTCTGAAGTTTGACGTGGCCCGTGACGTAAAGACCGGCACGTGGATGAACATCGGGCGGAAACGCGACATAGACGATTGCCTGGGTATCCGCGCTGACCGAAGGTCCGACAAGCCTCACCTTGCCTTGAATTGGCCGGTCATCCGGCCCGTTGATCTCGGCGCTCAATCCTTCCGAGATGCGCGGTAGGTCACGTGCCGGAACTTCTGCTTGCCATTCGATGCGCTGCTGGCGGACCAGACGGAAGAGTTCCGCACCACCCGAGACGGCGGCGCCGAGTTCGGCGGTGCGGGAGGTTATCAGGCCGTCATCGACGGCCGTGATGGTCGTCTGGGTGAGCTTGACCTTTTCGCTGCCGAGTGCAGCCTCTTCCGATGCAAGGTTTGCGATCGCGATCTGCTCGTCTTCGAGATATTCGGCGATCCTTTCATCGGAAAAGGCGCCAGACGCGCGAAACTGCTGCGCCCGGTCCGCATTGGCTTTCGCTTTCGCCAGATTTGCCTTGGCGCTCACGACAGCCGCCTCCTGCTTGCGAATGTCCGCCAGTACGCTGTCCTGGGAGAGTCGAACCAGCGTCTGTCCCTTGGTGACTACGGATCCGACGTCGACCAGCACCTCGGTGATCCGGCCGCTCGTCTCGGAGGTGATGATCGCTTCCTGCCATGGTTTCAGCCAGCCGCTTGCCGGAACGGTTTCCGCGCAATCCCGCTGCGCTGGAGAAGTCAGCGAGATGGACAGCGCTGGTGCGGCGGCCTGTTCCATCATCGGGTTGAGGAAGGTGTAAAGAAGTGCAGCCGCAACGAATACGGCGGCGAACGTCATAAGCCACTTTTTCAACGGCGCGTCCCTTGTGGGGTTTCCGACAGGGCATGACTTATTCCCGCCGCGCGGGTCATGCCACCATGCTTACCAGTAGCCGGCCGAATGTTAAGTACGGTCAAGCCAGTGTAAAGTTAGGTAAAAGTTGGTTTCGTGCGCCGGTTTATATTGTATGGAGCACGCATACAGATGACGGGCGAAGTGAATGACCAAGGTTCTTCTCATTGACGATGATGTCGAATTGACAACGCTATTGCAGGAATATCTGGCCGAGGAAGGATATGATGTCGCGACGGACACGGACGGCCGAGTAGCCATTGCGGCGGCCGCCGGAAATACGGTTGACATCATCGTGCTCGACATCATGATGCCCCGGATGAACGGGATCGAGGTCCTGCAACGGATCCGGAGGCTGAGCCAAATTCCTGTCCTGATGCTGACGGCAAGAGGCGATGATGTCGACCGGATATCGGGTCTGAACCTTGGTGCGGACGATTATGTACCGAAGCCCTGCTCGCCAGGCGAACTTGCGGCGAGGTTGCGGGCCATCTTGCGCCGGTCGCACCAACCGGCAGCGGGGACATCGATCGATGCCTTGAAGGCAGGACAACTCATGATTCATCCAGCCAAACGAACCGCCGAGTGGCGTGGCAAGGCTTTGGATCTGACCGGCATGGAATTCACCTTGCTCGAAGTTCTCGCGCGCAACGCAGGCCAACTCGTGTCGAAGCAGGACATTTCGAAGCAAGCCTTTGGAAAGCCGCTTACGCCGTTCGACCGCCGCATTGACGTCCATATCAGCAGCGTTCGTCAGAAGCTGGGTCTTAGAGACGATGGCCAGCCCTGGATACGTTCCGTGCGTGGCCAGGGCTATCAGCTTCTGGTGGATTGACCATGCCTCAACTTTTCTGGAAATTTTTCAGGGTCATCTGGCTCACACTCGCGGTATCTGTTGCCGTCATAATCGGGATCGTCAAGTTTCTTCAGGCGGCTCCCTTCGAGCGAGAGATGGCAGAGGAGCGGCGGACGCTGGTCTTGAACCTGGCCGCGAACGTACTTGCAAAGGATGGCGAAGACGCCGCTACGCGCTTCGTGCGCACGAGCGAAGAGACGTTGCCGCTCGGGCTATCCATTTCAAAGGTCGCCGACGCTGCAGCGTGTGCGGCTAAGAGCGCCGCCGATACGAAATCCGTTGAAAGAGAGGGGGCTTGCTATCGAATTTCGGTGCCGAACCCAATGGGGTTCAGCGTCAAGGATCTTGCTCCACTGATACCCTGGTTTACCATCCTGGTCGCCAGCACGCTGTCGGCGGGTGCGCTGGCGCGTTACCTCGTTCGTCCGGTCGTGCATCTTCGCGACGGCCTGAGCGCGCTTGCACACGGCCGCTTCGACGTTCGTATCGGCGACAAGATGGGTCGTCGCAAGGACGAGGTCACCGCCCTTGCACATGATTTCGATTCCACGGCGGCTAGATTGCAGGAGCTTCAGGAGGCGCAGCAGAGACTTTTCCACGATGTATCCCATGAACTGCGCTCACCTTTGTCTCGCCTGCAGGCCGTCGTGGGCGTTTTGCGGCAGAGCCCGGCGAAGCTTAGTGCCATGTTGGACCGCATCGACCGCGAAGTCGAGCGGCTCGATGAATTGGTGGGTGAAGTCCTGACGCTTGCCAGGTTAACGGCTCGATCCACCAGTCCGCTGAAAACGCAGACACTGGATGTTATCGAGCTCATGAACGAGATTCTCGGTGATGCAGCGTTCGAGGCGGAGGCCAAAGATGTTTCAATCACACCAGATGTTGACGGCGTCTTCCTGGCCGAAGTCGAGGGCGAACTGATCTACCGGGCGCTCGAAAACGTCCTGCGCAACGCCGTCAAGTATACTGCTGAACATTCGCACATATCCGTCCTCTGCGAGCCCACGACCGATCTCCTCAAGATCTGCGTCACAGATCAGGGACAGGGTGTTCGGCGAGACGAACTCGAACGCATCTTCCAGCCATTTTCCCGCGGTAACGACGCGATGCCGAAAGGCGGATACGGCTTGGGCCTTGCGATCACCAGGCAGGCTATCGAGCGCCATGGAGGACGCGCATATGCTTCCCTGCCGCCGGGAGGCGGCCTGGCGATTACGCTCGAAATTCCTCGGAAGCCGGCGAAACACGCCTAACGGCCAAGCCTGATCGCAAATTGATCGATTAGTACGCACAGGCGGGGCAGCTAGATACCGTCTGTTTAGGGCTACGTAGGGATCGACTGCCCCAGGCGACGGCCTGCAAATTTTACCTAACTTTACACTGGCTTTACAGCAGTTAACGTTCGCGCTGCTAGATCTGGGTCATTACAACCACTCAGAGATCTCGCAAATGGGCTTTAATTTCCAGCTACCCCAAACACACGCGCAGACAATACTCTGTCTGATACTGCTATCAACGCTTTCGGCCTGTGCAAACGTGCCGCTACAACAAAAAGGCACGCTCGGCTCCTATACGGGTATGACTACGTCCGGGGGCGCGCTGACGAAAGCGAAGCTGCGGGTAGATCCGCAGCCAGTTCTCGCTGCGAAGACGGTGCGCATCTTGCGCACCTCCACGCAGATCGGCAACGCCAGCGCGATCCAGCCCAAAGATCTGGCGCTCGTCTCCAATGCCATCGACCGGACGCTTTGCACCGATCTCGCCGACCGCTTCAAGATCGTCAGCTCGGACCAACCGGCGGATCTCACCGTCCATGCTACCGTCACCGACATCGTTACCACGAATAAAACGGTGGCAGCGAGCTCTACGGTGGCATCTCTCGGCGCGACTGCCGCAGCACTGCCGGTTCCTATTCCCCGAATACCGGTCGGCCTTGGGGGCCTATCGGTCGAAGCAGAAGCGCTTGCTCAGGACGGATCGCAGAAGGCGGCAATGCTCTGGTCGCGCGGCGCAAACATGCTAACGACGCCCCGATACTCCAGCGTGGGCGATGCCTACTCCCTGTCATCTGCATTCTCCAACGACTTCAGCCGGATGCTGGTCAAGGGGAAGGACCCTTTCAAGGGAATGCCGGCGATACCGTCGATGCAAAGGATGCGAGTCTCGCTTGGCGGTGCTCCGAAATACGACGCCTGCAAGGCGTTCGGATCTGCCCCCGGCATCACGGGCGCAGTCGCCGGCCAGCTTGGCCTGCCGCCAAACTGGAGCGACAAGGGCGCCGCGGTCCGCCAATAGCAACAGAAAATCCATATGCCGCGGCGTCGTTCGCAATGCGGTTCGAGCAAATCAAGGAAGAGAGGACATCCACATGAAGATAGATCTCACGATCGTAGCGGCAGCGGCCATAATTCTTGCTGCGGACCACGTGTTCGCCGCACAGGAGCAGGCCTATCTGCAACCACAGAAGGCAGCCGCCATTCTCGCCGATGGCGCCCCCTGGTCGGCCGACGCGCCGAATGGCAGGTCTTTCAAACTCACCCTCAACAAGGACGGCACCGGAAGCATAAAGGGACCCATGTTGTTTTCGCTGTCTGTCAGTTGGAAGGTCAAGGGCGACACGATGTGCCTCAATAACACGATGATGTCGAAGTGCCTGCGATTCCGTGAGATCCCCGGTGGGCTACAAGGCTGGAACGGCGATGCGCCTGATTTGAAACTCACACGCCCGGCAAATTGATTCTGAAGTGTTGGTGCCAGCTACCCGACAAAGTCGTCGCCGCCGACAAGACGGCGACGACGAATGTGCAAATGACCAACATTCTTGCGAAGCCCAATCCATGAGCAAACGGAACCGCAACGTTACTTATTCACCGGCCGAGAACTTCGACGGGGTGCGTTTTGTGAATCCCGGACATCCGGGAACGGATCGCTCGGTGCGCGACGTTTTCCGTTGGCAGAGAGAGCGCAGAGTGCCATGGCCCAAGCGCATAGACGTTGAAACGACCGTACCGGAGCGCCGCGTTTCTGGCCTGCGCGCCACGATGGTTGGGCACGCGACGGTACTCATTCAGGCGGCCGGCCTGAATGTCTTGACGGATCCCGTCTGGTCTGAACGGGCAGGGCCTTATGGCTGTATCGGCCGAAGTCGGACCACCGCGCCCGGCATCACATTCGCGGATCTGCCGCCAATCGATGTGGTCCTGCTCTCCCACAATCACTATGACCACCTCGACTTGCCGACTTTGAAAAGGCTGCATGAGCGTAATGCCCCTCTTATCATCACGCCCTTGGGCAACGATGCCCTGGTCCGCCGCGTCATTCCCCAAGCCAAAATCGTGACGGGCAACTGGGGCAGCCGTTTCGACCTATCAAACAGCGTCTCCGCAGACATCGTGCCGGCCAATCACTGGTCGGCGCGTGGGCTGGGTGACCGCCGAATGGCCCTGTGGGGCGGCTTTATGTTGAGAACCCCTGCCGGCCTCGTCTACTTCGCCGGCGATACCGGATATGGCACCGGTGCGATTTTCGAGACCATGCGCGCGGCTTACGGCCGACCCGATCTGGCACTGATCCCGATTGGCGCCTATGCGCCTCGCTGGTTCATGGCGCCGCAACATGTCGACCCCGCCGAAGCCGTGTTGATCATGCGGTCGCTGGAGGCCCGCAAGGCTCTGGGCATCCACTGGGGCACCTTTCGGCTGACAGACGAGCCCTGGGACGAGCCGCCTCGATTACTTGCTCAGGCTCTGGCGTCGCACGGCATGATCCCGACTTGCTTCGAGGCCTTCCGGCCGGGGCAAGTTGTCGATGTCGATGCGGCATCAGAATAGGAATCGGGAGTTTTCGCACTGGCCGATTTCGAATGGAATTCACGGGGCGCAACTTCTCTATCGTGCATCTAGGAAGGAAATCAAATATGTCAGACGCTCAAAACACGGTTCATTGGACATCCTCCAAGTTCAGCGAGACTTTGATGATGGATGCCCTGCTGAAACATATCCTCGGCCTGATGCAGTACGGCATGTCCGACCTCGGCGAGGTCTTTGAAGTCATCGGGCAGTTGGAACCCAACAATGAAGAGTGCTGGATCAATGCGTGGAGCGCCGTAGCGCGCCGTCTGCAAAGCCGGGCCGAAGCGGCCGATCGGGACGGTAGAAGACACACTGCCTCCACGACGTACCTCCGCGCAGCGACGTACTGGCGCGCCTCCTTGATGTACTTCAGCCATCCTGAAGATTGGCGTCTCAGCGAACATGCGTGCGCCAGTTCCAAGTGCTATGGGCGATACCTGGAGCTATCTGGATATCCTGGAAAGCATGTCGAGATCCCTTACGAAGGTACATTCCTTCCAGGACATTTCTTCAGATCTCCTGTTGCCGGAGACACCGCTCCGCTGCTCATCATCACGCCGGGTCGCGACACCTGGGCTGACGACACGTGCTGGGTCTACGATGCCGCCATCCGGCGCGGAATACATTGCCTGGTGTATGATGGTCCAGGCCAAGGGTTCTCATTGAGGCTCAACAATCTGTATTTCCGGCCCGACTGGGAGAACGTCGTCAAACCCGTCGTCGATTTCGCGCTGGAAATCCCTGGGGTCGATCCGTCGAGGATCGGCCTTATGGGCTTGAGTTTCGGCGCCTTCCTTTCCGTACGAGCCGCAGCTTTCGAAAGACGCCTCAAGATATGTGTCGCCGACCCCGGATCCTTGAGTTGGGCAGAGGCTATTCTCAACCACTTCCCACCACCCATTCGCCAAGTTCTCATCGGAGACGGGCCAGACGTTCTTCGAGAGGCGTTTACCTGGACTGCCCAGCACACTTCCCTCAGGTGGCTCGTCAGAGATTATGCTTGGAAACACGGTGTACGGGAGCAGGATGTGTTCAAAGCGCTCCTGGCCTATGACAACACATCCGTGGTCGAGCAGATCGAATGCGAGACACTCGTCATTGACGGCACGGAAGAAATCGCGAGAGGCCAGGCGCAGAGGCTCTTTGATGCTCTCAAATGCCCCAAGCACTACCTATTGTTTGACGCGGATTCGACCGCACAGGCTCATTGCCAGATCGGCGCTTACTCCACGGCCTCGGCATATTTGTTCGACTGGCTTGAGGAGCGGCTTTGAGATGGCAAATGATAAGCCGCAATCGCCCTCTCTCGAAGATATCCGACGCTATATCCAGAGGTGGGGCGAGGAGCCGTTGGCGGTTCACAGGCTACGGAGTAACGTCTATTGGGCTGACGGTGCAGGCGGAAATTCCGGCATCGTGGTTGGGCGTCACGGCGTTATCGTCATCGACGCCAAGGTCTGCCCCGATGCAGGGAAAAGGCTTCTGGAGGAAGTCGCTCGGATCACATCAAATCCCGTCACGCATGTCATCCTCACGCATGGCGATGGCGATCATGTCATGGGGCTTGCGAGGTTTCCCGCAGGCCTGACCATCATTGCTCACGAGAAATGCAAGTCGGACATGCAGGCTGCCAACGCTACCGGCCTGATGGGCACGCTGCCTAGTGCCGCTCTGCCGAACCACACCTTCACGGCAAGTGAATCCTTAACCCTCGAGGGTGTCCGCTTTGAACTTCTCCACTTCGGCCCGTCGCATACTGGTGGAGACGCCGTCATCTACCTCCCGGATCAGAAGGTGATTTTCTCCGGTGACATTCTCGCCTGGGGCGGCAGTCCAACTCCCACCATACATGAAGAGAAACATGGTTCGGCGATCGGCTGGCTGACCACCGTGCGGGAGATGCTCAAGCTCCCTGCGGACACCTTCGTGACCGGGCACGGCGACGTACAGACGAAATCGGAGGTCCAGCAGAAGCTCGATCAGTTTCAGAAACAGTATGATGAGATCAAGGCCATGATTGCGCGGGGGAAATCCCTGGATGAGGTGGAGGAGGCAATGGCCGCAGATACGACCGCGCCACCAGCGGGAGGTCTCCGGCTACCTAGTTTCGCCTCGGTCGCTTATCATCAGCTTACGAGATTCGAGGATACGCCCCTCGAGCGGTAGAGGGCCCCGCGCAAGTCGGCGCCCAACGCTTTCATCGAGCTTATCCGCGATTGGCACTTGGAGCGCGTCCTCCTTCGCAAGGGACGCAATATGAAATTCACCCTTGTTGCAAAGCACTGTTCGACTTGGCCGCGAATGGCTCTATGAAGCACGGTGTTTCTCGCAGACCTACGAATCCAGCATTGCCACTATAGTGCGCGACATCCGGCACGACGGCCTTGCCGAAGGATTCGCCTGCGCCCGCCGCCGCGTCGAATGCTTGCTGCAATTCCATTCGTCTGGGTGCCGGATCACGACGCGCGGCTGATGCGAAGGCAAGAGAATCTCCAGAAAATGGGAGAACCAAAGCTAAATCCGGCTTTATGTGATGAAAAAGGAGCCGGATCTTCAGAAGCTCTCCCCTATGCCTCATAAAGCCAGAACGACTTTGCCCGGAATTCGTGTTCCTGTTTCGACCGCCGCGATCGCGGATAAGGCATCGGCAAATGGTACTACAAGGCCGATAGTCGGGCGCAATGCACCCTCGCTCGCAAGCTCCGCGATTGCCGACAGGTGCTTGATCCCCATGGTCGCGAAGGCGAGCTTGTAGCGTCTGGAGAGCATCCCACGCATCATCCTGCCGGGCGTAGGATTGATGTCGACAAAAACGCCGTCCTTCTTGAGCATCGCGAGACCTTCGCCAATGGCCAACGTCCCAAGCGTGTCGAACACGGCGTCGAATTTTCCATTCTGAGCCTGCAGTTGCTTGTCGGCGTAGGCAAATACAGGATCGACGCCGGCTGCTTTCGCACTTTCCACGGAAGCCGTGCCGCATGCGCCGCTTACTTTTACTCCACGAGCTAGCGCCAACTGCACGGCGGACGCGCCTACAGCACCTGTACAACCGTGGATGAAAAGGCGCGATCCTTTCGAGGCTTTGGCTTTATCGAACACAGCGGCCCATGCAGTCATTACCGGAATTGGCAGGCACGCCGCCTCCTGGAACGAAAGCCGTATGGGCTTTTTCGCCACCAAATGAGAATCCAGGACGACCTCCTCCGCAAAGGCGCCGGATTCCTTGAAGTCCATCGTTCCGAAAACTTCATCACCGACACTGATGTCCCTCACATCACTGCCGACAGCGGCAACGACCCCGGCGAAATCTGTTCCCATACCTTTCGGAAACTTCCTGCTCATGAACAATTTCATAACGCCTTTGCGCAGCTTCCAATCAAAAGGATTTATTGCCGCGGCACTTACGATGACCCGCACCTGCTTGCTCCCGAGCTGAGGCAGGTCGGCTTTGCCGATATACATCTTCTCCGGGCCGCCGTAGCGGTCATACTGTACTCTTTTCATGTTAGATCTCGTTCTTCGGTCCGATATGGTCTTAGCTATTGTTGTGCCGCTTCCACCCGGCAGTGGCGTCCGCAAAGAAATGACGGACGCACTGCTCCATTGCTCAGACTCGTCGGAGCTGATTTACCCGCATATGCGGTTCCATCGAGTTTGAATGTGGCGCAAACGCATGTATACTCCTATCAGAATACTCTCGCAGGAGCAATAGAGAGATTATGTCATCGATCAGGCTTTTCATCCTATCTTCCTTCGCCGATCTCGGCCCGATGCACGGTCATCGTCTGAGGCAGGAGGCTGAGCGCAAGCGTGTGCCGTTTTGGACCGACATTCCAGTCGGGGCGGTCTACGGGGCCATGAACCGGCTCGCCACTGAGGGTCTGTTGCGCGAGGCAGGGCGTGAGCAGGAAGGCAATCGCCCCACTCGTCAGCTTTACGAAATCACTGATGAAGGAAGGCGCGTTTTGACTGACCTCAGGCGGGATGGCTTGACGGAGATCTGGTTTAAGTACGATCCGTTCGACCTCGCGCTCACTCGCACCGATCCAGCCAAGTTGGATGAGCTTCCGACCCTCTTGGCGGACCGACTTGCAAGGATGAAGGCGCTGCTCGAAGAGCGGCGGGGTATGATTGAGCAAGCCATGCCCTTTATCGGAGTGGCGGAGGAGTGGGCGGTCCGCCATACAGAGCGCCGGATGGAGGCGGAGGTGGAATATCTTGCCGACCTCGTCGCCGCTCTTCCGGACCTCATTGCCGATGAGCTGAATCCCCGGCCGCGCAAGGAAAAGCCGTAGGCAAGAAGACAGCGAGCCGCCGGAGCACCTGCTTGCGGCACGAGTTCAGGCGCTGGCGCGTTGCAGGCGAATGGCGCGCTCGGGGCAGGCGGAAACGCAGAGGCCGCAATCTTCGCAGGCGGCGGTGTTTAGTGTGGCGGCGAATTTGGTAAAAAGCGGCTGGCCTTCGAACGTGTCGGCGAAGATGCGAGACAATCTCGAAGACATCCACAGGGCATACCTCCAACAGGCGGTCTTTCCCTCTCGCATCCCATAGGATCACCACGGGGCGCACGACGCCCGGCTGCTGGCGACGTTTGTCCCTGGTTTCCGTTTCCATGGGAAGTTTTTTCTTTGAGAAAATTTGGTATTCCAGAGTCCCCATCTGGAGAACTCCTCGTGGGAGATAAAGAGCTCGTTGATCAGGCGAGCTCGGCCAGGTCTTCTTCCTTCAGAACAATGTCGGCGGCGGCCATGTTTTCTTCTAGGTGAGCAATGGACCCGGTGCCGGGGATGGCAATCATTACCGGTGAGAGAGCCAGCAGCCAGGCGAGCGCAATCTGGTTGATTGTTGCCTGATGACGGCTGGCGATCCGCGCCAGGCGGCCGTCGTCGATGTGCGTCATTCCTCCACCGAGGGGAAAGAACGGGCTAAAGGCGATATTCTCGGCTTCGCAGGTCTTTACAAGCGCGATATCTCCGCGTTTGGCAATATGAAAGTTGTTCTGCACGGCGACAACCGGCGCAATCGCGCGCGCTTCGGCAAGATGGTCAGCATCGATGTTGCTGAGGCCGAGGTGACGGATCAGGCCTTCCTCTTGCAGTGCTGCAAGAGCCTGGAAACGTTCGGCGATTGACTCGCCGTGGGGTGGAGCCATTTCGCCGATGCGCAGATAGACTAGATCTAGCCTGTCCAGACCGAGGTCTTGAAGGTTTTCCTCGATCAGTCGGCGCATGTCGACGCCAGTCGCGGTCCGATGGCCACCATCCGGGTCGAAGACGTGCCCGACTTTGGACGCGATCACGAGGTTCGACGGGTACGGATGAAGCGCCTCTTGAATTAGCCTGTTCGCGCGAACAGTTTTGTCGCCGCTATGATAGAAGGCGGCGGTATCGATGAGATTGGCGCCGAGCTCGACGGCGCGGCGCAGCACAGTGCGGCCGGTAGCGGGATCGCGCGCCGGGCCGCGGAATCCTTTCGCCGCAAGGCGCATCGCGCCGAATCCCATCCGCTTGATGAGTAGGTCTCCACCGATCCGAAATTCGGTAACTTTGTACGATGACACAGCGTTTACTCCAATAAGGTCGGCAATTTTTTCAGCGACGAAATAGGTTTCCGTCAGTGATGTTGATCTGATCGGCGCCCCGACAACGGTCAGTGCCACGTACGCACTCGCGTATTCCGATCTTAATCGGAGCTACCTGCGTCGGCTGCGAACTGGCTAATCAAGTAAACTCCTGCATGATTAATCTCATAGGAGTAATTGATTGTCAATTCCCGCAAGCAAGCCGAGATGGCAGCCACTCTGTCGGCTTTATATCCGCCTGCGCTAAGACCGGCGCGACTTCCTCGCGACCTTGCTTCGACGTGCACGAAGAAACCTGGGAGACGGGTCCTTCTTAAGTGTAGCAGGATGGCGAACCATTCTCCGATCGAGAACTTCAACCTTTCGCTAAAGGTTGAGTCGCGTTCCCGGAGCAAGTTTCATCGACGACGATGGGGCGCGACCGTTCGGCGGTTGCGGCCCTTTGCGGAGGATCTTGGAGGCGCCGACGTCATCTCCTTCAACCTTTATGTTGGTTCTAACGGTCGGCCGATTCTGAAATCATGCGAGATGTCCTCGTCGAAGGTCGTGGAGTTCGTGATCCAGTTTCGACCGGAACACCGCCGATGAAGACGGAGATTCCGCTTCTCCGCGCGGGACTGATGCCTTTCGAGACTGCCGGATATAGTCAAGGCAGTCCATTTTTTGGATTGATCGAACCAAAAAATGGATCAAATTTTTGGGCTGCTGCCGTTCGCCCAAAAAGGCAGCTTTTCCATGCCTTCCGGCACTTATCCTTCAAGGATTCCTGGAGATTGGCAAGTTCGAGACAGTGGCAATTTTTAGGAGCCTTCGCCGGCGATCAGCGCATCCCGCGCGGCACGGAATGCGTCTTGCAACACATTGTGACCATCCAGCCCGTCTAGGGCGTAGTTGTTGAGGAACTGGCGCCCGGCGAACAGCTTGCGGTCGACGGGGTTGAGATCCGCTTCGTCGCAGACCGCCTGCCAGTGTTCGGCGATGACGTTGATCTGCCGTTCGATCAGCGCGGACGCTTCCGCCTCTTTTAGGTGATAGTCCGGCGCGGCCGCAAGGCAGGTCGCCAGCGTGCTGGCGCGGACATCGCCCTTGATCAGCATGGCCTGAGTGGCTTCGTTGCCGGTACGGCCTTGCGGACAGATGTCATAGGCCGGCGTCAGTGTCAGCATCCTTCCGTCCCAGAACGCCGCATGGTTGCGGGCATGATCGTCGGTATTGCCGCACAGCACGTTGAAGCAGATCCGCCCGTAGAGCTCCTTGAGCGTGTCCTTCGGGGCGGTGAAACGGTGGCGGATCAGTTCGGCCAAGTCCTCGTAGGAGGCGTAGCGGGCCATCATCTCGTCAAGGCCGAGCATGGTCAGCGCCGAGACCATGGCGTGTCTCGTCCAGCCATCCTTCGTGTGCGTACGGTCGAAGCGCTCAATAAGCAGCACTTCCTTTTGCGCGGCACGAGTCATCGACACGGATGCCGCATCAAGCCCGCAGGCGCTCGCGAGCTTCATCGCGATGAACTCGGCCTTCACGACGCTATACGTGTCGCTGGTTGCCGAGAATTTGGCGATGAACTTCTTCGTGCCGTCATCGATCAGCGCCTTGGGGCGAGCACCGCCGATCGAAGTGCGGTAATTGAGAGCCTGGTCGAACGCCGGGGGCAGGGGGACGCCTTTTTCGACGAGGTCGGCCGCTTCCATGAGCTCGACGAGCGATGCTTGCGCCGCAAGGCGCGGGACATATTCCGTGGCCGACGCCTGAAAATCGAGCGCGCCAATCCGGTCGGATCCTGACTGGAGCAGAAAGGTCAGCTCGCTTGTCTCCGCCACGCTGGCGGCGTCAGGTCTTTTGCCCGTCAACCTGTTGATGATGACCCGGCGCCCCCAGGCGTCGGGCGAGCCGTCGCGAATGCAGCTCGGCATCGACAAACCGTCGATGGGCGCGATGACGCCTTCCTGAAGCGGCAGTTCCGGTTCATAGATGGAAATGGCGTTCTGGCGGCGCCGGTAGCTTGCGCCATAAGTGAAGAGCAGGCGCTCGCCGTCCTGGTCGAGGCGGCCCGCCACCACCGGTTCCGTCGCCCCCGGCAGCCATGTCCAGACAAAGGCTTCAGTGGCGTCCGCTTTAGTCACCATCGACCTCCTTCACCGTGCGGCGGACGACGGGAGAGCGCCACGTCCGACCCGGCTAGCGACGTCAATTCGGCCGGTGCATCAACGAGGAGATCCGCGCCGGCAAGCTCAAGTTCCTCTCGGCCGCCGTAACCCCAAAGGACGCCGACGGCGCGCATCTGGTTCGCGTGAGCCCCGGCGATGTCGTATTTTCGATCCCCCACCATCAGGCAGTCCTTGGCGGGCAACCCGGTATCCTGCAGGATATGCGCCAACAGCTCAGGCTTATGGTCCAGGCCAGCTCCGGGCACCGAGCCGTATATCCCTTGAAAGAGACCCAATAGGCCGTGATTTTCAAGAATTCGTTCTGCGAAGGTTTTCCGTTTGGAGGTTGCCAGGAAGAGACCGACGTCTCGAGAATGCAGCTCGACGATCGCCTCTCTTATTCCAGGGTAGAGCTCACTTAATAGGAGGCCGCGGGTTCCGTAGTCGGCTCTGTAGGCTTCCACCGCTTCGGTGACACGATCATCGCCGAAAGAACTGAGAAGATACCGCATCACGTCCTCGATCGGCGGGCCGATGATCGAGCTGATATTCATCTCCGGGTCCGTTTCATGGCCGAGCACCCGCAGCGCCGCGCGGCAGCTCGAGAGGATGCCCGGTTGGGAATCAACCAGTGTCCCATCGAGATCAAGGAGGAGGTTCGAAGCGGCATAGGGCACGGCGTCTCGCTTTCGTATCATGCGGGTCAGGATAGAGCCCGCTATAAACATGGTCATCGTGGAGCGGGTCAAGAGAAGCCACTGTAGGAAGCGGATGCCTTCAAGGTTTCTGCAAGTCTTAACGTTTTGGCGATCAGCCAATATCAACTGCTAGAAAATTGGCAGCCAGTCCGTGGATCCTTTGGTCTCCATCGCACCGGCGAAAAAGTTCACTGAGCAAACTTTCGGCCCACCACTCATTGGCTGAGACCGTAGTCCTCGTAGACTAATGCGGGATCCAGCGGTCGGCCTCGAATTGGGACTTGTCTCGTTCACTTTCGACCAGTACGGGCACATCGGCGCCGCAATCCGGAACCTATGGCCGGCCATCTGGTGGATAACCGAGTTTACCTCCGCGCGCGCGTATCAATCCCGCGTCCTTCCTCGTATGCGTACCCTCGGTGTGATGTCGTGCCTCTGTTGCGGGCGCTCCCTATCTTCGATGGACGGTTGCGGGATTTGCGAAGAGTGTCTCGCACCATGAGAAGGCAGACCACCTCAATTCCGGAAGTGCCCGAAGGCGCGGAGACGACGAGGACCTTTTCGACGCCTCGTCGTCATGGCTCTTCGCAGGGTGGGGACATCGCCGCGTTGGATTCCGGCCTTGTCGTAAGGGAGAACGCGCGAGTGCTGGAACTTTTCCCATAGTGTCGCCTCCGCTTGGCGCCCGTTGCTATTCGACTGTGATCACATCTGACCTCAACCGCCGAGGTTGAGCTGTCTGACCCGAGCGGGTTCAGAGTAGGCGCGACGGCATTCTCGATCACTCTACAACAGCCGTCTAGTCCCTCGTGGCAACGAGGTAGGTGGGACCGAATCCACCTTTGCCGACCGATGCGCTCGAGCGCGCTAGCGCATCTGCCTGGCGTTTGGGACTGG
This sequence comes from Rhizobium sp. CB3090, assembly GCF_029714285.1. Classification (NCBI taxonomy): domain Bacteria; kingdom Pseudomonadati; phylum Pseudomonadota; class Alphaproteobacteria; order Hyphomicrobiales; family Rhizobiaceae; genus Rhizobium; species Rhizobium sp. CB3090. The sequence continues at coordinate 1,148,720 of NZ_CP121662.1, forward strand.
AGCGGAAGTCGTGCAGTGACAAGTTCCCGGTCGAGGTAACCCGCCACGCTCCGAAGCCTTGGTCGAAGACGACCGTGGCCGAGGCGCCGTCCTCGAATTTTAAGTTCATGTAGCGTCCATGTGGAACCTGCTCGAATCGCACCGTCAACGCTACGCCCTTCTGGATGGCATATTCAGCGAAAACGGCTTGCGCATCGAGGCTATCCCGCCAGTCCTCGTGAAGACGCATCGGAAGACCGGATTTTCCACCCGGCGCGCTTGTGGACAACGTGACGGAATGGCTCGGGGACCCTTTCACCAATGCCGCGACAGTATCGATGAACATTTTCGCTGTGAGAGGAGATTTGACGTACGGGTCGCTATAAACGATCGACGTCACCTTGATGTTTGCAGAGATTCCCAGGGTTCCCAGAAGGCCGCGGATGCGAGATGCCATTGCTCCGCCGAACAGCGTCAGTCCGCGATCGAGTTCACTGGTTATCTTGTCGAACTTCGAGCTTGGAGAGGGGAGCAACGACGACTTTTCCAACGGCTGCTTTTGCGCAATCCCGTCGATCGTGCCTCGGACGATGGGGCAGGTCGCCGCCTGCCCCCAGTCCGCCGACACTTCCCACGACGCCGGATCCCTTGTCGCCCATGCCGTGGTTCTCGCTGCGCTGGTTACGGCGACGCCGGCGACCGCGCCTGTCTTGAGCTTTAGGGGTTGTCCGACGTGCACGGGGAAGGAGCCGCCTGCCTTCATATAACGCTGCCCCAGATCGTACAAAGCAATCAGCCCTCCGTTGTCGCCGCGGTGGACGATGCTTTCGGGGACCACGAATACGACCTCCTTGCTGTGGCGTAGCCATTGCTCCAGAGCCGTGTTAGCGGGCCAGTTGGCAAGCTGTCCAAGATCTGCCGTCTCGGGAAGGTAGACGTAAACTGAAGGTCTGATCGACTCCATTAAGATCCGATCGACCTCGTCTTCAACATTGATGGAAACCACTGCATCTTTGGATATGCGGTCCTCTCCGGACAGCGCGCGATGGAGCGACAGATGCTCGTCGAGGAATTTCAAAGCCGAGAGACGGTCGAGACTTCCTTCTTCGAAGGGCGCGTCTGGCACGAGCACACAGGCGGCACACCCCGTGGTGCAGCCGGTATTCGGGCAGTCGAGGACGCTGCGAGCTTCAACGAACACCTCTGGGAGGCGGTCCGCGATCGACGCCGCGAAACCCGCACCACCTGCAGCGCGGTCGAATACAAGCATTGAACGGGAGCGCGTTCCAAACTGGGCATCCGCCACCTGCGTCGCGAAACCCATTTCGTCGGCTTCGATGCCCAGGATACGGGCGATACCTTCGCGCATCGCGATCACCAGCGCCGTTGCCGTAGCCTTCGTCGAAGGCATCGATGGCTGAAGCTCGAAGACGTCGGTCGAGATCTCATAACCGAGATCGAGATTTCGCCTTACAGCCCACGCATTGTTGTTACCCTCGCAGACTTGAGCGTTCTCCCCCTTCTTCCATCTGAGTGGTGCGTGCAAGGCGAGGGGCGACGCCACGGTCTGATCCACGTCGCCATTGTCCAATGTCGGGTAGTCGGGAGATGCGCGGCCGCAATGAAGGCAAAGTGCGTATCCGTTCTTCGACTGCCCTCGATTGCTGTAGTAGACAGCACCTTCGCGGCTGCTACGAAAACGTCCGAGATCCGGGATCGGAAGCGACGACCAGGGACTCGCCCTGACTGAGACGCTGGGTTCCTCCGGGGCGACATAGGAAATGATGTCCGTTTCTGCATGCGGCTTGTCGCGCACGTCGACGGAGAATCCCGCAGGTCTAAGATAAGGATTGTTCGTTACCGCTCCGGCGCATACAGGACATTCTGTAAGCTTCGTTCGGCTGCTATCGCTCGTCCCGCACCGCCGGCAGGTCCAATGGACTTTCAGACTCTGGACGTCTCGTATGCTATCTTCGCTGGCCGGACGCTTCCAGTTCAGGAGGACACCTGCAGACTTGTGAACCAATCCGTCGAGAACGATCTCCGATCCAGGGGCATAGTCCCTGATCGCGAGATCGAGCGATCGTTGCGGTCCTGTCAGCCGGGTCGTCCTTCTCCCGTCCGGGGGCGTGTCATTCCGCTGCTTGTGCGGAAGGAACGTGACAACGCCGGTCGGAAAACCATGCCCTGGCAGGAAGCCTCTGTCTGCCAGGGCGCTCAGCAGGAATTCCTCACAGAGGCGCTTCAGCTCGAAGCCCATCCGGCTCTTTCCAGCGTCCTTCACTCCTTCGTCCTTTGCCAATGCCTGAAGGCCCTCCCACTCGCTCTCGAAATTCGCCTCCAGCTCGGAGATGATCTGAAGGCAGGTGTCGACCAAGGTCGTCTCACCCTCCAGGACCGAGTGCTTCACCAGCTTCTCGAGATTGGGAGACACCATCTTCAGCGTCGAGGGTGCCTTGAGCCACTCCTTGAAGGAGTGAACAGGACGTTGATCGAGTGTGATCCGCTTTTCACCCACCACTGCCGGCGTGCCGATGAATGGGCCGATCATCATACGGATAGGGTCCCCGCCACGGTCGAGCATGAAGCATCGGAGGAGGTAGGCGTTGACGTGTCGCTGGACAATGGGCCGACTGGAGAGCGCAACCTTGGGGGCGGCAAGGTTCCTGTTGAGGTACCCGGTAGGTGAGAGGAACGCTTCCCGATCGAGCGGGCGGTCTCTGCAGAACGTGAATGCGAGTGAGAACGGCTGCCCACGACGGCCCGCCCGGCCGACGCGCTGCTTGTAGCTCGCGATAGACGGCGGAACGTTTGTCATCATCACGGTCGAGACGGAGCCGATGTCGACGCCCATCTCCATCGTGGTCGAGCAGTTCAGTATATTGATCTCGCCGCCTTTGAACTTCTCTTCGTAGCGTCGGAGCAGGGCGCTTTCTTGCTGTGCGGAGTGTTCGGCGGAACGTGCATAGTCGGCGAACATCGCGACACGGTCGGAGATGTTGTTCCAGGCTCCCTCGTCTCGGAGCTTCTTAATCTGGTCAGACTGCTCTAGCCATTCCTTAATCGCGGCTCTGCCGGCATCGACGTCGATGTTACCAAGCAATGGCCTCGGAAGGACTGGTAGGCGGACGCGTTCGGCATTGCGCCTCGTAGCGTGTCTCGCGGCCCGAGACACCGGGCTGAGGCCGAAGGGCGCTCCCTCAAGAATTCTGCGGGTGAGGGGGCAGAGGAAGCCTTCCGTCATCGGGGCGATGTATGCCTTGCGTATATCGAGCGCCCGGTTCTCTGGATCGCTGTTGAACAGCGTTTGGAGCTGTTGCCACGCCCGGTCGAAGCACTCTTCGATATCGGACTTGTGCTCCTGATTGGAGATATCGAGCCCGAGCCCGTTGATCAGCAATATCTGGGGCGTCGAAAGTGTGGCTGCGTTCTTAGGAGCAAACGGCCACGCCTTGTAGCGCTTGTCCCCGTTGGACTTCTGACCGGGGCCGAGCAGGTACTTATTCTTCGCCCGAGGGGTGATCCAGTGCATCAGCTCAGAATGTACCGCCACCGCCGCGTTAGCGCGCATGAAGTACGTGGTGATCGCATACAGGAACGCCCGCCAATCCTCGATCGTCTTGCCATAGCGAGCGAAAGCAGATGGCATCGTATGTTGATCGTCGATCTCTTTGAACCGGAGCCGTGCCAATCCCAGTGTCTCGATCGAGAGCGCCTTGCGCGGACGACGCGCAAACTCTCGCATCAGCAGGAAGTCGGCAAGCTTGATGCTGTCGTAGAAGAGACGGCCGTCGCGCGGTTCCCAGACGTCCTTCATCCAGCGCTCGACTTCGGGACGGCGGGCGAGCCTCTCTACCAGATCCTGCCATTGAATGCCGGACGAATTCGTACCGCGTGCCTTCGTCAGTTCCTCTTTCATCTTTGCGAGCAGGTTTTCGACCGTCACGTTCGGCGCTGCCGCCAGCGCCAGTTCCAGACCTGCGATGTCTGCTTCCAGCTTGCTGGTGTCGGCGCCGGCTCCGGTGGTCAGCGAGTGTTGTACCGAGTGGTAGACGAACGAGCGAACGAAGTTTCGCTCGGCTTCTGCCTGCATCTTCGCCGACATCCGCGCGGTGCCTTGCCGGCTGTCAGTAAAGGACAATAGGCGACGTCCGTGCGAGGGAACGGTTCCTTCTTCATGGCTTGGATCGACACCTTCGAGAAGGATCGGGGCGGCGTTAGTAATCATGAAGGGAGCGCCGAAGCGCATCGGTCGGAGCAGCCTGTCGATACCCTTGCTGGCGTTCGTGGCACAGCAGGGGCAGGCGTCGCCCTTCAGCTCATATGCGACGGCGACCGTTTCGTCGGTCTGGAAAGGCGCAATCCGCCAGTCCTTCGTCGACAAATACATCGGTCGAAAACGGCCGCTCGCTTCGCCGCCGAGAAGAATTTTCTCATGGATCGATGGAGCGGGAGCTTCAAGTTCCTCCGCCTCGTCGTCCTCGGCCTCCTCCTGACCATCGTCGTCGCGGGCGGCTTCGAATTCGAACTCGTCCTTGTCTACGACCCGGCGCGTGGGAAGGATTCGATCGTTCGCGGCATCCTGTTCTCCTTCGAGAAGCACCTCGCCGCAGTCGTTGCAGCTAATCACCTCTAGGACAGGCGCGTCGCAGGCCGGGCACTGGTCTCGCCTATCCAGGAATACATTGCCGAAGGACCAGCCATTGGCCGAGCCGGGGCATTGCGGATTCACGCAGCTCCAGACTCCGGGGACCGCGCGCTCAAAGGTATGGATTCTCATCGGCGCAAGCCTTTCATCCTCGCCCGTCCTGGGATGTGGTCGGGCCGCTTGCGATAGGACATCGAGGAAGCTCTCGGCGTCGAGGCCGACGCCGCGTGCGATCCGCTCGAACTCTCCCAAAGGCTGTGGACTCTCGAAAAGCTTTTTCTCAATGAAGTTCCAGACCGCGTCGTCCGCGGCCAGCGTGTCGAAAAGCTGTTTGGGAGCCAGCGTTTCAAGCTGGTCCAATGCCGGAAGCTTACCGCGCTTGGAGGGCCGGTCGGGAAGCTGCCGTTTGCCTTCGACCACGTGCACGTTGGCATCTGCAATGCCGGCTACGTCGGCGAGGAAGCGCTTCAATTGGTTCTGGACATCACTCCCACTTCCGATGGTAGCCGACGTTGCAACGAAATGAACCTCTTCGGGTTTGCAGTCGAAGGCCAGTAGGACGCGACGAAGAAGCAGGGCTATTTCAGCAGCGGCCGCACCGACGAGCGAATGCGCCTCGTCAAGTACGATCCATTTCAGTTTGCCCTTCGACTTCTGGATGATCGGCTGATCCTCGGAACGGGCCAGCATGTACTCGAGCATGGTGACGTTGGTTACGAGCACGGGAGGCGGACTTTCGCGAAGCTGCTCGCGATCGATCTGTTGTTCAGGTTTCGCTCTGCGGTCGCTAGCCGGAAGCGACTTCTCGAGGTCGCCATTGTAGAGGCAGTATCTGATCTTCCCGCCGAACGGCTTCGTCCAGGCCGAAAGGCGCTCGCGCTGGCTTTCGATGAGGGCGTTGAGAGGGTAGAGCATGACAGCCTGCACCCCTTCAAGCGACGACGTCGTCGAAGTGGCCTGGGATACGAGATCGCTCAGGATGGGGAAGAGAAAGCATTCAGTCTTTCCCGAGCCGGTTCCGGAAGTGACGAGCACGGACTGCGGCGATCCGGAAGCCGAGAGATGCTGCCAGGCTTGCAACTGATGCCGGAACGGGAGTCGGGTTTTCGGGAACCGGTAGTCGCTGCCAGCCGGGAGGGCGTCGAGCGCGGCCACGAACTGCGGGTGCAGCACCGACGCCGGCACGCCTCCCATGTTCGTCTCCGCCGGGACGAACGGATGCGCACCTTCGATTATCGGTTGCTGCAGCAGTCCGCCATCCGAAGCGTTCGCCGAATTGAACATCCGGCGAAGCTCTTCGATCAGGGCAAGGTTCCGTATGTTGGCCTGCGAGATGATTGCCTCCGCAGACCGACGGCGGATATGGGAGAGTGTCGAAAAGGGCTTCAAGTACGAACCTCGTAAAAGCGGAGAAGATGCGGATAGGCGGATGAAATGTAGCGGGCGTGCTCCCGAAGCGTCTTGCGAAGCACGAGTTCGCACTGGGAGGTCAGGGTGAGCCGACCGGCGGCGACGGCGGCGAGCGCGGCGGGCGCTGCCATGCCCTCGAAGTCGTTCACGCTGAATCTGTCGAACTCGGCCGGGAGCTTGATCGCGGCTTCGGTCAGATGCTCGAGAACGAGATTTCGCTGCGACGGTCTGTAGGGACTGTCGTCGTCGTACATTCGTTGGTCCTTGATGTATCCCTCGAGCGCGCTGTGCAGGGAAGGGAGGGTCGAAGAACCGACGCCGAGTTGTGCGAATCTCAGATCCAGCGCCGGCTCGAGTGAAACGAGCTTCTCCCTGAGATTCTTGAAATGGCCGACGATCAATTCATTTCGAGTGGTGTCTGGAAACGAGGACAGGGCGGTCATGAGACCGTCGAACTCGGCCGCAAGCACCGCCTGCCAATCCTTCGTCGGAAGCGTCAGCCATATGAACGGCAGCTTCTCCTGAAGGGACCAAACCGCCTGCCTCTCGACGTCGCTGCCTGCCGACGTCAGGAGACGCAACAAGGCTCTGGGTCGACGCGCGATTTCCTTCAGGATGTCGAAGGCCGTCGCTGGAAGGCCATTGAGGCCGCAAGCCAGCGCAAGGAGGTAGCGGACGTCGTCGACTGCAAGCGTGCCGTCCTCGAACGAAGTAAGCACGGTCGCCATTTTCGTCACTCGTGACGGTACGTGTGTCTCTGCGAGTGCCGACATCATCGGCGAGGTGGTCGGCCCGCGGACTGGCAGAATGACGAGCAGCGGGCGCGCGACGACGTCCGGGCCGTCGCGGAGATAGATCAGGCACGGGCCCTCGCACCATGCCGGGATCAAGTAGTTTCCATCGCTCGCCCTCTGCAGGAGATGCTCTCGCTCCGGCTTCAAGATCATCCTGACCACGGGAGTTTCGGTGAATTCGGCGCCGAACACGACAGCCCCATGCACGAAGGCCGGGCGGGGATAGCGGTACTGCTTAAGCTTTATCGGCTGGCGGCTGTCGCCCAGAAACTCCAACTCGAGCATCGCGTCCTGATCCGCCATGGGAGCCATAAGCTCTTCGACGACCGGTTTGAGCGCTGCCAACGGGAACTCGCCCGAGAATCGGAACTGCAGGGAGTTGGAGCGCGCGTTCCGCGGAGAGAGCGTCAATGCCGTGGCATGCGGTGAGGCGGCGATCGCGCCCCGGAGCGCGGTGATGTCCATCTCCTGACCTGGGCCGACTACGGAGCCGTCGCTTAAAAGAATGGAAGCTTGGCGGGTCTTGAGCGGGACGACGATCTCGAAGGGCCGTCCGCCCGGCGGCCGCAACGACGCGTCGATCCGGAAGCGGGGTCGACCTGTAAAACTGAAGAGCGTTTCATTAACTCCTCGCTCGGTCTCGACGCCGTTGTCGATTATGTCGATGTCCCATCCGGGAAGACGGTCTAGCGCAATCCGACCGTTGGTCGCGCTCTGCATCTCGCCGAGGATTCGAGCGCCGGCCGGAACGATGGCAATCTTTCGCCTTTCAAGCTGGATGTCGGCGATTGGATCGCGCCACGATATCTCGTACACGCCCGGCATCGTAAGCTTCCTGTCGGCGAGTGCCCTCCAATTTTCGCCGGGATTGCGTACGCGAAGTTCTCCCACTTTGGGTTGGCGAATGCTCCCGCCCGCAAGGATGCCAAGCATGACCGGGCCTTCCAGAATTTCCAGGTCACCAGTCGTCTGGATGGGCGATGACCCGGCGCCGGAGATCTCGAGGCTTTCCTGGCGCTCGTCCTTGCCGGCTTCCACCCTGTAACGTTCGTCCGAACCCGCGCCGGGTTTCATGAAATAGGTCGTTCCCAGGACCTCGTGGACAGTCTTCTTTCCGCTCGCCGGCCACTGTCGGCCGGTGGGGGAGTCGTCGCCAGGAACGGCCGACCAGCCTGCCGGAACCAGAACGTAGACTTTCGCAGCCGGAAGGCTTGCCGATCCCGTCTTCACCAGCCGTAGCTTTTTCGGCACCCCGCCCTCGGTGGCGTTCTCAGGCAGGAACGACATGATCGGAGACATCAGACCGGTCCCGCCAGGCCACGCAAATGGGACCGCATCTGAGCCGCAAGTGAGATTAACCGTGATGTTTCGATTGAGTTCAAGTCCTACCAGGAGCTTGCCGAGGGGCGTGACGGACCGTACCCGCCACGTCGGCTGGTCGTCGGTCGGTGGTTCGAAGAGTGCGATCTGACTAGGCAGGAAATTTGCAAGGTCGCCCGAAGGGCTGGCCTTCCATCTGCCCATCGCGGACAGGCCTGGTAGCTTGGCGGCAGATATCTCGCCTTCGGCATTTAAGAGTAGGGCGGGAAGGAAGCGCTCGCCGTCATACGAAAGATACCGTTCGGCAGTAATGCCGGACGCAACAATCGATCCTGCCTTCTCCGAAAGAAGTCCTCCCAAAAGGCGGCGGGCGATCTTCTCGTTATCGGGCGGCACGTAGATAGGGAGCGAGCTCCTCCACTCCGGATTCTGCGCGTCGAGATAGGAGACGGGATCGATCCCTGCAGGGGCGGCATCAGCTATCCGACGCCATTCGACGAGCTTCATGATCAGTTCGCAGCAGAGGTCGATGAATCCTTCCTGACGGTACGAGACGCGCACCATCCAGGACATGTCGTGAGCATAACCGCTGACGTGTTCGGCCGCCGCGCTGGCGAGCGCGAAACGCATTACCGTGCGAAGGTAGTCGGAAAGCCACGACGACCCGCCTTCGGAGATCACGTGCGACGAAATCCCGCCCTCGAGAGCAAGCGTTAGAAGAAATTCGCGTGCGTTGTCCGATCGCACGAGTTCACGCCCCCAGAACTTCAGGCCGATTTCAGCCAGACGGCGGCGGGTACTGTGCGGAATCGCGTCGAAGGCATCGGAATTCAGTTGGTCCCATCTCAAGAATAGGGAGGTCGCTTCTCGTCGAAACCACTCGGCGCAGAATACCACGAATAAGCTCGCGGCGACGCCGTCCTCCCGTAGGAGACGGTTTGTCGAATTGCGCAAGAGTCCTCGAAGCTCGCCATATTCGCCGTCGTTCATGCGATAGCGGTGCAGCGGACGTCCATCGGGCGACTGCAGACTCCGTCTAAACAGATAAGATGAAGTCCAGCGCGCAAGGGTGTCGATAGTCGCAGATGAAGGCTTGGACGTCTTCCTGAGGGCCGTCAACGCACTGACGACCTCGAGCTGAAGGTCGAAGGCATCGTCGGAATCGCGTACCTTCAATTCGTTGTTTATGGCTTCCAGTGTTGAGAGATCGCTTCGCCAGCGCTCGAACTCCTCCCGTAGCCTTTCGTCCGAATACCCTGATAGACGCAACAGATCCCCCTGTGTTGCGTGAGCAAATTACAGATCAACTGTTACCATAAGTTGAAATTCGCATGCAATCACTTGCCTGTAAACTGCTCACAGAGGACATGCTGAATATTTTTTGTGCCGGCCGAAACATGAAGGTCGAATGTTGCTTGGCGAACGTCTGGGATTGGACCTGTCGATCCGGAAGGCGGAGGAGGGCTGCAGTCTCTTCTATTGGCACCTCGAAGGCAAGCTTGCCGTCAGCCTGCCTGAGATCGTATTAGCGGACTGGTCGTCGTCGGGACGGTTTCCACGCCTACTACGTGAAGCGTCGGCAGGTGCGTTCGACGTTGCGGACGTTCCTCGACCAACTGAGCGCCGGTTTCGGAATAGGAAGACAGCGTTCGTTTCCGACGATTCGCGCAACTGCGGATCGGACTATCATGCCGTTGGCGCAGGTGTCTCCAGCGCCCAGATATGGACATCGACTCAAAACCTCGAAAGTGCGTCGCCTGTTCTTTATGTCTGCGGGGATAAGCGACGCCTCGCAGGCATCACCCTCCATGCGAAGGTCAATAGTGTCGACGACGCCGATGGCGCCTGTCTTCCACTGCTCGGCAAGTCGCCGGCCGTTAGTCCATGTCGATCCCGTCGACCGAGAGTCCGGCATCACTCATGCGAACGCCGCGCGATATTCGGAGTGCTAGGGTCGCGGCTTCAAGTCGGACCAAGAACTGTAGAATCATCCAATAGACAGCCGCCGACTGACTCGGGATACCTTCCCGATCAACAAGGAGACCTCACATGGGTATTACTGTCTACGCGTACGCAGTCGAGCCAGCCGCCAGCACAGCCACCGGATTCGGCAACTCGATAGAAGGCGTTGCCGCAGAGCTGCGTAAGGTGAGGGCGGAGATTGCGCTCGAAGACGGATATGAAGTCCCGATCTCCGAGATCTATGCCTTCGATCTCCACCGTCCGGATATCGACCAGATCCTCGCTGTTCTCAGCGGAGATGCGGATCTCCGCGACCTAATTCTTAAGAACAAGCGGCTTGTGATGACCATATCGGATGAGTCTGCTTGACCCCTGCCAGAACGAGAGCGGGTCAATATCTGCGAGCTCTACTCCGACAAAACCCCATCGGCGGCTCGAAATTTCCGGCTTCGGAAACGAGAATTACTGGCCCCGCCGGGGCATGCCACGCCGAGCCGCATCAACAACGCGCACATCTGCGAAACTCTCATACGACGTGCAATAAGCGCAAATTGTTAGGTTTTGGAACGCATCTGGCCTCTTGCTCCGGTGTCCGAATGGAGCCCACTTAACTAGAACGCCGCGTCATGTGATGGTTACTAACGAATTCCGTTTGGGGCGCCTTGACGCCGTAGTTTATGTTCTTTATTTGTTCCATTCATGATTAGGACCCGTCGACAACCGCAACAACGCTGAGAACTGCCGCAAACGCGGCGGATCCCGAAGTGTTGTTGTGGAGCAAGACGATGAATCCTTCCGATGCAACGGGGCGGTCGACCCTCGACGCCGTCCATCAGCGGCCTGTGCGGTATCGCCCCTACGGCACCGTCAGGTGCTCGAATCCTTCCTATTTCCGTAGTCAGCTCAGCCGTGATCTAGGTTGCCTCCTAGATGTCGATGACGCCGTCGTTGCCTGGTGCTGCCGACCATCCGGGCTCGACGACATCCTCCTGGACATCGGCTGGAAAGGCTCGCCTCCAGATTTTCTGGCTACCTATGCCGACGGTCGTGACGTCTATCTGCACTCCGTCGAAGGGGAGGGCGATCCTGAGGTTACAGAAGCAGCCGCATGCCGCGCAATGTTGCATCGGTTTGCGACGGCAACGGAGATCCGTACCGGACATCGTCTTCAGAATGCCAAGGACCTCCTTCGATACACCGACTGCCAGGCGCCGCTGGGCGACCGCATACGGCTCCTTGCGGCGTTGGAACAAGAAGGCACGGCCACGGTAGCCGAATGCCTGACGGTCTTCCGGGAAATCAATCCCATGGCTGGCTTGGCATCTCTCGTCCTTCATCGATTTGTGAGTATCGACCTCGACGCGGAACCAATCGCTCCACATACGACGGTCCGAATTTTCAAGGATAGTGATCATGCATAGAAGCTTTGATGCCGACAATTCCTCTCCCGTCCTTGCCCGTGTCACATGTTCGCTGGCCCTTCAGAAGTCTCTCCGGAGTCACCCGCCGGTTTATAGCGGCGAGCCATTCACGCTGGCGTTGTTGATCCCGGTGGAAATCAGGAAGGATTTCGAGCGCGGGTTCTATGACCTGAAGAATTCGGAAACGGTTCTTGCCGACGTCGATCTTTGTCGGGCGACGACCACCATGAGAGGGAGGTCCGACTACAACGATGTCAAGGCGTCGCTCAGGATGAATAAGCGCGTCGTGATATTCCTGGAGAAGCCGGACGACATACCGGCATTTGTCATCGCTGCTGCGGACAAGATCGAGGCCGTCCATCCATTCGATGAGACCGTGCTTACCGATGCCGTGAAAGCGGTGCACGAAATCGCGCTCGACCACGAGGACGCGAAGCGAATGTTGGCATATCCCATTGTGGATGTCCTCGCAGCGCTACGTCCGGGACGAAGCCACACTGACACGCTGAAGCGGCTTGAGGCTGCGAGAGATAGCACGCTCGACCGGAAAGTTCGTCCCGTCGAGGAGCTTGCGGGGTACGGCGGCGCGGCGGATTGGGCTCGGATCCTCGTCTCCGAACTGGCCGACTGGCGAAAGGGTGAGTTGCCGTGGGAGGACGTAGATACCGGCGTGCTCCTGAGCGGGCCGCCGGGCGTCGGCAAGACACTTTTCGCGAGATCCCTGGCAAGAAGCTGCGAATGCTCGTTTGTCGCGTCATCGCTTGCGCAGTGGCAGGCGGCCGGTCACCTCGGCGATTTGCTCAAGGCCATGAGGGAAACCTTTAGGCTAGCCGCCGAGAGAGCCCCGACGGTGTTGCTGCTCGATGAAATCGACAGTATCGGCGACAGGAACACGTTCGCGGGCCACAACGCACAGTATTCCACGGAAGTGGTCGCGGGATTGCTGGAGTGCCTTGACGGAGCCTATCGTCGAGAAGGCGTTGTCGTTGTCGGAGCGTGTAATCATCCGGATCGCATTGACAAGGCTCTCCTTCGTCCGGGCCGGTTGGGAAGGCACTATCCGCTGTCGCTGCCCGACACGGAGGCGCGCAAAGGAATCCTGCTCACGCACCTTGGCGACGCCCTAGGGGCTGAAGATCTCGATCGCATTGCGGCTGCGACGCTGGGGTTTTCAGGAGCAGATCTCGCACAGCTCGCCAAAGACGGCCAGCGCATGGCGAGAAGGGAGTCGCGAAAGATCGCCGTGGACGACGTCCTTTCCTGTCTGCCGCCTGTGGCGCCGATCAGCGGCCCGCTCCGCGACCGCATTTGCATCCATGAAGCCGGTCACGCTGCGGCGGTGCTCGCTCTCAATGTCGGGCGTCTGACCGGCATTGTTGTCATGGATGGATTTCGTCATGGTGTCGGCATCGGCGGCGGCGTCCATTTCGAGCGGGAATCTCAGCTTCCGACGACGGAATACTATCTGAATTCCATCGTGGTCCAGCTAGCTGGGATGGCAGCCGAAGTCGTTCTTTTCGGAGACCATCTCGAAGGATCGGGCGGGCAGGTCGGCAGTGACCTGCAGCGGGCAGCCGATCTCGCCACGAGCATGGTCGCCCAGCTTGGGATGGGCGGGATCACGAACTTCCTCTCAGCGGAAAGCGTCGACGACCTCGACAGGATCCGGCGCTCGATTCCCAGTGTCAACCAGCGGGTCGAAAAGATGCTCGCCGAACAGTACGAGCGGGCGAAGGAGCTCGTAATCAAGAACGAGGAGTTCATCTGCGAACTAGCTGTCATCCTCAACTCGGAGGGCGGTGTCGATGGTGATCGGGCGAGGGCATTGTTCGATGCGATGGAGGAAGCCGATGGCGCGTGAGTGGATTCGCGAAATCGCTGCTCGGGGATCGGTTTCCGGAGCAGACGGGCTCGACAAACTGCGAAGGATCCTTTCGAGAGAATGCGGAGCGGCTTACAGGCTCCGGGATGCTCGTGCCCGGCTACTTTTGCTTTCGATCGCAGTCCTGAGCGGTCAACCAAAACTCATCGAAGTCGATGGCCGGCTCTTGGTAATGATGTCGGTCAAGGATCTGAGGGAAATTGTCTGCCAGGGAGAGTTTGAAGCCTTTCTTGCGGCGGCCAAACTCGTCGCTAGCAAAGGACTAGGGCGACGTAAGGTGAAAAACCGATAGCAGCTCGCTCTCAAGAGACCCACAGCCTGACTAAAATGCGGATCCGCCAAGGTGGCTTTTGTTAAGGCTGAAAAATCGAATCCGCGAGCGATAACTCGTTCTTTACCGGCGGCAGACATTTTCCCTCCGAGGCGGCACGTCCTTAAGGTCCTCCGAATTCTTCAGAGCAAATGGCGTTTTGATGAGCAACGAATTGTCGATTGAACAGCTTTATGAAAAGGCGAAGGAAAATCCTCACTCCGACTATCTGGCCGAGGCGGTCCGATGCTTTAATGCGAAGGCTTATCGCGCATGCATTATCATGACGTCCAACGCGGTGTTCACCTATATGCGCGAGTATATGCAGGAACTAGGTAGCTTGCAGGGAGGCGAGGCCAAACGCGTCACCGCGGCGGTGAACCAGGCCGAATCTTCCTCGAAATCATACGAAGGCGCCTTGTTAACAGCGCTCAGAGAAAAAGAAGCACTTTGTGTGGATGATCAGCTCGCCCTTAGAGACATCCTCGACAAACGGAATACCGCGGCTCATCCCAGCGGTTCGAGTGCCACCCGTGACGACGCGTACTACATGTTCAAGAAAGCAGTGGAGCAATTCCTGAGCAGGAAGCTACAATTGCCGGGCATTGCGGTCGAACAATTGCTGGAAGACATCGGACATAAGACCTTTTTTGTCGATTATGCGCTCGATGACGTAGCTCGAACCGTTGCCGACGCCATGCGCACGATCGATCCGTCTACTTATCCGCGGCTGTTAGGAAGACTCCGCGAAGACATCGAGGCGAAGGATGGAAATGCTGAATCGAACTCTCTGATCTTCCTCTGTGGTCTTGCCAAATTGGATCTTCCAAACGTCAACACACAGCTACACCGCAGCTTCTTTGAAAAACGGAAGGGCTTCGATCCGGTCCGCGACGCTTTCCTCATCGATCTTTGCTTCTCCTGGCCAGCATTTCTTTCGATGACTGTGCATGAGCACCGTTATCGGCTGGACGACATGTTCGCCAATGCGTTCGAGGGGCTTGATGAACTACCGGCGTGCGACGTGGTCCGCAATCCAGTCGCTCTCCTGAATGCCATCATCATGGAATTTGGCGCGGGTTCAGCGCGAGCAGCCTACCCTAAAACAACGAGCGTCATTCTTCGCCGTTTCTGTGATGCTGAAGAATTGGCCCATCTAGCATCCACGGAGCTTAGACCGGATCTTGTGCAATCGATCCTGGATCTCTTAAACTCCGGAAATCCTGGTGCCGAACCACGTGTGGCTTCGTTTCTGAAATCGGCGGACTGGGTCTTGGCGAGATCGCTTACCCGTCATGACGTGGAGCAGATTATCCGAACGTTGATGAAGCCCGAATTCCAGGGCGAGGCGCTCGAAATGCGAAGGAAGGTCTACAGCGATATACCCCATCTACGGGATATCGTGGCGAAGCCGATGCCTCCCATTACGCAACCATTTCGCGCCAAGCACGGCAGGTCTTCGTATTTCCGGCTGGAGGGCGAGAACTTCGTCCTCGCCCGGCGTGAGTACGCTACCGCCTGAGACCGGTTCCGCAGTTCGGCTGCATCAGTTCGTTCAGCTCTTCCTCGCTCGATATGCATTCTTCTCTGTTGTTCTCGAAGAAATATCTCATCATAGCGTTGTATTCTTCCGTCGTGAATCCCAGGGTGAGAACGTCTTGAAGCGAGAAGATGCCGACCCCTGTTTCGGCGATCGTGTCCTTGCAGGCAAAGGACTCACCCAATGAGTGATTGTAGTAGACGTACCGGCTGTTAAACCGGTCCTCGACGTCCGCCACCGGGTTGCCGTCTTCGTCGAGCCAGTGAAGAACCTCCAGCGAGGTGAACATTTCTGATCGTTTCTTTCGCATTTTCACGCCTCCTGTTTCCAGAAGCGTGCGAGCCGGCGCCGCAAGGAGAAAGCCCAACTGCAACGAAAGTCGCTCGCAAGGATTTCGCCGAATCGAAATTCGCGCTCGCCCCCTTCGTTATTGCCGAGCGCTGTTTTGAAAATTGGCGCCACTGAATACTCAAATCTCAGGTTGAGCATTCTTTAATGAATTGCAATCTGAATAGTGCTGGCTAAGATACTGCCGGTTATGGCTTCGAGGGCTCCGTGGAAATCGTGCAGGAAGGAATCGACGACGTCTTGATGACGCTATATCCGGCGCTCCTCACAACGGGTGCTGCGTCCGAGGGCACAAGGGGCGGCATCCTTGAAATACTCGGCGTCACGCTTCATCTGACAAATCCGCTTGCGCGCGTAAGCAGGTCTCAAGACAGGGGAAAGCCGTTTTCTGCGTTGGGCGAACTCCTTTGGTATCTTCATGGCTCCGACAAACTCGAATTCATCGAACCTTATATCGGTCGCTACCGTGACGACGCTGAAAACGGGGTCATCCATGGTGCCTACGGTCCGCGCTTTCACGCGATGCGAGGCGATATCAACCAGATCGGAAACATTATCAAGCTGTTGACCGATAACCCGAATTCTAAGCGGGCCGTCATCCAGCTTTTCGACGCCGCCGACATCACTCGCCGCTTCAAGGAAATTCCCTGTACGACCACGATTCAGTTCTTCGTCCGGGAGGGGCGGCTTCATCTGTCTGTGACGATGCGTTCGAACGACGCCTACCTCGGTCTGCCGCACGACGTTTTCTGTTTCACCATGCTCCAGGAAATGATGGCCCGGAGGTTGGGCTGCGAACTCGGCGAATACTATCATTACGTGGGTAGTATGCATGTCTACGACGCCAGCGTGGCGTCGATGCGAGAGTATTTCGATGAGGGCTGGCAACGAACTTCGGTAATGCCCGAAATGCCGAAGGGCGATCCCTTTGCGACTGTGAAAAAGTTGATCGCGGTCGAGCAGAAGATAAGGCAGGGCGAAGAAGTAGTGGCCGCAAAGGAGTTTTCCGATCCCTATTGGGCAGACGTTATGAGGCTGATCCAGGTCTATTGGGCGACGAGGCTCCGCAAGACCACGGATATGGCGAAGCTCGAAGCGTTGCGCGCCGAATTCGACAACGACTTCTTCCTGAACTTCTTGTTGCGGCGTCGGAGGATGCGACAGCGCGCTGTTGTGCCGATCAAAGGAGAGAAGCCCGATGTGGCCGAAAAGGCAGGCTGAACATGAGCGACTGGTCGAGGCTTTGCTGAACCATTCCCAGACCACCCGTAATCTGCCGGGCGTCGGCACAGCGGCCGCTCGTGAAACCCTTGCTATGCAGTTCATTGCGAGCCTCCGGAGGGAGGACTACTACCGTCTCATCCAACGAAAGGACGTCGATCCGCGGAAGGCGGATCCCAACTCGGGCGTCTTCGATCCTGAGAGGGCCGTTGCGTACCATATGCAGAATGGCGACGTGGAAGAAGCTGCGTGGCTGGTATTCCTTATGACGGAGTTTGCACGACCCGTATCGGGCTGGCAGCGCCTGGAGGATGTCTATGGAAAGCTGGGGGCGGGGATCTGGGACTGGGGGACGATCAATGCCAACCCTCAGACCATGATCGACTGGATGGCGCAAAACTGGCAACGTATTGGCGGGAAATTCGGCAACCACCGGAAATATGAAAGTCTACGACCGGATTCCAACAGGAATTTCGCGAACGTCCTTACATCCTACCTCGACTGGATCGGCGAAGATGGGCATCGTCGCTTTTTTGCGAACGTGGTCCGAGAGAACGGCAACGATCCAGGGGTGCTGTTCGACGTGCTGTACAAAGGCATGAACGTTGCGACCTTCGGGCGTCTCGCTCGGTTCGACTATTTGTCCTTGATCGGCAGATACGGCATCGCTCCGATTGAAGCCGGGTCTGCATACCTCGACAGCGCGACCGGCCCAGCGGCCGGCGTCCGACTCCTTTTCCTGGGCTCCAGAACCGACAAGACGCGCGATCGAACCCTTCAATCATGGCTAGATGATCTCGACAAAGATCTGAGAGTTGGCATGGCGGTCATGGAGGACGCTCTATGCAACTGGCAGAAAAGTCCGTCTACGTTCGTCCACTACAAGGGTTAGGGAAGCGCGGGGTCGATCTCTTCCCATTTCCAGCGCCGCTTCAAATAGTTCAGCTTGCTTTTGGGGATCATATCGCGATGTTGCATCTGGCCCACGGTCAGGCCGGGCGCGATGCCGATCGAGACGCTGAATCGGATTACTGAATCTTTGTCCGGAGTCAATCGCTCGAATTCGGAAGCTCTCAGCCCCGGAATGATGCAGCTCTCGGCGAACTCGTTTGCTTCCTGTTCCTTGTCGTTGAAGGGTGTCTCGTCGCCGTCCAGAAAAGTATTGGCCTTGTGCAGGACAAGGTGCCCGATCTCGTGAAAGACGGTAAACCAGAACTGATCATCGCTCCGGTAGCGGAAGCTTAACAGGATCATCGCCTTGTCGGGGTCGACCATCCGCGCTGCACCGCTGGCCTTGCATCCCGTCGGCGGCCTTACGATGACGAGCGCAACACCGGCTTCGGCGCAGAGGGTCCTGAGTTTCGGCAGGAAGCTTTGCGGATGCCTGACTCTGGAGAGTTTTCTAATCGCTTCAAGCCGATCCTCGAGATTTCCTGGATTCCAAGGACGGGTGTTGATCATGTCGGACTCCAGTTCGCCGCGGCGAAGCCAGAGAAGTGTATCTTCATCAGTCGAAGAGTAAGTGTTCGACGTCCTGAAATCAGTATTGCCAATCAGCCGACCATATCTGGACTCCCACGTGCCGACAGTCGGCACGTTGAAATAGACCAAGCGCCGGCGGATC
The DNA here is from genome assembly GCF_029714285.1 of Rhizobium sp. CB3090. Lineage (NCBI taxonomy): Bacteria > Pseudomonadati > Pseudomonadota > Alphaproteobacteria > Hyphomicrobiales > Rhizobiaceae > Rhizobium > Rhizobium sp. CB3090. The sequence goes on from NZ_CP121662.1 coordinate 1,167,179, forward strand.
TCCGCCGCCTTCTTCTCGTCCGTCATCTTGCCGCGTGGCTTCGAGCCGGGAGCGGGTATGGAGAGTACGAGATCGTCGTCCTCGTTTTTGCGAATGCGCTCGACCGCTCGAGTCACCGCTTCATCAAAGTTTTCCTGGCGTTTCATCCAGAATTTCGGGTTGGCACCGAGCATCGTCGAGAGTTTGACGGCGTCATCCTCCTGGATCGCCGCAGAGCCGTCGAGAAGCGCTCGCACTCGTATCATACCATCCTCAAAGAGGCCGGCCAGACGATGAGGGTCGATGTCACGCCGTTGCATGACCGCGCGAATGGAATCGCCGGGCTTCGAGAACCAGTCGGGTATCGAGCGCTCTTCCATCATTGTTGCCCCGAAATTTCAATCAGCTTCACATATTGAACGGTGGACCAGTCGACCTGTCCAGCGTTATCGACCTCCTGGTACTGGTCGATCGCCACGAAGGTGGCCGTGTACACCGAACTAAACGACACTTGAAAGGACATAGTTGCTTTAGACACCAAATCCTCCCCAAGGAATTCAAGCCAGTCACGGGCTGTTTCGAACGCTTCCGCTTCAGCGATCATCGTCGTTAGCCGTCCAGCATTGGTTCGCCCATACGCGATTTCGGCGTCCTCCAATACGAGGCAACGGCACTTCAATATACTGCTGGCGAACGAGATTTGCATGCGGGCGCTTATACGAATCTCGCGAGTCGCAGTCTTGCGAGCGAGGCTTGCGCGGCACTGTAGCGTCCGAATTCCATCATTGCGGAAGGGCCGATCCTTGCGGCTTCGCTGCCTGTTTCGCGCGGATCTTGTCGATGCGGGACCAGTTGCGCGCGAGCTCAGTTTCGGCGGCGTGGTCCATGTCGACGTTCTGCGCGTTGCAAAGGGCCGCTAGAGTCACGAGAACTCCGCCAATCTCCTGAACGACTTCTCCTTGATCGCGAGAGAACACATAATCAACGAGTGCTTGGGCATCGGCCCGACTGCATCCGGAAGCCTGCGCAAGTTCCAGCGCCTCTTCGAGGAAACGATGCGCGCGCTCATGACTGTCGTGATGTGCCAATGGCGGGAAGCAGCTCACGATCCATTCGTGAACTCTTGCCTGGAAGCTATTCGTCTTCAAAGATTCCTCCGTTATGGTCGGCGTGCGGAGAAGGACTCACGCTTCTAGGTACACGATAGCACGGGTGCCCTCATAAACAACGACTGCGTGCCCGTCCTTGAGCCTGCCCACATCAGAATTTTCGTTCCGATGCCGAAGCGTGCCGCCCCGCGATTAGGCGGCTAGCGGCAGCCCGCACGGAAGGAGCATGAGATGGAGCGCTCATGGTCAAGTAGTTTCCCCACAGGGACAGATTCGCCGATCCGTTCGCGCTCGCGAGGCCGATCCCATCTGTGGGGCGAGAGCTGTGAACTTAGATCTTCGGCGTGTTGCTGTCTTCGCGGATGTTTCCGGGCTGTACAGGCGCGATCAGCTCGAAGAAGCTGTCTTGAGTGAACCGACGTATCGGCGTTAGCTTCCCGAATAGGAGCACCGGGTATATGAAGGTCTTATGAATGCTACGGACCAACATGGCGCAGGTTCTCAACTGGGGAATTTCTAGCATTCCGGCGTCGAATTCTTCCGCCGAAGTGCCGCAGTCCGCATCGATCTGATTGAGGACTGCCTTATACGCGCTTGCAAAAGCGCCGCGGCGGACGGAAGTGAAGGTCTTGTTGAAGTCGTCGCTCGTGTCCACGACTGCAAGACCCAGCGAATCCATGATGAGATACTGCCATCCAACCGATTGCGCCTGCGACAGGTCGGCGTCGATTGCTGTTCGACGGCTCATAATGAACCGGCGCAACGGAGGTAGGTGGCCGTATTCGCGGTTCTGCGGATCTTGATAGGGATGGCTACCAAGAGCAGACATCGCTCGTTCAAATGTTGCCGTGGCTACCATCGACGGGATGCTCAGTCGGAACGTCATGTCAGGCTTCTTCTCAAAGAGGTCATGGTGCTTTCACGAAAAACGTATGGGTCCATTCACCCGGCACATCCCAGTAGTTTGCCAGCACCCATTGTGTCGGGTTCTCCCGTTCCCAGACACTCGGATCGACGCCTGGATCCTCGACAGTGTAGTACTCGTTGTCATCATCATCGATCCGACATCCTGAAAGTGCGATGGCGTGCCCGCTTCCGTCATCCCATTCGATCTGCCCTAACACGGGACGTCCGTTCCCCAACTCCCAGATCACGCTACGAAAACTTACCGGACCAATTTCGATCGAAGCAAGGCAAAGCACAAACTCCAGTGCCTCGCGGAGGTGCCCCTCCTTGTTCCATTCATCGTCGAGCTCCGCTTTTTCGTCGAAGCCATGCTGCTGGGCCACAATTTGTTTCTGCGTCACCGGATATTTTCTGTCCAGGTAGAACGATACGCTGGAGGCCGCCGCGGCCCAACACCACAAGGTCATTATCTGGCTTTGCATCTCGAACTGAATCTGCAAGCCTTGCTTCGTCCGAACGGGTGAAAGAGGGTACTTCTTCCAGGCCCATGACAGGAGTGTCGTCACTGGCTTAAACGTCAATGTCATCGGTATCGCTCTTATAGCTATTGATTGATTTCCGTTGCATGTCCGCTAGGCGACGGACAGCACGGGCGCAGCAATTTAGTGCCCATGGACGAGGCGGCCGCCGCTCGAAACCATCTTCCAATCCGAAAGACGTCCTTGGGCGCGCAGAAGATGGCTAGCCCCGTCGCCTGCACCATAGCGATGATCTGCTGCTGAAGCTCGATGATCCGCTTCATTGCAGCGGAACGCGCCTGCGCCCACGGGTCGATGTCGGCCATGTGAAGTGCCCCTTTCGGGACGTCCATACGACATCGGATGTTTCAGGGCCGGTAAGCGGATCGGTAAAATGCGAGCGATCTCAATGGATTCGCTTGGTTCTCCATTTTCGGATCGTTAACCGGAACTCGGTATTCAACCGAGAACGGAGGGACTTAGCATGCATCCTGATATCGAGGTCATCGAGATGAATTCTGATCCGCGGACTGGGAAGCCCTGTGTCGTCGTGCGTCTGGACGGCGAAACCCTAGGCATCTACGGATCGTTAGAACAGGCGCGGAAGTACTTCGGAAATCCTGTGAACGCGCGCGCGCTGAAGAAGAAGTTGCTGCCGGGTATGGTTTGTGGCACCCGGCTCGTGCGGTCGTTCGGCAAAATGCGGAAGCACGCCGTCCTGGCGGTGATCGACGCCGATGGCGAAGTGCTTTACCACATCGTCGTCACGCCGGGTAACGTGTACCCTGGATCCTACGCCCTCGACGCTGCACTTGAACTCGCCGGAACGCTCGCGACGGAATACGACGCCTCGCCGGACAAGACGCCGAACCCGCGCGACTGAGCGGCGAAGCGGTTCTTCAACAGACCCTTCTTCAGCATCTCGACGTTCGCTGGATCGTCCCAGTTCATGAGTGCGCCCTTTCCCGCGACGACTTCATGTTCGATCGCATCGATCAACCGCATCAGAATCCGCGCGAGCTCGCGAACTTCTTCTAAGGTACCTTCGTCTGCGATGTCGTTTCCTATTGAATCTATCAGCGTCTTCATCACTTCGACGTCGCCGCGTCGCTCGCTTCTTTTCAATGCGTTCAAGGCCGCTTCCTGAAGTCGTTCGCCCATAAGTCTCTCCCGGATCCATTCGAGATTTTCGAATGTGTTGCCGCCGGCGGCAACCCTTTCAAACGGGCATCCGAAACGAGCTTTCCTGCGCCGCCCCCGAAGGATTCATTGTCGCTGTCCAGCACCGCCCCGATGTCGCTTAGCAATGGGACGCCCGCAAGTTCGTCTGCCGACACGGCCTGCGCCTTGTCATTTGCCACGATCCAGTTTCCTACGGGGTAGGACCGCCCGAGGTTCAGGGCGATGCGGCTGAAGACGCCATTCAGCGTGCTCTGGAGCGCAATGGCTACCCCTTCCGATGAGAGTCCACGCTATTTGCAAAACGCAGGCGCTCAAATGTCGGATATGCCGCCATTTAAGACTCGAGGGGAGCCTCTTTCCCGTGGCGAGCAAGAATTCGGATCTTGATCTTAAGGATTTAGTCGAAATCGAGTTTACAATTTGGGCGACAGTAAGCTATAAGTGGTGTTCTGAGGTCCGTATTCTAGTTTATGCATTTGAAAATGCTCGATAGACGGATTTAGTCTTACCTTAAGTTCTGATTTTCCCTGAAGTATTGCGCTGCCTGACGCGATTTACTCCGCAGGCGAGGTGATTTCGCATGCCCATCGTTGTGAGCAATCAAACCTAAAGTTTTGTTGTGGAGGGGGTGGCAATGAAAACCAGAATTGTTTCATACCTGATGTTTTTTGCGTCAGTTATTCTGATGGCATCGCCCGTTAATTCACAGTACCTTCAGATCATTTTTGTGGATCCGAACCTTGGGCCGATATGTACCGGTCCGATAGGTCCTGGTCCATGTCCCGCAGTTCAGAGCTGGATGGCCAGTCATGGAATGCTAGGGAACACTGGCGCTCCGCCGCCGCCATCCGTCCCACCTTTGATTCAGATCGCAAATGACCCAAACTTCGGGCCAATCTGCGCTGGGCCGTTGGGGCCAGGACCATGCACAGCCGTCGCCCAGTATCTCCAGCAGCGATATGGCCAACTACCTCCGATCCAGCGGCAGGCAATTCCGAACATCGTTCAGATCGGCAACGACCCGAACGTAGGCCCGATTTGCGTGGGTCCGCTTGGGCCCGGACCATGTGATGCTGTCCGCGCCTACCTTGCACGGCTGGCCGCGCCGTCGCCCTCAGTCGTTGGCGACCTCGGCGCCGTCACCGTCACTGCAAGCAATGTCCCTGGGATGGACGCGATGTGTAGGGGTCCGACAGGCCAGCAGCCCTGTTCGCTTCTGCAGCAGTCGGTTGTCGACTCCGGTCGTCCTCCGACAATCGGGACGCTACCCAACGCGCAGAACTTACCTCTGGAGGATCTCGCGAAACAGTGCGCTCAGCGGGCGGGCCTGGACGTCGTGAACTTTGCGTCATGCACCGGTCGGGAAATGATTCTTACTGAGCGGCAGAAGGAGATTGTCGACTGCGCTAGTACTTCCAATGACAAGATCGCCTTCGGCTCTTGCGCGGCAAAATCGATGGGATTCGCCTTGAACGACCGCCAGCAGAAGCTCTTGGACTGCGCACATGATAACTCAGCGAACATGGACGATTTTCAGAGCTGCGCCGGGGCCGCCATCCTAGGCTCGCGAGCTTCCGGTACCTTGAATTGCTTCGGGGACGCCAATGGCGACACCGAGGCTTTTGCGGAATGTGCAGGAGGAAAGCTCCTCGGCGATGTGCTGACCGATGATCAAAAGGAGGCGATAACTTGTGTCGCGAAGTCGTCCGACGCATCCGATCTTGCGCAGTGCGCCGTCGATCAGTCGGGTCTCTCGGACGACCAAGAGGCCGTAATAAAATGTGCGGTGCAATCTCAAGGTACCGCTTCTGGCTTCATCAACTGCGCCGGAACAGACGTCGTCGAAAAGTACATGGGACGCGACGCCTCCGCAGTCCTCAAGTGCGGTGTCGACTCCGGCGACGCCGATGATTTCGCCGCTTGCGCTGCGACCGACATTCTAGGACAGCATGCCACTCCGGAACAGAAGGTCGCGCTCAAGTGTGCAGCAGAGTCTGGGGGTGACATCGAGCAGATGGGCGTTTGTGCGGGTGCGAACATGCTCAACATGAAGCTCGATCTGAACCCAGAGCAGCAAATAGCTGTTCAATGCCTGGTCTCCAGCGGCGGCCAGCCCTACGCTGCCGCAGGGTGCATGGGAACGAGGTTGACCGCAAGGGAATTGACGAAATGCTTCACCGACGGTGTCGGTGGTCACGGATGCTTCGGAGATAACAACGATCTGGTCGGAAAGAATGGCTGGGTCGCTCAACGGCTCAAGGACCTCGCGGGGGGACCGAACTCCGTCATAAACAATCCGGACCAAATTTGGGGCGGGAACAATTCGTTCGTGCGCAATCCCAGTCAGATCTGGGGCGGCGACAACTCCTTTATAAGGAATCCGAGCCAGATCTGGGGCGGGCCGAACTCCGTATTCAACAACCCAGGTCAGCTCGCTCCACAACCCATTCAGCTCGGCAAGATTGGAAACACCCGGATTTGTCTTCCATGGTGTTGAACACCTGGCGCGCTTCGGGAGTCGATATTCAGAACTTTTAGCCGACCTGCAGAGGGACATGCATGTGAAATCTCTCACGACGCTAGCATGCGCAACTCTATCCATGGCGCTATCCACCAGCGCCGCCGTATCGGCGGATACCGACTACTTGGTTGTATCTGCGAAAGTAAACCCAGTACAGCACCCAAAAGGGCCCGGAGACCTTCTCGGGGAGTGCGCACGGAACGATGCTTGCTCGGCGGTGGTCAAGGCAGGCGCCGCGTACTTAGGAGTTCCTTCCATGGCGGTTTCAGCCGCGCTCGCTTTGGTAGCGGGAGACAAGCCATCAGGCAGCGAGGAGGGTAGGTTCAGGATCTCCCTCCCTGCTGGATACGTGTACTGCCGATCGCAGATACGCATGAATTCCGTCGTTCCGGCTGATGGAAAAAGGGCTTCGATTTTCAGTGCGTCCAGCGATGAAAACGGAATGTCGTTCTACACCTGGACTCCGAAGCGCGGTGTTGGCCAGGGAAGAAGCTGGGTTGACGCGGACGTAACCGTATATGGTGTCAAGGCGAGTCTCGTACAGCAGGCACAAGCCGACAAGAAATGCACGGTCTGGGGCAAGAACATAGAAAATTGCCGAGGAAACGGCAGCGGCGACAGACCTGAATGCAAGAGCGTCAACGACTAGAACGGGCTCAATGGAAGCTTTCCAGAGGTCGAGAAAATTCATTCCAGCCGTGTCGGCAGCTTGGGTGTTATCGCTAGATTACGCACGTTCCGCCGATCTCGAAGAAATCGATCTCGCCACGAAGGAACGGCTGAAAAACAAGCCGCGGCCGTTGCCGAAAGACCACGATTGCGTGGAACCTAGTCATGATGTGAAAGGCGGGACTGACGATGAAGGCGTTAGCAAGACTCTGGACATGGATCGGAAACCTGTTCGTCCCGCTCGCGATAGGCTGGGCCGTCTATGTGCGCAACGGCCTCGCCGACAAGCCGCCGCCGGACGGTGTGCTGGTTTCACGGGCCTATTGGGGCGCACTGGTAGCTCTGGCGGCCGCGGCCGCGATGGCATGGACGCTAGCTCTATATGTTCATCTGGCGAAAACCGAAGACGAACCGATCCTCGTACCACCCAATACCATGTTCGAGGACGACGAATCGAGAAACCACATCATCTCCTGGGGGACGGTCGCGGTCTTCGTGCTAGCGGTTGTGGCATCGCTCGCCGTGTTCGGTGTCAGGTATTCGGAGAGTCAGATTCACGGGTGGAACGATCAGCAGCCTCTTCAATCCAACTTTCTCGGAAGTCGAGCAAGGGCGTTCGAGCGTGGCTGTGACGCCCAGCCGTGTTTTGCCGTGGCGCAGCGGGTCGATGCGGACGACAATCCCATTTTCGGAGTGAACGAATATATTTTATATTTGACGGACGGCGTCCTCGTGTTTTTCGCGCTACTTGCGGCGTCAGGCCTTATCTTTCTAATGTGGCAAATACTGATCCATCGAAGACCGCGGCCGTTCGAGTTGTGAGCGGCGATTCTATGCCGCTTGCTAAGAGAACGTTATCGGAGCGTTGCGGCAGCCGCCTTGCTGGGTAGTTTCAGTCAGGGGGGTCTCACTCGCTAAACGGCCACCGGTGCTGATTCCCATCCTTGGCCAACGGCGATATCAGGGTGTACCATTGACCTTTGTCTCAGGAGCGGTCGAGCGATCGGTCCTATCGTCCCGAGGCGACTGGACCGGCCGAAGCCTCAGGAGCCGACCATTCTCGAGGACACTGACGGATATACGAACCGACGCATCGGACGTGCCCGCAATGATCATGATCGGTTTCGGACATCCGTAGCTGGTGTCCATCGAAATCGACCGCATTTCCCGGATATCGTTGCTGCTCGGATCAGGGGCGCCGCCGGGATGGGAATGCCACTCGCCGAGATAGTATTCGCCATAGGCCCACCGGGCGCGAAGTTTTGCTGTCAGTCCGCTGATGCCCCTCTGAAACCAAGCCCTTCCGGAACTAGAGTCAGTGGGGCGTTCCGTGGCTGCGGTGACGACTGCCACGTTCCCATCATTTCCGTACCGCCCAATGAGGATGCCACCCGTCTCCTTACCAGTCGACGCAAGGGACTCTTTCTCCATCAATCGCAGGGCGGCGTCAGTCAGACGAACTTCTACGGTCGCGCTGATAGCTTGAAATACCACCACAATCTTCTCAGCCATTGAGCTTCTCCACCGTGCCGTCGAAGCCTTGTCGATAATACAGGCAACGGCGCCCCGGATGTCTTATGGCCTCCAAGATGGCCCTTGCTCCGACTGCGCCCCACATGCGGACATCTGCTGCCGTCGCCGGAAACACAGGATGCCAGCATCCGATCCCTTCCATGCGGGCGTCGCCGAAATCGGTCGGTGGCACATTCATCTCGTGGAAGCTTTCCTTTGCATCGATTGCCGGGAAGGTGGCTTCGGACGCAGTGAACACCAAGAGCCCTTCGGCCCGCCAGGTCATGGCCAGACTGACGAAGGTCGTCTCGCCGCCCCAGTCGAACTCCGCCAGGGCATCAAGGACCGCATCCGATCCAGTGCAGTCGATGATGACATCAAACGATCGCAGCTCGTCCGCGAGTTCATTGGTATCCGGAGGAAAACTGGCGACGATACCTTTGACATCTGCGTCCGGCATGATCAACGATAGAGCGTTTGCAAGCGCGGTAGCCTTGTCGTGGCCAACCGCATCCATGCCAAGCACATGCCGAGTAAGGTTGCCGACATCCAAAATGTCAGGATCTAGTATTCCCATCCTTGTCACGCCCATACGTATAAGGTTCTCGGAAACGGCGCCACCGAGTGACCCCGCGCCGATGATCAATACCCGCTCTGAAACCATCCCGGTGCCGAAGCCGGAGCGCGTCCGGATCTGGTCGGGTTCCCAATTGACCGTCCGCAGCCACGTCAATGAAGAATTTGCCATCGGTCGGGTGCGATCAATGAAGCGACGGGTCTGCTCGTTCGCGCGAAAGCCATTCTTCTTGGCCTTGCGATCAGACAGTTCGACTGATCCGACAGCGATCCAGTGGTATTTCGAGGGAGCCTCACCGATCAGTTCCGCGAGCGGGAATCCTAGAAACAGCGTGACCATTCCACGATCGTCTTTCCGCTGCCGGCGATCGGCGCCAGCGACCTCGAACACATCAGCGAGCTGAACGCCCTGGCTGTCGAGGTGGGAGGAAAGATCCGCCCACGTGCGCGGCAGTTCCCAAGGTGCCAGCACTGGCAGGTTATCGAGCGAAATCCAGAGGCCCGTTTTTGCGGGAGCTGCTTCAGCTATTGCCCGCCCCCATACCGACTTTCTTATCGGCGCCAACTGGCGGTCCCGGAAAGTCGTCATCGCGTAGCTAATCTTCGCGCCCGGCAGGTTGGCAAGGTCGACCCATCCCCATTCATTGGTCCGATCCTGCCAGAATGTCAGGTCGTCGGCTGAGCCAACGAAACCGATAACCGGGAAGTTTGTCTGCCCAGGCCCGGACGGCAGCTCCAGCGGCTCACCTTCGATCGCGAGCTCGCCCGTGGCGGCCGCGTCGATCCAGATCAGAAGGCGTTCCAGATGCCAGACTATCTTCTCGTCGATCGTGTCAGGTTGGCCATTCCAGGAGGCGCGCCCGAATACACCCGCTGGACGATCAAGGCAGGGATTTCCCAACCTCCACGGCAGTGATCCACTTCCTTCGCGGTTGAAGGACTGGTGCTGGAAGGTCGTCGAAATCCCACCGATCATCGCTGGATAAACGGTGATGGATTTCGTCCGCGGAACAAACACGACATACCATGCCGTCTCGGCCGAAATGAACTCGGTCGAGGCGCCGCTCAGGACGGCAACGAAGGGCAGGGACCAGCGGCCTTCCGAATCCGATGACCACGTAGCGGTGGATCGGATTCGGGGATGATCGGCGATCTGGTCGGAAACGCTCTGAAGGACTTCGGGTACGAACAACTTCAAGCACCTCACGCGAACCGATCAGTCCTCCGCGGCTCGGCAGGCTGCGACGGAGGAATGAAGAACCCCGCCTTGCGGTCACCGCCATTCGGCCCAGGGAGCGGAAACTTGCTCCCAAACAGCTTTTGCCACAGCTCGCCGCTCTTCTGCGCATCATCCGAATCCAGCGCCTCGCGCGCCTGTCCGGCAGCCGTCGAGATAGCGGTGTGGAAGGCTCCGAAGTCCTCCGCCGAGAGCCGCTTCAGCACGTTGTGCTCCGGCACACCATGGTCAGGGAGTTCGGGTACCTGACCGAGGATCGCTGGGATACGCCAGGTGTCTCGCATTGTTTCCAGAACCTGGACTAAGCCGGAAGCAATCGAAGTGGTGCCATCGTTCAGGACGTGGCCGATCATGTGTTCGAGCGGATATCCCTTCGGGTATTTGGGCAGGCTCAGTGCGTTCTGTTGGCGCCACCATTTGGTCGCGCGCACCAGGTTCACGTAATGACCATTGCAGGCGCGGTTCTTGGCTGCCGTCCATTGGATCTGAGCGAGCGGATGTGTCCGGCCCCAGTTACCAACATCGCGATCTGGCAGGAACAACGGATTTGGACGCCAGTTGCCTGCCGGCGCGTCATCTAGCGCCAGGGGCTGTGTGCCGAAGGGCGTGGGCTGCCAGCGCTCGTTGAGGCGCCAAGTCGCGTCTTCTTCCAGCGCGTTGTCCGTCAGGACCGACTTCGAACGGTACAACCGCTCCATCGCCTGCCTGGATGCGGGATCGGTCGGCAGCGCGGTGATGACCAGATCGATGTCGACATAGGACAGTTCGATCCCGAACGACCGTCCTTGCGGGCGCCATTTCCCTGGATAATGGCGCTCCAGGAAGGGAACGAATTTGTCCATCGCCTGCTGTGGCGTCGTCTCATGGTAATCGATGTCAGTGACCACGACGATATCGACGTCGGGCCGCTTGTCTCCGGTCGGACGAATGGCGGTCGAACGGCGAATGCTTCCTTGCAGGAAGGTGGCGACCACGATTGCATTCAAGTCTCTGTCGGCCGACAGTCGTGACCGGAGCGTGTTCGCTCCTGCCTTCCAATCTTCCTTTTGCCTGTCCGTAGGGCGGATGTCGCGGAGGAATTCAGTGAATTGCGCTTTAAGTTCCATACTCAACCAATCCTGAAAGAGGGGTGGTAGCTACCGTCTACGGCACCCTTGAAGTCGAACTCGTACAATGTGACTGGCCCTATCGCGTCGCGATGCTGACCCATGAAAAATGTGAAGGCATTCGGCGCGGAGATGAAGAAATGCCGCCTTGATCCGAAGGCTGGGCGGAGAGCCTTCACCGCAGCCGCGATCTGATCTGCAAGGTCGGCCGCGTGTTCACCCCCAGCCAGGGACTTCTGGCTGGCACCGTTCGCTGCGACGACATGAAGAATCCGGCCGACGCTCTGAACACGCGCCTTCACATAGGCCTCAACATCATCCATGGCGTTCCGAGAAAGGCTCACGACTACCGCAATATCGTCTCCGTCGCCGACCTGTATGACTTCTGTCGTCGCCGGCTGTCCGCTCTTGCCGTCGTCCGAACGCCAGACGGATGTAGGGCCTCGACCCTTCTGATTGAGTTCGACGTGCGTGGTCGTCTTGAAGCCGAGCATGGCTCCGGCAAGGAAGGCGACTGAGGAGTGAGTGTCGAGAAACAGTCGGATATTCTTGTCGGTCTTACGCACACGCGTGAGGAAGTCTTCTACTGCGGACCTGACTTCCGTGTTCCAGTCAGCACCTGCCTGGAGGTGGCGGACGTCGAACATGTGAAGAAGCGACAAGGTGTTCTCGGAGGTGGCATCGAGGTAGTCTGTTGGGCCATCGCTGAACGACCTTATGGAAATGTTCTTTCGATCTTCCGGCTGAGTGGATTTGATCCAGCCCTGTTCGATGCAAAGCTCCTCGAAGGCCTCCCTGGTTAGCACATTGCGCTCGGTCGCCTTGAGCGCACGGGCCGCGCCGTCGAACTTGAACTCGAGACTGTTTCCTCCGGTCGACAGGCCCACTACCTGGAACCGAAGATCCACGTCCTCCCGCATGTCTTGCAGAGAATGGTAGCCCTCCATGATATGGAAGGTATCGAGGATCGCGAAGAGTTCCTCGTCAGTATCGAGCTTGAGATGCTCTCGCCAGAGCTTGCGGACCTCACCCATCTCGCTTCTCTCGGTTTTGCCGACGGCGAGTTTCTCCAGGTCCAGAGACTTGTCGGCTGTCTTGAGGAGCTTCGACAGTGGATCATCATCTCGTACACGGTCGGTCGTAACCAGCGTGAACGTGGAACGGGGAGGGGCTTTGTCGACAGCCTCCTTCAACCGTTCCAAGATCGAGAATGCTGTAGCGCCGATGAATTCAGGCTCAACCAGATCCTTGAAGCCGAACCGTCCAGCCTGATTGACGTGGAACTTCACTTGATGGTGAGCGGTCTCGACCCTGAACGAACGACGCCCAGCCTGACCCGGATTGTAGCGCACGACGACATCGTCGAAGCCCTTCGGACCGTCCGCCTCATATGAGACCTCGACAACATGTGCCTTCTCCGGATCGCGTAGACCCGAAGCATGTATCCAAAAGAACCGGGCCTGGTAGTCGTGCCCATCCCAGTTCGCAATTACCGCGTCGGCCATGCCCTTTCACCTGTCATAGTTGATTCCTGTTTTGTTCCTTGAGGCATTTCCGGGCACTGAAGTGCCCGGAAATGTGTCTGCTTGTCCGCCAAAAAGGTCGCTCTAGTGACATCAGGATCGCGCAATGACAACCTAGTGGCGCGCTACACTCCGCCATGGATCACGTCGCTTCTTCCTTCCAGGCCTTAGTTTCGAAGGCTCTCACTTTCGAAAATTCATGCCTTCAACTGGTGAACGACCCTTCTTCGGGAGGGTCGTTTTCTTTAAGTAATTGCGCACATTAGATAATCAGCGTGCCCTAATGTGGCGCAGTGTCAAACCCAATGGCACGACACAACAACTAGCGACGCCAGAACCGCTCTCGTTATCGGTTGTCACGCCGCAAGTGTCGCATTTCTTGCAGGTGCCGTAGCTGGACAGTTCACTTGAACCCGCTTCGCGCAGACATATTCAGTTTCATCCCAACCAGGCGCCGAAGCGCCTGGACTTTTTCCGTGAAGCGTTTGCGACATGTTTCACGTCAAAACGACAAACTTCGTGTCATCGTACAGCCTGTCGACCGGGCTGAACGCTTAGCTGCACCCGCTCGTCGCGCCGCACGTGTCGCACTTCTCGCAAGTCCCATTCCGGACCATCGTGAAGTTCTGGCATTCCGTGCACATGTTGCCCGTGTAGCCCTGCATGATGGAGCGGGCGCGGCGTTCGGATTCCAGTTTCTTGGCTTCCGACTTCGCCGTTGCCACGTCATCTGCTGCCTTGTCGGTGAAGAGGGCAGTAGAGGCTTCGGCGGTTTCGTTTGCCAGTTCCTCGGCGATCTCTTCGGCCAGCTCCTTGGCGCGTTCCTCATAGTCGCGCTTGAAGGCGACGACTTCCGAGGTGGAGATGGCGCCGGCCGGTTCGAGCTTGCGCGCGGTGTTGCCGGCGATGGAGGTGATTGTCGCACCGGAAGAGGCCCGCGCTGGGGCTGCCGTTGCCGAACCCTTGACTTCGCCTGCCTGGCGTTCGCCTGACGTCGGCACCAGCGTCGGCTTGTAGCCGCGGGTCAGGCCCTTGGAGACGACATCCGCCTTGCCTTCCGATACGCCGCGTCCAAGCGCCGTATTGTTGAAGTCCGAGGTGTCGACATGGGCGAGGTCGTGGCGGCCGAGATAGGAGATGGCGAGCTCACGGAACACGTAGTCGAGGATCGACGTGGCGTTCTTGATCGCGTCGTTGCCGGTGACGATGCCGGCCGGCTCGAACTTGGTGAAGGTGAAGGCATCGACATACTCTTCGAGCGGCACGCCGTATTGAAGGCCGAGCGAGACCGAGATTGCGAAGTTGTTGATGAAGGCGCGCAGCGCCGAACCTTCCTTGTTCATGTCGAGGAAGATTTCGCCGAGGCGGCCGTCGTCATATTCGCCGGTGCGCAGGAAAATGGTGTGTCCGCCGATCTTGGCCTTCTGGGTATAGCCCTTGCGGCGACCGGGAAGCTTTTCCTGGCTGCGGACAACCTTTTCGATGACGCGTTCGATGATCTTCTCGGTGACGGTGACGGCCTGAGCGGCAGCCGGGGCCTGCAGCAGTTCTTCCACTGCATCCTCGTTATCGTCGTCGTCGATCAGCGAGGCATTCAGCGGCTGGCTGAGCTTGGAGCCGTCGCGATAAAGCGCGTTCGCCTTCAGGCCGAGCTTCCAGGACAGCATGTAGGCGTTCTTGCAATCCTCGACGGTCGCTTCGTTCGCCATGTTGATCGTCTTGGAAATGGCGCCCGAGATGAAGGGCTGGGCGGCGGCCATCATGCGGATATGGCTTTCGACCGAGAGATAGCGCTTGCCGATCTTGCCGCAGGGATTGGCGCAATCGAAGACGGCGAGATGCTCGTTCTTCAGGAACGGTGCGCCTTCCAGCGTCATTGCACCGCAGACATGGATGTTGGCCGCTTCGATCTCCTTCTTGGAGAAGCCGAGATAGTCGAGCAGGTTGAAGCTGATATCGGCCAGTTGCTCGTCGGAAACCTTCAGCGTGCCCTTCAGGAAGTCGGCGCCAAGCGTCCACTGGTTGAAGACGAACTTGATGTCGAAGGCGCTCTTCAGCGCGGCATTGACGGCATCGACCTTCTCGGCGGTGAAGCCTTTGGCCTTCAGCGTCGAAGGATTGATGGCCGGCGCCTGGTTCAGGTTGCCGTGGCCGACGGCATAGGCCTCGATCTCGGCAATCTGGCTTTCGGAGTAGCCGAGTGCACGCAATGCTTCCGGAACGGCGCGGTTGATGATCTTGAAGTAGCCGCCGCCGGCAAGCTTCTTGAACTTCACCAACGCGAAGTCCGGTTCGATGCCGGTGGTGTCGCAATCCATGACGAGGCCGATCGTGCCGGTCGGCGCGATGACGGTTGCCTGAGCATTGCGGTAGCCATGCTGTTCACCGAGGCTCAAGGCCTTGTCCCAGGCCGCCTTGGCATGGGCAACGAGATCCTGGTCCGGATTGTCGCTGTGGATCAGCGCCACCGGATTGACCGACAGGCTCTCATAGCCCGAGGTTTCGCCATAGGCGGCGCGGCGGTGATTGCGGATGACGCGCAGCATGTTTTCCCGGTTCGGCTTGAACATCGGGAAGGTCCCGAGTTCGGACGCCATTTCGGCCGAAGTGGCATAGGCGATGCCGGTCATGATCGCGGTCAGCGAGCCGGCGATGGCGCGGGCTTCGTCCGAGTCATAGGGAATGCCGGAGGACATCAGCAGGCCGCCGATATTGGCATAGCCGAGGCCGAGCGTGCGGTATTCATAGGAGAGTTCGGCAATGCGGCGCGACGGGAACTGCGCCATCATGACCGAGATTTCGAGGACGACGGTCCAAAGGCGAACGGCATGCTCGTAATCGCCGATATTGATGCGTTTCGTCGCCGCATCCTTGAAGGTCATTAGGTTCAGCGAAGCGAGGTTGCAGGCTGTGTCGTCGAGGAACATATATTCCGAGCACGGATTGGACGCGCGGATCGGGCCGGCGGCCGGGCTGGTGTGCCAGTCGTTCATCGTCGTGTTGAAGTGCAGGCCCGGATCGGCCGATGCCCAGGCGGCATAGGAGATGGATTCCCAGAGGTCGCGCGCCTTTACCGTTTTGATGACCTTGCCGTCCTTGCGGGCGGTCAGGTTCCAGTCGCCATCCTTCTCGACGGCGCGCAGGAAGTCGTCCTTGATAGAGACGGAATTGTTGGAGTTCTGGCCGGAAACGGTGAGATAGGCTTCCGAATCCCAGTCCGTATCGTAGGTCTTGAATTCGAGATCCTTGTAGCCCTGGCGAGCGAACTGGATGACGCGTTGGACGTAGTTTTCCGGAACCTGATCCTTCTTGGCGGCGCGGATTTCGCGCTTCAGGGCAGGGTTCTTGGCCGGGTCGAAGCAATCGTCATTGTCGCCCTCGCAATTGACGGCAGCCTTCATGATCGCCTTCAGGTGCTTGGCGACGATCTTCGAACCGGTGACGAGGGCAGCAACCTTCTGCTCTTCCTTGACCTTCCAGTTGATGTATTCCTCGATATCCGGATGGTCGATGTCGACGACGACCATCTTGGCGGCACGGCGCGTCGTGCCACCCGACTTGATGGCGCCGGCAGCGCGGTCACCGATCTTCAGGAAGCTCATCAGGCCGGAAGAGCGGCCGCCGCCGGAAAGCTTTTCGCCTTCGCCGCGCAGCATCGAGAAGTTCGAGCCGGTGCCGGAGCCGTATTTGAAGAGGCGCGCTTCACGGACCCAGAGGTCCATGATGCCGCCTTCGTTGACGAGATCGTCCTCGACCGACTGAATGAAGCAGGCATGCGGCTGCGGATGTTCGTAAGCCGACTTGGACTTGGTGAGCTTTCCGGTGAAGGGATCGACGTAGAAATGGCCCTGGCCGGGGCCGTCGATGCCGTAGGCCCAGTGCATGCCGGTGTTGAACCACTGCGGCGAATTCGGCGCGACGCGTTGGGTGGCGAGCATATAGGCAAGCTCGTCGCGGAAAGCGGAAGCATCTTCCTCGGAGGAGAAATAGCCGCCCTTCCAGCCCCAATAGGTCCAGGTGCCGGCGAGACGGTCGAAGACCTGGCGCGCATCGGTTTCGGAGCCGGCCTGGCTTTCCTTCGGCAGATCCTTCAGCGCCGCATCATCGGGCACGGAGCGCCACAGGAAGGAAGGAACGTCGTTTTCCTCGACCTTCTTCAGCTTGGCGGGCACGCCGGCCTTGCGGAAATATTTCTGCGCCAAGATATCGGCGGCAACCTGCGAGAACTGCGCCGGCACGTCGATGTTTTCGAGGCGGAAGACGATCGAACCGTCAGGGTTCTTGATTTCGCTCGTCGCCTTGCGGAATTCGATTTCCGCATAGGGTGACTGGCCGGCCTTCGTAAATCGACGTTCGATGCGCATGATCCCATACCTCATTCGTTGGCGCCCGTCCTCGTAACGGAGGCGCAAAAATCCTGATCCGGCTTCGCGGTTTCAGCGCGCAGCCAGTGTTCAATCCGCTTCCTGACAGGAGGTGTCATCCGGAGATGATTTCCTGTATCTTGTGGTGATGGTGGCTGTAAACACTAAATATAGTATTAACAGCTTATTGCCGCCAGTCCCCGCATGTCTTTTTTTGGCAGCATCGATATCGGCACAAAAAGCCCCCGTGGCGCCATCAGTCATGATGTATCGCCCTGATTCCAAATCCGATTTCGAGTTAAGGACCAGCCCCCGTAATTTCGTCCGGTCCAGTCGCCGCCGCAACGTCAGTCATTAACTTTGAAAGACCCGATTCCGTCAAGGGGTGGTCTGCAACGGATTTTTAACCACAATATCTTGTGGGCTTGCCTGTGGAAATTGGGGAAACGCCAGGAGTCCCGAAGATTCAAGCGTTTGGCGGAAATTGCTCGCCTTTCGCGCGACCGCTTGCGAGCCGAACGCTAGCCGCAACGGAAATAAACAAGACAATATTGTGACCGTGACTTAGAAACCATTGGCAGAGGGGCAAAAGCATGCAGCAACCCCTCATGATTCGCGCGGAAGGCCTTGAATCCCACGAAATCTTGGTATCTCGACAACCACTAAATATAGTGGGCGCCGAAGCGCCCACCTCTATTGCTGATGCCTGTGTCCGGTTTTGGCACACCCGCAGAATCACAAGTGATTCGCGTGAACCCGTATGAGGTCAGCCGCGGTGACCCTTGGCGATCGGCTCCTGATAGGTGAAGCCCATGTCCCAGGGGAAGTAGATCCAGGTGTCCTGGCTGACCTCGGTGATGAAAGTGTCGATGGTCGGCACGCCCTTCGGCTTGGCGTAGACGCAGGCGAAATGTGCCTTTGGCAGGAGGGTGCGCACTTCGACCGCCGTTTTGCCGGTATCGGTCAAGTCGTCGATCACCAGCACGCCTTCGCCGCCGTTGGCCGCCAGCTCCGGCGCGATACCCTTGAGCAGGTTCATTTCGCCCTGGCTCGAATAATCATGGTAGGAGGCGACACAGACGGTCTCGATCAGGCGGATATTCAGTTCGCGTGAGATGATGGCGGCGGGAACGAGGCCGCCGCGGGTGATGCAGACGATTGCCTTGAACTCACGATTGAGTCCGGCAAGCCGCCAGGCAAGGGCGCGGGCATCGCGATGGAACTGATCCCAGGATACGGGAAAGGCTTTATCGGGGAGGGACATGGCTCAGAGGCTCCGGGAGCAGAAGATAATGACGCACCGGCGCTGCCGGCGACCCTGAGCAGACCCCGCGACGGGCGCGGACCACGGACCAAATCCTGAAACGCGATTCGCTGGCTCTCCGATCGAACATGCCCCTCCAAAACCGTTTTGGACTTAGGGACAATGCTTGACGAACCACGCGAATGGGTTCCCTGGCGGGAATTCTCTCATCGGTCGCTGCTTTCTGCTGGATTTGCGGGCAAAAGGCAAGAGCCGCAGCTTCACCGCCCGTCCGGCAGAGCCATGCGTCAGCGCGCCAGCAGCGTCATCGCCGTCATCGATTGCAGCAGCGTGCGCGTCGTGCCGCGGAAGATCAATTGCCAGAGCCAGGAATGTGTATAGGCACCCATGACAAGCAGATCGATGCTATCGTCGGCGAGGCGGTTTTCGATGACCTGCGATGGCGTCTTGCCGCCACAAGTCGCCGTTTCCAGTCTGGCGCGAATGCCATGGCGGACAAGCGTGGCCGTGATCTCTACGCCGGTCTCCCTGGGCGAATGCGTGGAACTGTCAGACGTGTCGACTGAAAAAACCTCCACGGAATCGGCAGTCTTCAGAAACGGTAGAGCATCGAAGGTGGCGCGAGCCGCTTCCTTCGACCCGTTCCAGGCAATCAGCACGCGCCGGATCGGCTTCGGCTCGGTAAAGATGTAGGGGATGAGCAGCACCGGACGACCGCTTTCGAACAGGAAGCTTTCGACATCGACATGCGAGTCGGAAGATTTGGATGGATCGGGCTGTACGGCAACGAGCAGATCGGCGCTGCGCGCCGTTTCCATCAGCGGCTCCGAACCATAGCCGACGGTGCTTGCGAAATTGCGCCATTCATAGACGAGGCCCTCACGCTCCATTTTCGCGCGGAACAGCCGCTCGATGTCGACGGCCTGACTGTGCGCCATGTCCTGCAGAGCCTGTACCGCGACCGGGTCGGGGATTTCCATCGGCGCCACCAGAGGCACGGCCGAGACGATTTCCGCATGCAGACCCACAATATGAGCGTCATGTTCCCGAGCGAAAGCGGCGGCGAAATCGACCGCCACACGCGTATTGTCGGGGGTATCGAGTATGACCAAAATGGTTTTATAGGGCATGACGTGATCTCCCATGAGGAAAGGTCCTATCGCTCCATTATATCAGTGTTCCGCCTGATAAGAATGCACCGATATAAGAGCGGTTCCCTCACGGGCTAAAAGCACTCGCTGAACGTCAGGCCTCAGCGGACTGATTTTCCTTTGCTTTCCCCTGCCTTATCGTTTCGATCATGGCGCGCACCTCAGCCGCCACGCTTTCAACCAATTCGACGGAACGGGCCCGCACGACGATCTCGGTCGAGAAGAATTGGCCGACATAGCGCGGGTAGGAGCCGATGCTGGTATCCGGATGAGCTTTCTGGATGGCGCCGAGCGGCGTGCCGATCTCGCCTTCGCCGTAAGGGCAGGAAATCGCCGCCGAAAGCATGCGGGCGCCGGTGCGCAGGGTCGGGACGACGTTGTCGAGCATCGCCTGAAAAACCTGCGGCACGCCGGCCATGACGTAGACATTGCCGATGTTGAAGCCCGGCGCGGTCGAAACCGGATTGGCAATATGCCTGGACCCGACCGGCATGCGCGCCATTCGCTGGCGAGCCTCTGTGAATTCCATCTCGCGCCGCGCATACATCTCCGCCATCAACCGCATCGCTTCCGCGTCATGTTCGCAGGGCACGCCGAAAGCCTTGGCGATGGCATCGGCGGTGATGTCGTCATGCGTCGGACCGATGCCGCCGGAGGTGAAGACGTAATCATATTGGCCGCGCAGAGCGTTCAGTGCGGCGACGATGGCGTCTTCGTCGTCGGCGACAATGCGGACTTCCTTGAGATCGATGCCGGCCAGCAGCATGACATCGGCAAGATGGCCGATATTCTTGTCTTTCGTCCGGCCGGAGAGCAGTTCGTCGCCGATGGCCAGCATCGCGGCGGTGACAATGGTTTCATTGGTCATGGAAATTATCCGTGGAATTGCGCAGGGGCGCGTTCGAAAAAGCGTTTCAAATAGGTAGCGCCGTTTGCGGCGAATGCAAACTGACGTTTTCGTTTGCTTGGCGGCAGTCGAAAAAGCAACCGCAGGTGAATTTTCGTCCTTATCGGGTGAACAGTGCGTTCCAGTTGCAGGGGCTGCGCCTTCGTTTGCCTGCTGGTACAAATCGGCTCGAAAATTAACGCATCCAACAACAGGAGACGTTCATGGCTAAGGTTCTGGTTCTCTATTATTCCTCCTACGGTCATATCGAGAAGATGGCCTATGCGGTCGCGGAAGGCGCAAAGTCCGCTGGCGCCGAGGTGACCGTCAAGCGCGTACCGGAGCTGGTGCCGGAAGAAGTGGCCAAGGCTTCCCACTTCAAGCTTGATCAGGAAGCCCCGATCGCAAAGCCCGATGAACTGGTCGAATACGACGCCATCATCGTCGGCTCGGGCACCCGCTTCGGCACGGTTACGTCGCAGATGCGCAATTTCTGGGACCAGACCGGCGGCCTGTGGTTTAGCGGCAAGCTCGTCGGCAAGGTCGGCTCGGTGTTCACCTCTTCGGCGACCCAGCACGGCGGCCAGGAATCGACCATCCTCGGCTTCATCCCAACCTTCCTGCACCAGGGCATGGTTGTCGTCGGCCTTCCCTATGCTTTCCAGGGCCAGATGGGCACGGAAGAAGTCAAGGGCGGCTCTCCTTACGGCGCGTCCACGATCACCAACGGCGACGGCTCGCGCCAGCCTTCGGAAATCGAACTGGAAGCTGCAAAATACCAGGGCGCCCACGTCGCCAAGATTGCGGCCAAGCTTTTCGCTTAGTTCGACTTGATACATCGACCAAAGGCGGTCGAACGGGCCGCCTTATTTCTTATGGGGCTTCGGTTTGAGGCGCGGGCTCCGCGGCTGTTCAAAAACCGTTGTGCGGTCCATCTTTACCGCATTTTCTGTTCAATTCGAATTACTTAAAAAAGAGAAAAATAAAGAATTGAGCTGCACAGTCCTCCTTCGGATTTTCCGTATAATTTGGGGGGGACAATGCTTCGACTTGCCTCGCGCTACCGAAAGACGATCGTCGACTTCATTCACGATTCGTCCGGCGCTTACTTGATCGTCTTCGCTTTGTCGCTCCCGGTTCTGATCGGCTTGATAGGGCTTGGAACGGATTATGGTCTGTGGACCTACAAGCAACAGAAGATGCAGTCGGCTACCGACGCCGCCGCTGTAAGCGGCGCGGCCGCCTATACGACCAGCGGCGACGGACTGGTAGAATCCCAGGTCGAAGCGATAACGGCAAGCTATGGGCTTGTTAATGGCCAGAATAACGTGGTGATATCGATCCACCGCCCTCCGACGCAGGGATCTTACGCTGGGAATGGATCGGCGATCGAAGTCGTCGCACAACAACCAATGGACCTGCTGTTCTCAGCGCTTTGGCAGCAGGCTTTCGTCGTTACGACGCGATCCGTGGCCATGGCGAACGCGGCCAACGCCTGCGTGCTGGCGCTTGATCAGACGGCAAGTGCAGCCGCGTCGGCGCAGGGTTCAACCTCGGTGACGTTGAACAACTGCAGCCTGGTCTCGAATTCGACAAGCCCCACATCGGTCAGTGTCGGCGGTTCCGCGCTGATCCAAGCGCTGTCGGTTGGGGCTGTCGGTGGCATCAGCGGTATTAGCAATATTAAGGCGAGCGAGGGAACGGCGACCGGACTTTGGCCTATCACGGACCCCTATGCCGACGTTCAGATGCCGACCTACTCGGGCTGCACGACCAACGCCAAGGAAAATATCAAGGGGAAGACGACACTCGATCCGGGTGTCTATTGCGGCGACATTACCGTCAACGCAGGCGCAGTCCTAACCCTGAATCCCGGGATCTATATCCTCGATCGCGCGAACCTGAAGGTCAATGGCGGCGCGACTTTGATTGGCCACGGTGTCACGATCATCTTCACCTCCAGCACGGGAAACAATTACGGCACAGCGTCGATCAACGGTGGGGCGATCCTTGATCTCACACCACCGCTTACTGGAAACACGGCCGGCATTGTCATTTTCGGCGACCGGAATATGCCGGTGGGTACGGCCTTCAGCTTTAATGGCGGGGCGAGCCAGAATTTGGCGGGATCGATCTATCTGCCAAAGGCCGCCGTCAGCTATTCAGGGGGGAACACCGCGACAAATGCCTGCATCAAGATCATCGCGGATACGATCACCTTCACCGGCAGTTCCAACCTGTCCATTGATTGCAGTGCTTATCCGACCCGCGCCATCGGCGGCGCTGCGGGCAAATTGGTCGAGTGATGCGTCATGGCCGCAAGAACAACAATACCAACTGAAATATCGCTCTCCGGCATGCCCGTTGCCGAACGGCGGCCGGGCTCACGCCACCGGCCAATACCGGCGCGGGCTTGGAGAAGGCTCTGTCGGGACCTGCTCAACGAACGACACGGCACCGCAGCTATCGACTTGGCGCTCATACTGCCGGTCTTGATTGTAATGACATTCGGCCTTGTCGATTATTCGTCCGCGCTGCTTCAGCAAACGCAGGTGGAGAATGCAGCGCAAAGAGGGCTGCAGTACGCTTTGGCTCGGGGCTTCGATAGTGCCGCCATGTCGAATGTCATCACAAGAAGTACCGGCTCGGCCGTCATCTCGGCGACGCCTTCCCCGTCGAAATTTTGCGGTTGCCCCAGCGGCCAAGGCATCGTCAGCGTAGCGTGCTCCGATGTCTGCTCGGACGGATCGCGAGCGGGCACCTATGTGTCCGCCTCGGCCGCCGCGACCTACGTGCCGTATGTAACGCTTCCCTTCATCCCCGCATCCTTTGCGCTGCAGTCAACGGCAACAGCGAGATTTCAATGATTCGTCGTTTCGCGGGGAATGCCAAGGGAACGAGCGCAGTCGAGTTTGCCCTGACTGCCCCCCTCTTCATCATTCTTGCATTTGCTATAGGCCAATTCGGACTTTTTCTGTGGACCCAATTGGGATTGCAACATGCCGTCGATCTCAGCGCCCGGTGCGCAAGCCTGATGCAAACCACTTGTGCGGATACAGGTTCAATCCAGGCATATGCCGTGAGCCAGGCCTACGGCCTTAATATCGATTCCAGTGTGTTTTCCGTGAGTAAAGATGCGTGCGGACAGAATGTTACGGCAGCCTACACCTACACGATCGCAATTCCTTTTTTGCCATCGATGCCGGTGAACATCGCCGCGACGTCCTGCTTCCCGACCTATTGAACCGGACCTGTCATCAATCCTGTCGCCACCAGCGGAATGCCGGTGCTCGACTCTACGCGCCCAGTCAATCGCTTTTTGGCTTAACGCCAGTCGCGCACAGGTATTTTTAAGCAGTTTATATCAATATTTTTAGTATGGTGCGGACGACGGGGGTCGAACCCGTATACCCGAAGGTGAGGGATTTTAAGTCCCTTGCGTCTACCAGTTTCGCCACGTCCGCGTTTCGCGATTTCAATATCTTGCAAGGTCTGATTTGGGAAGCGTTCGGAACGCAGATTTTTGCATTGCGTCCGCCAGCCGAGATGACGTTATGATGATCTCTGCTCTTTGAATACCCTGACAAGGATGTCGGCATTATCGGTAACAAGCGAAGCCCGCCGGCACCGAATGAACCGGATTGGAGCGGGCCTCTAACCATCATCATGATGGCTGTCTCCATTGGAAACAGGCGCGACGGCGCTGTCAATTCGCAGAATTTGGGGATGCGGCCATCAGGTACGAGATCCCGCGATTGCTGGAATATCGTTCCGGCAGGTCCGAAACCGCGCTAAACAGGCTTTCTCAAGTCATCTTTCCTGTGTCATAGCGAAGGCAGATGATTGAACAAGAACGGACCAAGACCGTGGACAAGCAGGATGTTCTCGATGCCACCGAGGCCATGCGTGGCCTTTTTCCCGCAACGCCGCTGCAATTGAACGAGCATCTTTCCGCTCGCTATGGTGCCGACATCTGGCTGAAGCGCGAGGATCTGACGCCGGTGCGCTCCTACAAGATTCGCGGCGCCTTCAATTTCTTCCGCAAGGTGATCGCCGCTGGCGGCACCGGCAAGACATTCGTCTGCGCTTCGGCCGGCAATCATGCGCAGGGCTTTGCTTTCGTCTGCCGCCATTTCGGGGTGCCGGGCGTGGTCTATATGCCGGTAACGACGCCGCAGCAGAAGATCGACAAGACCCGCATGTTCGGCGGTGAGTTCATCACCATCAAGCTGTTCGGCGATTTCTTCGACCAGTGCTACCAGGCGGCACGCGAACATGTGCAGCATATCGACGGCGTCATGGTGCCGCCCTTCGATCATGCCGATATCATTGAGGGGCAGGCGACGGTCGCGGCGGAAATCGCCGAGCAATTGCCGGAGCGTGTCGTGCCCGACCGCATCGTTCTGCCGGTCGGCGGCGGTGGATTGGCGGCTGGCATCACCGGTTATTTTGCCGACTGCCTCGCCAAGGAAGCATTCCTCTTTGCCGAACCGGCAGGAGCGCCCAGTCTCAGGCGCAGCATGGAGGCGGGGCAGGTGGTGACACTGGCGAAGGTGGACAATTTCGTCGACGGCGCAGCGGTCGGCCGCATCGGTGACCTGAATTTCGCCGCCCTGAAAGATTTCGCGGCGGAGCAGGTCATGCTGATCGCGGAAAATGCCATCTGCGTGA
The DNA here is from genome assembly GCF_029714285.1 of Rhizobium sp. CB3090. Lineage (NCBI taxonomy): Bacteria > Pseudomonadati > Pseudomonadota > Alphaproteobacteria > Hyphomicrobiales > Rhizobiaceae > Rhizobium > Rhizobium sp. CB3090. The sequence goes on from NZ_CP121662.1 coordinate 1,192,353, forward strand.
CGATCACCGATATGCTGAATGTCGAAGGCGTCGTGCTCGAACCCGCCGGCGCGCTGGCGATCACCGCGCTCGAGGGGATGGATCGTGAGAGCATTCGCGGCAAGACGATCGTCGCCGTCGTCTCCGGCGGCAATTTCGATTTCGAGCGCCTGCCGGACGTCAAGGAACGTGCCATGCGCTATGCCGGGCTGAAGAAATACTTCATCCTGCGGCTGGCTCAGCGTCCCGGCGCACTGCGCGATTTCCTCAACTTGCTGGGTCCGGAGGACGATATCGCCCGCTTCGAATATCTGAAGAAGAGTGCCCGCAATTTCGGCTCCATCCTGATCGGCATCGAGACGAAAAATCCCGACAACTTCAAGCAACTGGTCGAGAATTTCGAGCGCGCCGGCATGGGCTATGAGGACATCACAGAGAACGACATTCTGGCCAGCCTGATCATTTAACTTTGCCACCCCACGCCCTTCATGCTAAAGGCGATTCATGGCTTCGATCTTGTCAAATATTCTCTCGATCTTCACCGGCGGCGGCGCATCGGCGACGAGCGCCGAAAAGACCGGCGGCTCCTCCGTCACCGCCGAGCCGCAAGAGTACAACGGCTGCACGATCTATGCGACGCCGCAACGCGAAGGCAATCAGTTCCGCCTGATGGGCCGGATAGAGAAGGAAGTGAACGGCGAGGTGCTGGTGCGCAATTTCATCCGCGCCGATGTTTTCACCTCATCAGACGACGCGCTTGAATCGACCTTCCGCAAGGCACAGCAGATCATCGATCAGAATGGTCCGTCATTGTTTGGAGATGGCGAAAAGGTGCGCCAGGTCTGAGCCGGGCCAGCCCTGACCGAAATGTGGAATCAGGCAATATCTCTTTGTCGCGTATTCTGCAGCCCCCCGTTTTGGTGACGTCTGAGTCGCAAACTTTCGCGCAATCGGGAGTTTTGCAACGTGTCATTTCCCTGCTCGACCCATAGGGTCAAAGACGTAGACGACCAAATGATTGTCTGAAATTAGACCATTGAGGTGAACGCGTGATTTTCACGATAGCGAGTGTGGTTGGATTGGCGGTCGCCTATCTCTTCGGTTCTACACCTACTGGCTATCTGGCGGGGAAACTGCTCAAGGGCATTGATATCCGAGAGCATGGCTCCAGATCCACCGGGGCAACGAACGTATTGCGAACCCTCGGCAAATGGCCTGCGTTGGTGGTGTTCCTGGTAGATGTCCTGAAAGGTGCGGCGGCAATCCTCTTTGCCCGCTGGTTTTATCTTTGGTTCTTTACATTGTCGTTCGTCACACCACCGGCAGCACTCGATCGGCAGAGCTGGGAGCCTTGGGGCGTTTTCCTAGCCGGACTTGCCGTATTGCTGGGGCATAGTCGGTCGATTTGGTTGAATTTAACAGGCGGCAAATCCGTCGCCACTGGGCTGGGCGTTTTGTTGGCAATGTCCTGGCCCGTGGGTTTTGGTGCTGTGACGGTCTTTGGCGCTGCATTGGCTATTTTTCGGATTGTTTCCCTGAGTTCGATACTCGCCGCATTGACTGCGATCGGCCTAGTCTTAGGCTTTGAGCAACCGTTACCCTACCGGTTGCTGGTTATCGCAGGTGGCGTTTACGTGATTGTGCGCCATCGCGCGAACATTCAGCGGCTACTGGCCGGGATCGAGCCGCGTCTGGGGCAAAGTGGCCCTGGATCGAAAACAAGATCGCAAGTTTAGTATGCACCCCGGAACTATCGAGATCGCCAACATCGGACGTTCACGATCTCAACACTGCTTTCCCAGGTCTTAAAGCAACACCCGCACCGATAGCAGCTATGCGGCTCGGAAAAGCTTGGTGCCCGACGGAGCACTGGTGGCGCCGCCGTCAACGGTGATTTCGATGGCCGTGACGTTCCGCGAATCATCCGATGCAAAGTAGAGGGCGGCTCTGGCGATCTCTTCGGCTTCGCTCATGCGGCCAAGCGGACTCAGGCTGCCGAAGCGCGCTTCCAGCGCATCCTTGGCCTCTTCCGTCATCGCCCGCGTGTTCCAGATCGGCGTCTTGGTAGCGCCGGGTGTAACCTGGTTGACGCGGATGCCGCGTGGAGCGAGTTCGGATGCCAGATTGCGGGTCATGGCGCGGACGGCGCCCTTGGTGCCGGCATAAGCGGAGTAGCCCGGAATGCCGAGAACGGCATGCACGGAGCCGTTCAGGATCACCGATGCACCGTCATTCAGATGCGGCAATGCAGCCTGCACCGTGAAGAAGACGGCGGTGAAGTTGGTGCGTACCACCGTCTCGAACTGCTCCAGCGTGGTCTTTCCAACGGCGGTTTCGCCGGCAATCCCGGCATTGGCGAAGACGATGTCGAAATTGCCAAGCTTTTCGGCGGCTTCGGCGAAAGCTTTCTCAGTGGCTGCAACGTCGGTGACGTCGACCTGCAGTGCCAAGACATCGCCGCCAAGCTCCTCAACGGCGGCGGCGGCAAGGGTCTTCGGATTGCGGCCGGTGATGGCGACCTTGGCGCCTTCGGCGAGGAAGAGGCGGGCAGTGGCGAGGCCAATGCCGCTGTTACCGCCGGTGATGATGGCAACCTTGTTTTCGAGACGCATGTTCGTAGCTCCTATTGGCATTGACGGTGATCTGGATTATGATCGTTCGCTATAAGGATTATGATTATAATCCAGCTTCGTCAAGACGGATTCAGGAGATTTTTCGATGGGCCATTCTCAACTGGAGAAGCAGAAGACGCATGAGCGGATTGTGACGCTTGCCGCCAAACGCCTGCGGGAGGTGGGGCTCGAGGGTATCGGCGTTGCCGATTTGATGAAGGAAGCGGGCCTGACCGTCGGCGGTTTCTATAAGCATTTCGCCTCCCGCGACGAACTGGTGGCCGAAGCCGTTCAGGTGGCCGTGGAATCATGGCGGCGGCAATTGGAAGAGAAGGGGATCGATCCGGCGGATATTTCCCTGGAGAATTATGCCGACGATTATCTCAGCACTCGCCATCGCGACCAACGCGGCGACGGCTGTGCCTATGCTGCGCTGACGGCTGATATCGCCCGCAGCGGCGATGCCGTTCGCGCGATCGCGACGGAAGGAATACGGAGAAACATCGCGTCGATGACCGCGCGCATGCCGCAACCGGATACAGCGGATGCGCGGCGCAACGCCATCATCGCCTCGTGCCTGATGACCGGCGCCCTCGGCCTTGCTCGCGTTGCAAACGACGAAGAATTTTCCCGGGAAATTCTGGAGGCGGCAAAAAGCTTCGCGAAGGAACTGGCAACAGACGACGGGAAATAAGAAAGCGGCCGGTGGGGACCGGCCGCTCGCAAAGAACTGGGAAGCTTAGGCGGCCAGTGCCAGCTCGGTTGCGCGAGCCTGGGCAGCGCCGATAGCCTTTTCAGCGGCTTCTGGACCGAAGGCAAGACCTTCGACATAGACGGTTTCGACATCGGTGATGCCGATGAAGCCGAGAACCGACTTCAGGTAGGGAACGGCGTGGTTGAGCGGAGCGGCCGGGCCTTCCGAATAGACGCCGCCGGAAGCGAGCACGATATAGGCCTTCTTGCCGGTCGCGAGACCCTTCGGGCCGGTTTCCGTGTAGGTGAAGGTGCGGCCGGCGCGAGCGATGTTGTCGATCCAGGTCTTCAGCGAGGAATAGATGTTGAAGTTGATGAGGCCGGTGCCGATGACCAGCGTGTCGGCTGCGAGCAGCTCGTCGACGAGCGTGTCGGAAACCTTGACCAGTTCCTGCTGCTCGGGCGTGCGGGCGTCGGCCGGCGTGCGGATGGCGGCAGTGAAGGGTTCGTCGATATGCGGCAGGGCATCAGCGGCGAGGTCGCGATGGACGATCGTCTTGCCCGGGTTCTGGGCCTTGATCTTGTCGGCAAGCTCGCTGGCGATCTTGGTGGAGAGCGAGTCGGAGCGCGGGCTGGACGTCAGAAGCAGAATGGAGGACATGATGTATTCCTTTTCAAAGGGTTGCGAGAGCCAGCAGGGAGACTGGCTACCGTTCGAAAAGAGAAATAAGTCTGCAGTGCCATCGAAAAAACTGTGATAATATGGATTGGAATTATCGATAGAATGGATGGCCTCAAATGCTTCCCAATCCGACCCTGGACCAGTTGCAGGTCTTTTTGACCGTTGCCGAATCCGGCAGCTTTTCCGCAGCATCGCGCACGCTCAATCGTGCGCAATCAGTCATCAGCTACACGATCGCCAATCTCGAGGCCCAGCTTGAGGTGCCGCTGTTCGAGCGTTCCGGCTCCCGTCAGCCGACGCTTACGGATGCGGGCAGGGCCATGCTGGAGGATGCGCGCCGTATTCTCTCCGATCTCGGCGTGATGCGTGCTCGCGTCAAAGGTTTGAAGGCGGGCCTTGAAGCGGAAGTAGCCGTGGCCATCAGCGTTATGGTGCCGACGAATGCCACAGTGGATGTCTTGAGGGAGTTTCGCGACCGCTTCCCGCTCGTCTCGCTACGGCTCGACACCGGCGAACTCGGCACGATGATGGAACTCGTCGCCAGCGGCAAGTCGACGATCGGCATTGGCGGTGCGGTGCCGAATCAGGATGATTCGCTGATCATCGAGCGCATCGGTCACTCCTTCATGCTTCCGGTAGCTTCGCCCAATCATCCGCTCGCTCAGATCGGGCGTCCGCTGACGCTTGCCGATGTGCGAGACGAGGTGCAGTTGGTCGTGACCGATGCTTCAGGTCTCACCAATGGCAAAGATTTCAACGTCCTGTCGTACAAGATCTGGCATGTCAGCGATATCGCGACCAAGCATCAATTGATGCGTGGCGGCCTCGGCTGGGGCGGGCTGCCGGCGTCGCTCATCATGGAAGACCTGCAGAAGGGACGGTTGGTGCGTCTGCCCCTCGATGCCTACGACCAGAGTGAATATCCGATCTATGCCGTCCACAAGCTTGCCAATCCACCCGGTCCTGCCGCCGCTTGGATGATCGAAGCCTTCAGCGAACGCCTTTCGCGGTGCCCGAACAAAGCGGATTTCAAGGCCGCGGTAGACATGTTTCATCCGGACGACAAGCAATTGGCGGCGGAGTGAAAAACCTCTCTCCGCTCCTGAGCTTGCCGAAGGGGCGGAGAGAGGGGAACGACCGGGACTAAAGAACCAGCCGGAAATTATGGAAGCCGTCGGTACCTTCGCCGGCCTCCTCGATCTTCACGCTCTTCACCTGGGCGAGGAAATCCTTGGCCTTGGGTGAGCTTTGGAACAGGACCGTCGTGCCCGGCAGCGGCTTGAAGGTCCAGTTGCCATCGGCGGTCGGATTGATCGTGCCCTGATCGTGGACATAGCGGACGATAACGTCGCGGTTGGTATCCGGAGCCTGGTAGACGACCTTATCCGAAGCGATTTCCGGGAAGTTGCCGCCGCCGCCGGCGCGGTAGTTGTTGCTGACGACCACGAACTTCTGTGCCGGATCGATCGGCTTGCCGTCGAACTGCAGATTCTGGATGCGATTGGCATCGGCATTCAGAACCTTGCCGTCATCGCCGAAGCGGCGCGGCTGCGAGAGGTCGATTTGATAGGTGACGCCGTCGATAACGTCGAAGTTATAGGATGGGAAGCTGTTGTTGATCAGATCCGCATCCTTGGCGCCCGGCTGAACCTGATTGAACATAGCGGCCGACATTTCCAGCCAGTTTTTCACTTGCGCGCCATTGATGACGACCGCCTGCACAGTGTTCGGATAGAGGTAGAGGTCGGCGACATTCTTGATGGCGATATTGCCGGCAGGAACGTCGGTATAATAATCCGCGCCGTTGCGGCCGCCGCACTTGAAGGGTGCTGCAGCCGAAAGCACCGGCAGGTCCTTATACTGAGTCTCCTTCAGCATATTCTTGATGTACCAGAGCTGTGCCTGGCTGACGATCTGCACAGACGGATCGTCGGCCACCAGCGCGAAGTAGGAATAGAGCGGCGCTGAGGTCTTGCCGACGGGCGTGCGGACATAGGTCAGCGTCGCCTCATGCTCGGCCTTTGCGGCTTCCACGACTTCCTTCTTGTCGGCAACGTCGGCGATGACCTTCTTCTTATCGTCGCGATGGTAGATCGGCCGAGCCTCGGAGGTGAAGTCGACGATCTTCCAGCTCTTGCCGTCCTTTTCCAAGAGCAGGTCGATGAGGCCGAGATGCGAGCCCCAGAAGCCGGCCATGACGGCAGGTTTGCCGTGCAGCGTGCCCTTGACCGGATCGGCGTCCTTGATGCCGTCCCAGGTCTTCGGACCAGGGAAGACGAGGTGCTGGTGACCGGTAAAGACCGCGTCGATGCCGGGAACGGCAGCGACATAAAGCGAGGCGTTTTCCATCTTCTCGGATGGGCCGCTGCCGTCGATGCCGGAATGGGAAAGCGCAATCACGATATCGGCGCCTTCTTCCTTCATGACGGGTACCCAGGCCTTGGCAGCCTCGACGATATCGCGCGTCTGTGCCTTGCCTTCGAGGTTCTTGATGTCCCAGAGCATGATCTGCGGCGGCACGAAGCCGATGAAGCCGATCTTGATCGTATTCTCATTGCCGGCGCCGTCCTTGATCTTCTTTTCGAGGATCAGATAGGGCTTGAAGAACAGGTCGTCCTTCTTCGGATCGGAAGCGAGCTGGCCCTTGGTCAGGTTGGCGCAGACGAAGGGGAAGTTCGCTCCGCCCAGCACCTTGAACATGAAGTCGAGGCCATAGTTGAACTCGTGGTTTCCGAGCGTGCCGACTTCATAGCCGAGCGTATTCATTGCCTTGATGACCGGATGGACGTCGCCGTCTTTCATGCCGTGCTGATAGGCCATGTAGTCGCCCATCGGATTGCCCTGCAGCACGTCGCCGTTGTCGATCAGCAGTGAGTTGGTGGCCTCGGCGCGGATATTGTCGATGATCGTTGCCGTGCGCGACAAGCCCATCGTGTCGTTCGGCTTGTCGGCGTAATAGTCGTAAGGGAAGACGTTGACGTGGATGTCTGTCGTTTCCATGAGGCGCAGATGTGCCTGATTGCTGGCCGCGCGGGCCGCGAAAGGATGCAGCACGATGAGCGCAGCCGTAGCGCTAAGGCCCTGCAGCAAAGAACGGCGCGACATGCTGGGCAATTCCAGAATGGAAGACATGAAACACTCCTTCAACAATGAATCCCTCAACCCTCGATCAACTCGAAGGGTGAGGGAGATTAAGACGATTTTTGAAGGTGTGCACCACTATTATGACAGGCTTATTGTGGTCCCGGCGCCAAGGAGCGAAGAAGCCGTCAACGTTTGAGAACCGGCTGTATGTCTTTGTGGAAAAAGCGGAAATAGGAGGCAACCTGAGCCGCCGCATTGGAGGAGGGATCGAACTCGATGCCGATCCGGCCGCTATGGGTCCAGCGCACGATGCCGTCCAAAATGCCGATATCGTCGCATTCGACGCGGACCTTGCTGCCGGCGGCGGCATGGATCGGTGATTGCAGGTCGAGCGCAATGCCAGCGGTGGAAATATCGACAACGCGGCCGGTAACCGCTTTGGCGAAATACCGAACCCGGCCCATCAGACGGGCACGCTTGCGCGGCGAACGCCTCGTTTTTATTTTCAGATTGCCCTGGGTGAGCGGTTTTGAAATCGGCTGCATGGACTGACCTCGATGCGTGTGTCTGACGACACCGGATAGCAGGCAGGCGTTGAAAGGTGCTTAGAACGGTCGCTAAAATTGACGTGATCCGTTCCGAATCGGGACCGATTGCCTTCTAAAGTTTCGACTACCGGCTTGGCTGTTCGGGCGGGAGTTGTGGCAAGAGGAAATGACGTTGCGCATCGTTTCGTTGAATGTTTGGGGCGGCCTGCTGTATGAGCCGCTGATGCGATATCTCGTCGGGATCGATGCGGATGTCTTGTGCTTGCAGGAAGTCGGGCGCACCCCAGACACGCCATCCGAATGGCTGGTTTACCGCGATCATGATGTCGAGCTTCCGCAGCGGGCCAATCTCTTCGATGAGATCAGCGCAGCTCTTCCGGCATATGATGCCTTTTTCTGCCCGACGGCGCGGGGCGATCTCTTGGATGGCGACCGGCTGATCGCGTCCGAGTTCGGTCTGGCAACTTTTGTGCGCAAATCCTATCCGGTCATCGGCCAGGCCTCCGGTTTCGTGCATGGGGAATTTTCAGCCGACGGTTGGGGTCCGCATCCGCGATCGCGCAATGCCCATTGCATTCGCATCTTCGATTACCAAGGTGGTTTCCCCATCACCATCGCGCAGATGCATGGTCTGCGCGATCTTGAAGGCAAGGGCGACACGCCGGCGCGTTGCCATCAGGCAGAGGCGTTGGTGGAACTCATCCGGCGCGTTCACCAAGGCGATCAGAGGCTCGTCGTCTGCGGCGATTTCAATGTCCTGCCGGGGAGCGTAACCTTCGATGCTCTGAGCGCATTGGGGCTTTCCGACCTCGTCACCTCGCGCGGTCACCGCGACACGCGGACCTCCTATTACCGTAAGGAGCCGCGTTTCGCTGACTATATGCTGGTGACATCGGCGGTGGAGGTCATTGCATTCGACGCCGTCGCCGAGCCGGAAGTCTCCGATCATCGCGCCTTGCTGCTGGATCTGCGATAGCTGGGCCTCCCGCGCGGCTCAGAGCCCGACATTCGGCCGGTCGATAATCTCGCGCAGCGCGAAGCTGGAATTGATCTTCACCACATGCGGCAAGGCGGAGAGCCAGTCGCGGTGGATGCGCTCGTAATCTTCGAGATCGCGAGCAGCGACACGCAAGATATAATCGTATTCGCCGGACATGAGATAGCAGACCAGCACATTCGGGCAGCGCTTCACTGCCGTTTCGAATTCCGACAGCGTCTTGGCAAACTGGCCGGAGAGCGAGATGTGCACGATGGCAATCATCTTGTAATCCAGCGCCTTGTGCGACAGCCGGGCATGATAGCCGCCAATGACGCCGTTCTTCTCCAGAATGTCGAGCCGGCGCGAGCAGGCCGAGGGCGACAGGCCGACCTTTTCGGCCAGCTCGGCATTGGTGATCCTGGCGTTCTGTTGCAGCACGTGCAAAATCGAACGATCGATTGTGTCTATGTCAGGCATTCGAAGATCCTTCGAAAAATTTTGATTTAACGCAATAATTCACGAAAAATGCCGCTTCAGCAAATTGTCTTTGCAAGGACATTTCAGAGTGAAGGTGGTCTCATTCAGAACGGAACAGTTGCAAACCAAAAAAGCATTGAGGGAGAAGCAAAATGCGCGTTGGTTGTCCGAAAGAGATCAAGAATCATGAATATCGCGTCGGCCTGACGCCTGCATCCGTTCGCGAATATGTTGCCCATGGTCATGAGGTCTGGGTTGAGACCAAAGCGGGCGCAGGCATTGGTGCCGACGATCACGCCTATATCGCCGCCGGCGCCAAGATCGCCGCCACCGCCAAGGACATTTTCGCAAAGTGCGACATGATCGTGAAGGTGAAGGAGCCGCAGCCTTCCGAATGGGCGCAACTGCGCGATGGCCAGCTTCTCTACACCTATCTGCATCTCGCGCCCGATCCGGAGCAGACCAAGGGCCTGATCGCTTCCGGCGTCACCGCTATTGCCTACGAAACCGTCACCGACGAGCGCGGCGGCCTGCCGCTGCTCGCGCCAATGTCGGAAGTTGCGGGCCGTCTATCGATCCAGGCGGGCGCCACCGCGCTGCAGAAGGCCAATGGCGGCCTCGGTATCCTGCTTGGGGGTGTGCCCGGTGTGTTGCCGGCCAAAGTCGCCATCATCGGCGGCGGTGTCGTCGGCCTTCATGCCGCCAAGATGGCGGCGGGGCTCGGCGCCGATGTCAGCATTCTCGACCGTTCACTGCCGCGCCTGCGCCAGTTGGACGACATCTTCAATGGTCGTGTCCATACACGCTATTCCAGCATTCAGGCCCTGGAGGAAGAGGTCTTCGCCGCCGATCTCGTCATCGGCGCCGTATTGATCCCCGGCGCAGCAGCGCCGAAGCTCGTGACGCGCGAAATGCTATCCGGCATGAAGAAGGGTGCCGTCATCGTCGACGTCGCCATCGATCAGGGCGGCTGCTTCGAAACCTCTCATGCTACGACCCATTCCGAACCGACCTATGAGGTCGAAGGCATTGTGCATTATTGCGTCGCCAACATGCCGGGTGCGGTTCCGGTCACCTCGGCGCATGCGCTGAACAATGCCACCATCTATCACGGCCTCGCCCTTGCAGACCGCGGCCTGCGAGCTATTGCCGAGGACAAGCACCTGCGTAACGGCCTCAATATCCACAAGGGCCGCGTCACTAACAGGCCGGTCGCCGAAGCGCTCGGCTACGAAGCCTTCGCTCCGGAAAGCGTCTTGAACGTAGCGTAAGTCCCATCGCGCTGCGTTGAACGGAAGCGTCGACATCTTGCATGCCGGCGCTTCTTTCTGTTGACTACATCAGGTCGATCCGGCACTGATAGCAGTTGTTGCGTGCCGAGCGGACATGCACATAGGCGATGCCTTCGCGGCCCAGAAGTTCAGCAGCATAGGCTTTGATATCACCGGTCGGTGTCACGGCGCCGGTGCCGTAGACGATGCGATTGTTCTCGCTATAGCCCCGCACGATGAAATCCGGGCTGGTGGTCAGCACAGGCGGCAGAACTTCCTCGGCTTCATACCGCCGGCAAGGCATTTTGTGCAGGAAAACCGGCCCGGTCTCGGCATAGGGCTGCAATTCCGGAAACGGCCGATAGGCGAAGACGAAAAGCTCTTCGCCCGCATCGATATTCCGCAGGCAATGGCGGCAGGGATGGCCTGGGCCGTCTGAGATCGTTGTCTCCGGTTGGTGACCATAGGCATCCGCGCCGCCATTCCAGAGGTTTTCGGCATCCGAGGTGGGCATGGCGACAAAAGCGATGGCGGGCATGACAAATCTCCTTCTTTGCGATTTGTCCTGTGATGCGCCGCGATAGCGCGAGAAGCCACCCGATTCCTGCGGCTAGCCTTTCTTCGCCAAGTCCAGCAATTCCTTGTCGCTCAGCGGCCTGACGATGCCTTCGCCGGTCGAGACGGGGGAGAAACCGAACATCTGGTAGAGCTGAAGCGCCCGCGGATGGTCGAGATTGTTGGTGGTGGTGGTGATGCGTTGCGGGCTCAACGTCCACATGGCGTAGAGCGCCTGCAACAGGAACCATTTGCCGATGCCGAGGCCGAGAGCGTGCTCGATCAGGCCGAAATGGCTGAGCTCGATCGTCTCCTCATCCTCGCGGAAATATTCGAAGAAGCCGGCCGGTGCGCCGTTGACGTAGAGCACGCTGATGTCGTTGCGCTGATCGTGCAGAACCGCTGTCAGCTCCTCGTCGGGCATGCGGAGCCGGTCGACCCAATGCCAGCGGGCGCCGACCTGGCGGTAGAGATAGCGATAAAAGGGCAGGGGAATGCCGGGCGAGCGCATGATTGCCGTCTGGATGTTGACGGGCACGGGCAAGCTTGCCTTGGGCGGCGCGGTCATTTCCAGCCGGGTGATATGGACTTTGAGCGACGATGGGGTTTTCACGGGGACGGCGCCGCTCAGTCTTTGCCGGTGACGATGCGCGTATCGGGCCGGCTGCCCCATTCCGACCAGGAGCCGTCATAGAGCCGGTTGGCGCCATGGCCGAGCGATTCCAGCGCCAGCGTGATGATGGCGGCGGTGATTCCCGAGCCGCAGGTGGTCACGACAGGTTTTTCAAGATCGATACCGGCCTTCTCGATCGTTTCGCGCAGCTCCGGCAGTGACTTGAACTTGCCGTTCACCGCGAAGCTGCCGGACGGCAGGCTTTTTGCGCCCGGCATATGGCCGGAGCGCATGCCTTCGCGCGGTTCTGGCTCGGTGGCGGCGAAGCGGCCGGCGCTGCGGGCATCGGCGATCTGCAGCGAGCCCTTATCGACGATCCCGAGCATCTCATCGAAGGGGACAACGCGAGCCGCGTTGAAATTCGGCTTGAAGGTGACAGGTGCATATGCGGGCAGGGTAGTTTCCAGCGGTCGCCCTTCGGCCTTCCAGCCATCCAGGCCGCCGTCGAGTACGAAGACATTCGCAGCGCCCATGACCACATGAAACAGCCACCAGACCCGCGGCGATGCGAAGACGCCGGGACCATCATAGACCACAATGCGATCGCTCTCGCTGATGCCGAGCTTGCCGACCTCGGCTGCGAAGAATTCCGGCAAAGGCACCATATGCGGCAGGTCGGTGGAATGATCGGCGATCTTGTCCTGATCGAAGCGGATGGCGCCCGGAATATGGCCGCTGGCATATTCGGCATCGGCATCGCGCTTCTGCGCCGGCAGGTAGAAGGATGCATCGAGGATACGCAAATCCTTGGCGCCCAATTCGCTCTGTAGCCAATCGGCGGATACGACGAAACGGCTTTTCTCCGCTGTCATGATGGTCTCTCCCTGATTTTATCGGGCCTTATTCTAACCGCGGTTTAAGCGTCGTCGTTGGGCGTGCCGAAACGGATGCGGAAGCGGCGGTTCTCCTTGCCCTTCTTCTCGATCTTGGCGATGTAGATTGCCCCGACTTCCTGCGTCTCCGAGACATGTGTGCCGCCGCAAGGCTGGCTGTCAACGGCTGAGTTCTCGCCAATGCAGACAAGGCTGACGCGGCCGAGTCCGATTGGCGGGCGTACATTCTTCGACTTGACGATGTCCGGATTGGCTGCAAGCTCCTCATCCGTGATCCACTGGACGAAAACAGGGTGGTTCTCGTTGACGAGCGCCATCATCTTCGCCGTCACCTCGTCCTTGTCGATGGTCTCGCTCATGTCGAAATCGACGCGGCTTTCATCCTCGCCGACGGCCGCACCTGTGATCGGATATTGGCATACGACCGAGAGCAGGTGGCAGGCTGTGTGCATACGCATCAGCCGGTAGCGTCGCGGCCAGTCGACATGCAGCACCAACTTCTCGCCAACGGCAGGCGGCGCTTCGCCTTCCTGCGGCACATGGATGATGATGTCCTTCGTCGCCCCATGCCTGGTCTGGCCGAGCACGATTTTCGAACCGTCGGCGCGCTCGAAAAACCCGGTATCCCCCGGCTGTCCGCCGGAGGTCGCGTAGAAGCAGGTTTGATCGAGCTCGATGCCCCCATCCTCGTGAATTGCGGTTACGACAGCTTCGGCGGTCGAGAGATAGAAATCGTCACGATAAAGGGCATTCACAGACATAAGATCACGCCAGGTTTTCGTAAGGAATAGGAATATTGGAAGTCGTCGTCAGATATGCCGGCAGCGGCAGACCCTTCGACCTCAGGAAATCCGGATTGAAAAGCTTGGACTGGTAGCGATTGCCATAGTCGCAGAGGACGGTCACGATCGTATGGCCGGGGCCGAGATCCTGGGCCAGGCGCACCGCGCCGGCAATGTTGATGGCCGTCGAGCCGCCGAGGCAGAGACCTTCGTGTTCGACCAGATCGAAGACATAGGGCAGGGCTTCGGCATCGGTGATCTGATAGGCGAAATCGGGCGTAAAACCTTCCAGGTTCGCCGTGATGCGACCCTGGCCGATGCCTTCGGTGATCGAAGAGCCGGAGGATTTCAGCTCGCCATTCTTGTAGAATTCATAAAGTGCCGCCCCTTCAGGATCGGCGATGCCGATCTTGATGTCCTTGTTGAAGCCACGCAGCCCCATGGCGACACCCGCCAACGTACCGCCGGAACCGACCGAGCAGATGAAGCCGTCGATCTTGCCGTTGGTGTCGGCCCAGATTTCCTTGGCGGTCGTTTCGATATGCGCCTGGCGATTGGCGACATTGTCAAACTGGTTCGCCCAGATTGCACCGTTCGGTTCGGTCTTCGCCAACTCCGCGGCAAGCCGGCCGGAAACCTTCACATAGTTGTTGGGGTTTCTGTATGGAACGGCCGGCACTTCCACCAGCTCGGCGCCGAGCAGCCTCAGCGCATCCTTCTTCTCCTGGCTCTGCGTTTCCGGAATGACGATGACGGTGCGGTAGCCGAGCGCCTTGGCGACCACGGTCAGGCCGATGCCGGTATTGCCTGCAGTCCCCTCGACGATGACGCCGCCGGGCTTCAGCAGGCCCTTTCTTTCGGCATCGCGGATGATGTAGAGCGCGGCGCGATCCTTGACCGACTGGCCGGGGTTCAGAAACTCCGCCTTGCCGAGAATGGTCGAGCCCGTCGCCTCGGAGGCACCCTTGAGTTTGATCAGTGGCGTGTTGCCGATCGCTTCTAGGACGGAGGGATGGACGGTCATGGAATCTCTGCCTTCTGTTCAGGACTACTGTAAGAACGGTCTTTTCCCTTCACAAGGCGGAAGAGGCAAGAAATTCTGTTCCTCGCTCTTGTTTCAAGCCGCAAAATTCAACTTGGACCATGAAACCCATCCACAAAGCGCCGCGACGGCCCGTTCTTCCGCTTCGTCCATAAGGATTCGACCACGGCTGCCTTATGTTGGCCGAAAGAGGCCACAATGATGCGCTAGTTCTAAAATGCTGAGGAGATCGCCCGAAGGCTGCGTTGGGCGGGTCGCCGGCCAAGGAGAAAAACATGCGTCCATTCATTGCCCGTCCTGAACATGGAGCGATCTGGATCACAGGCGCCAGCTCAGGGATCGGCCGGGCGCTGGCATTGAAACTCGCGGGCGAGGGGTACAAGGTCGCCGTTACCGCCCGCCGTCACGACAAACTGCTGGAGCTGCAGGCGGAAGCGCACGAGCTGTCCGGCAGTATCATCGTGCTCGATGGCGACGTCACCAATGCCGAGGATATGGAGCACACCGTCGCAGCGATCGAATATCAACACGGTGGGCTGGCTCTGGTGATCCTCAATGCCGGCATCTACCTGCCGGCACGCGCTGAGGACTTGAACCATGATGTTTTCGATCGCAGCTTCGCCGTCAATCTCCACGGCGTCGTCAATTGTCTGGTGCCGGCTGTGCGCCATATGAGGGCGAGGGGATACGGGCAGATCGCCATCGTCTCCTCCGCGGCTGGCTATGGCGGGGTACCTGCGGGCGCAGCCTATGGCGCGACCAAGGCCGCTCTGATCAACATGGCCGAAAGCCTGAATTTCGAGCTCGACCGCATGGGCATTCATATCCAGCTCGTCACACCCGGCTTCGTCGATACGGCGCTGACCGGGAAAAACAAGTTTTCCATGCCGGGGCTGATATCGGCCGAAGATGCGGCAAAGGCGATCGCCGCCGGCCTGAAATCGCCCGGCTTCGAAATCACCTTCCCAAAGAGCTTCACCTATCGGGCAAAACTGGTGAACTTTCTGCCTTACAGCCTTTATTTCCGCGTTATCCGGCGTATCATCGATGGCCGTCGCCCGTCGCGGGCCGCCGGTCATCATCCCAATCCGCATCCGGCGGAATAACGCGAAGCGCTCCACTTGCCGAAAAGCTTGTGCGCTGCACAATTCGCCGGGCCTTGTCACGGTTTTGTAATGCAAGTTCGCTAGCAGTCCAGCGAATTGACGGGCCCAGAATTGACAGGCGGGAAAGCGCAAGATGGCAGAGATCCGGATCGAGCAAGTTCGCAAGGCCTATGGACGCAATCAGGTCGTGCATGGCGTCGATCTGACCTTCCGCTCCGGAGAATTCGTCGTCATTCTCGGTCCTTCCGGTTGTGGCAAGTCGACCCTGATGCGCATGATCGCCGGCCTCGAGGATATTACTTCGGGTGAAATCATTATCGACGGCAAGGTCGTCAATCAGCTCGAGCCGCGCGAGCGCGGCTGCGCCATGGTCTTCCAGAATTACGCGCTCTATCCGCACATGGATGTCGCCGCCAACATGGGCTACGCGCTCAAGGTGGCGGGTGTGCCACGCGCCGAACGTGACCGCCGCATCAAGGAAACGGCCCGCATTGTCGGCCTGGAGGATTTCCTCACCCGCAAGCCCTCCGAGCTTTCAGGCGGCCAGCGCCAGCGCGTCGCCATGGGCCGCGCCATCATCCGTGAACCGAAAGTCTTCCTCTTCGACGAACCGCTCTCCAATCTGGACGCCAAGCTGCGCGTCCAGATGCGTGTCGAAATCCGCCGCCTGCACAAGCGCCTGTCGGCCACGTCGGTTTTCGTCACGCATGATCAGGTCGAGGCTATGACGCTCGCTGACAAGCTGGTGGTCATGTACAAGGGCAATGTCGAGCAGGTCGGCACGCCGCTCGAAGTCTACAATGCGCCGCGCACCCGTTTTGTCGGTTCCTTCATCGGTTCGCCGGCCATGAATTTCCTCGAAGGTTCCTTCTCGGCGAATGGCGAGCAATTCATTTTTGATGGCCTGCCGATAGCCATCGACGCCAACATTGGCAAGCGTCACGCCGGTCTGCCGGTTACGCTCGGCATCCGTCCGGAACATGCGCGTCTCGTGCCGGCCAGCACGCCGGGCGCCGTTCCCGCCACCGTGGATTTCGTCGAAGAACTCGGTGCAGGCCGAGTCATCCATTGCGATATCAACGGCTCCAGCTTCGCCGTTGCCGTTGCCGACCATACTACGGGACAAACGGGTGACGCCGTCGGCCTGGAGATTGCCCAGCAGCATACGCACCTCTTCGCTCAGGACACCGGCCTGCGGCTCGACAGCATTGCCTCGGTCACGCCTCTCAAGGTTGCCGCAAACTAATTTTCAGACATCAATTTTCAGCAAGAGCGCCCGGAAATCCCCACCGATTTCCGGGCTTTTTGCTGGTCAGAGCATCCCGCTTTCAGATTAATCACCCAGCGAATAATAACTCTGGACTCAAAAACCAGAGCGCCGTGCTTCAAATGAAAGCACGAGGCTCTTTGGGATAGGGGCCAGCCCTATCCGATCACTTTTCGGTGGCGATGAGGCCGCGAACGAACCAGCGTTGCATCAGCACGACGACGAGGAGCGGCGGGATCATGACGATCAGCGTGCCTGCCATGGCAATATGCCACTCGGGAAGGCCGCCCACGTTCGGGATGAGCTGCTTGAGTTCTGTCACCGCGGTCGCATGCGACGGATCGGTGGTGATGAGCAGCGGCCAGAGATACTGGTTCCAGGCCCAGAGGAACATGATGGTGCCGAGCGCGGCCATATTGGTGCGCGACAGCGGCAGCAGGATGTCGAAGAAGAAGCGCAGCGATCCGGCGCCGTCCATGCGTGCGGCTTCGGTCAGCTCGTCCGGTATCGTCAGGAAGAATTGACGATAGAGGAAGGTACCGGTCGCCGTGGCGACCAGCGGCAGGATCAGGCCGAGAGAGGAGTTGAGCAGCCCCATATTCAGCGAGACCTGAATGCCTGTAACTTTCTCTATGAGCCAGGTAAGGCCGGTGGCGTCGAGAAGCCCCTGATAGGGCGACAGGACGTTCGCTATGACCGCATAGGTCGGCACGATACGCACTTCGAGCGGCAGCATCAGTGTTATGAAGACCAGCCAGAAGATGAAATGGCGGCCGGGATAACGGAAATAGACGAGCGAAAAGGCGGTAAGCGCCGAAATGATCACCTTTCCCGCCGCCACGCCGCCTGCGAAGATCAGGCTATTCAGCAGTTTAGGCCCGAGATCCGCCGTGGTCCACGCCGTCTTGAGATTGACCCAGAAATCGGTGCCGGGGATCAGCGACATCGGCACTTGATTGACCTCGGCCAGATTATGGGATGCGGCGATAGCCACGATGGCTATCGGTCCCACTGCCATTACGAAGCCGATGAACAGGATCAGATGGGTGAAGAAATTGAGGATGGGTGTACGCTCGACCATGTCAGCCTCAACGGTAATGCACGCGCCGCTCGATGAAGCGGAACTGGAAGATGGTGAGTACGATGATCAGCAGCATCAGAATGATACTTTGTGCCGCCGCGCCGGAAAAATCGAGGCCTTTGAAGCCGTCGGAATAGATCTTGTAGACCATGAGATTCGTTGAGTTGTGCGGGCCGCCTGCGGTCATGATGTCGACGATGCCGAAGGAATCCTGGAAGCTCTCGGTGATGTTGATCACCAGCAGGAAGAAGATCGTCGGGGTGATCAGCGGGAACTGAATGTCCCAGAAGCGCCGGATCACGCCCGAGCCGTCCATCGCCGCTGCTTCGATCAATGAGCGCGGAATGGCCTGGAAGGCGGCAAGGAAGAAAATGAAGCTGTAGCCGATATATTTCCATGAGAAGGCGGCAATGATGGTGGCCATGGCATCGGCACCGTTGAGGCCCGGGTCCCATAGGCCTGGCCAATAGTGGTTGACGATGGACATGAAACCGGCTTCCGGTGCCAGGATAAAACGGAAGGCCATTGCCGAAGCGGGCGCAGCAATACCGTAAGGCCAGATGAGCACGACGCTGTAGAACTTCGAACCTCTGAGCTGCCGGTCCGTCAGGGCCGCAAGCACCAGAGCGACACCCATGGAAAGGCTGGTGCTGATCGCCGCGAAGATGATGCTGATCGTCACCGAATTCCAGTAATCGGGATTAGCGAGAATCGATTTGAAGTTATCGAGGCCAACCCAGATATTACCGCCGCCCCAGGGTTGCTGCAGCGTCAGCGACCAGAAGATCGCCTGACCAGCCGGCCAATAGAAGAAGGTGAAGATGAGGAGGAGTTGCGGCACTGCGAACAGGATGCCGACGCTCCACTTGCTGAAAGTCGTACGCTTTTCCATTGCTTCTTCCGGCTTGGACCTTGAGCGCCGTGCGGTCATCTGAACGCGCAAAGGACACTCTACCGTTTGAATCGGGAACACCTCTTCCGTTTCAGGTCATTCCAACTGAAAGCGGATACTCCAGTAGCGAACGTCCGCCGGGATTTCCCGACGGACGTCTATTCCTGCGCTAACTGCTTACGGCAGTTGCTTGCCCTTGTAGGTGGCTTCGAAGCGCTCGAGAACAGCATTGCCGTTCTTGACGAGGTTGTCGATACCTTCCTGGACGCTGACCTTGTTGGCGAAGATGGCCTGCATCTGATTGCCGAATTCAGCGCGGATCTGCGTGAAGTTGCCGAGACGGACGCCGCGGGTGATTGGAGTCGGCTCGGAAGCGGTCAGGCTGGCGATCGCGACTTCGCGGCCCTTATACGGAGCCTTGTCGTAGAAGCCGGAGGACTTCATGAAATCGAAGCCGGACTTCGTGACCGGAATGTAGCCGGTGTTGGTCGACCAGAAGAGAGCGGTCTTCGGATCGTGGATGAAGTTCAGGAACGCTGCTGCGCCCTTGTATTCGTCAGCCGACTTGCCGGAGAGAACCCAGAGCGATGCACCGCCGACGAGCGAATTCTTGCGCTCGGTACCGGCGTAGACCGGAAGTTCGGCAACATCCCAGTTCATGCCGGCCTTCTGCGTCTTGCCGACCGTGCCGTGGTCGCCGACCGAGGTCATGATCATCTGGCAATCGCCCGATGCAAAGGCCTGAACCATATCCTGGCCGAGATCCTTCGACTTGATCTTGATGAGACCGGCGTCGTACCAGCTCTTGAGGTCGGTGACGTATTTGACGAACTTGGTCTTGTTGACGGTCAGGCGGGCGTCGAGACCGTCATAGCCGTTGTTCTGGGTAGCAACTGGCTCGTTGTGGATGGCCGAGAACTGTTCCATCAACTGCCAGCTTTCGTTGGCGGAGATGTTGATGGCCATCGGGCAATCATAACCAGCGCCCTTCAGCGCCTTCATGTCGTCGGCAGCTTCTTCCCAGGTCTTCGGAGCGGCGGTCTTGCCGATCTTGGCGAAGGCGTCCTTGTTCCAATAGAGCAGGGCGGTCGAGGAGTTGAACGGGAAGGAGAGCAGTTCGCCCTTCGAGGTGGCGTAGTAGCGGGCGATGCCCGGGAAATAGTCGTTCCAGTCGATCTTGTAGCCGTTTTCCGACATCAGCTTGCCGACGGGATAATAGGCGCCGGAAAGCATCATGGTCGCCGTGCCGACGTCGTAAACCTGCACGATCGCCGGCTGCTTGCCGGCGCGGAAGGCGGCAATGGTGTTCTGCAGAGCGGCGTCGTAGTTGCCCTGGCTGGTGCAGACGACTTGATAGTCGGTCTGAGAATTGTTGAAGTTCGTGCACATCGTCTGAACGACACGCTCCAGATCGCCCGAGAGGCCGAACCAGAAATCGAACTTGATCGGAGCCGCAGCAGCCGGCAGGGCCAGCGCTAAGCTCACGACGCCGGCGGCAGCCGCCGAAATGCAGTTATAAAATTTGGACATATCCCTATTTCCTTTTGAAAGCTCGGAACCGGTGGCCTTGCGCAAGTTCACGGCAGCGGCGTTATAGACAAGCTGTGTGACAGTTTGTTGTGGGCGGAAACCTCTCGTCCGCAGCCAGTTTTGCGCCTTTGCGAGCGCTTTTAAAGAGCCATCGCGGAATAATTCGGTAGGAGGGGCAGACGGCGCCGCAAGTATAGAATAAGGTGCATCTAATATTTCGATACCGAGAGGAGCCGTGCATGGATCGTCGATCCCCGCGCCTCATCAGGATGGAACGATATATGATGAGGGAGCTGCTGCTGATCGTGGCAGCGCTCACCTTGATGGCGCTCGGCCCTTTGGCACTGCTGATCGCTGGATATTGAGGAGTGCAAACCGAGCCGCGAGCTCTCCTTGTCGCCCGCCCGTATCGTGTGCATGATTACCCCCGATTGTGACGAAAGCGTCGGGAGAGCGGATCAATGGGCCAAAGCGAGCGAGAGAAGATGGCAGCGGGAGAATGGTATTGCTGCATCGATCCGGAACTTGATGCCCTGCGTGCACTTGCCCGGGAGGCCGTGCACCAGCACAACACCATGTCGCCCGGCCAGCGCGGTGACATCGGCCCGGCACTGTCGGCGCTTTTTGCCGGTGTGGCCGAGGGCGTGTTCATCGAAGCGCCGTTTCATTGCACCTATGGCATGAACATTTCGCTCGGCTCGCACGTCTATTTCAATGCCGGCTGCACCATTCTCGATACCGCCCCGGTGCGCATCGGTGAAGGCAGCATGCTGGGGCCTGGCGTTCATATATATTGTGCCGAGCATCATAAGGATCTGACGCAGCGGCGCGCGGGGCTGGAAATCGCTTGGCCGGTCGAGATCGGCAGGGATGTCTGGATCGGTGGCGGCGCCATCATCCTTGGCGGCGTGACCATCGGCGATGGAGCGATCGTCGGAGCGGGCGCGGTCGTTACCAAGGATGTTGCGGCGGGCGCGACCGTAATCGGCAATCCCGCGCGGGCTCTGGTCGCCAGATAAGCGGCCGACATCACTCCGCCGGGCGCCGGCGCCTTGTCCACCACACGGCAAGGCGCCGTCGCCAGCGCCGTACGAGCGGCAGATCATGCGACAACACGACGAAGCCAAGCGGCAACATCCAGAAGCCGAGGACCGGCAGGAAGCCGAGAAAGCCACCGAAGATCAACGCGACGCCGACGCCAAGACGGGCAAGTCTCGATCGCGGAAGCGGAATACAAAGGGAGCCAATAACAAGCTCGTGTGTGGTATGATCTATTCCGAAACGCCGCGCCTTTCCGTTGCCGTTGCGATCGGTCTTTTCTTTGGTACTGCCTTGATCAGTCATCCACAGGAAATGGTAAGGCGACGAAATAATACAAGGGAAATGGATTTTTTTGAAAAAACCGCTTGGCAAATCGGGAAAGCATTTGTATTACCCCGCTCACACCGCGCCAAGCGGTATTCCCTGGTAGCTCAGCGGTAGAGCATTCGACTGTTAATCGACAGGTCGCCGGTTCGAATCCGGCCCGGGGAGCCAGTTTCAAGAGCCACATTCTCATTGCCGGGAATGTGGCTTTTTCATTTCCAGCCATTTCAAACCGTGTCGCTCCTCTCGAAAACGTGAGGACACATTCATGTATCGTTAATCTGAACAGGCGCATGAACGTTGTGCGCTATCGCGCAGCATATTCCCCCAAATGCTAGAGGTTCGAAATGAAAAATCTGATTCTTGCTTCCGCCGTTGCTCTGGCTTCCTTCGTCGGCATCAGCACGCAGTCTGAAGCGGCGACGATTGTGCGTGTCGATAACCATCATCATCACCATTGCGTCGTGAAGACCGTACGCCATCACGTTCACGGCCATTGGGTCGTCCGCAAGGAACGCGTCTGCCGTTGATCCGGTAGCAGTTTCGAGCAGCCGGCCTTCGTCGTCGGCAAAATGAGACCGGCCGTTGCCGAATATTTTGTCGGCAACGGCCGGAACGTTTTTGGGAATGGGCACGGAAATTCGCCTTGTGGGCGGCGCCAAATTGGCCGCCCAACGATAGTCGCGCCTACGCTACGGATTACGGCCGGAATTCGAAGTAGATGCCTCCGTGGCGGTAATGATGGTAGCGGCGGTAACGCCAGTCATCATCATCCCAATAGCGGCGGCGATCCCAGCGGTCGTGCCAGTAGCGGCGATCGTAGTGACGATCACGCCAATAATATCGACGCCCCTCATACCAGTCCTGGTTTCGTCGGGATCCGTGCTCTTGGACCAGAATGACGCCGGAAAGGCTGGGCGAGGGCGAGTTTGTCAACGGCATGGCCGTTGCTGGAACCGCGGCTGCCAGCACTGTTCCCATAGCAAGTGAGGCGGCCAGGGCTATCGAAGCAAAGTGTTTCAAAGCACCGACTCCTTTGTTGGACACAAACGTCCCTTGACGAGTTAACGTCGCGATGGCGGCAATGTTCCCGTTTAAAGTTGATCTGGGCAGGAGTGCAACGTGTGATATGGGCGGCACTGAGTTTTGGGATTGCCGCCTGCTGAAAGTTGCAAGACCGGTTGTGCCGGTGAGGGATCAGGTGAAGCCGCGCCACATAGTTCGAAGGCGATCGACATAAAAGGGGCCCAGCAGGGAAAGCCAGGCCCCTCTCTTCTCTGATCGGAGGTCAATTCAGATCAGGTCAGAAGTTGCGTTCGAAACGGAGGATACCAGCGACGGTATCGTCCTTGGCATAATCATAGTGAACGTAGGTCACTTCCGGCTCGATCAACAGATCCTTCACAGGATTGAACTTGAGGTTCGAGGTTGCTTCGAAAATCTTCGAATCCGTGTAGGCGAGCTGCACGTTCCACTTCAGCTTTTCGTTGATCGGAACGCCAACGCCACCCCAGACAGCCCAGTCACCCCAGCCGCACTTGGATACGTTCACAGTGCCGTTCGGCGCCGTGCAAGCAGAGATATCCTGGTTGGTACCGGCATATTTGTTGAGCTTGTCGCCATCGGTGTTCCAGCCGCCCATCAAGAAAGCCGAGAAGGCGCCGAAGTCAGCGTCGACACGAGCCTTGATGGCGCCTTCTTCGACGATGGAGTCATAGCCACCGACGACCTTGAAAGACCATGCACCAGCCTTGTAGCCAGCACCGGCAACGACGTCCGGAGCATAGTGGTTGGCCTTGTCATCCGTCCACCAGCTTGCGCCATAGGAAGCGCCCGAGCCGCTGGAGTTGGAGTCTTCGAGCGAGATCACAGCCGTAAAGCCATTGCCTGCATCGTAGTTGTAGGTCAACTGGTTGAGTTCATACGGGCCGTCATAGATCACGTCGTCGTTGATGACGTCGCCGGCGTAACCGATGTAGAGGTTGTAGGCCGAGTCCTTCTTACCAACGGTGAAGCCGCCGAGGCTGATGTAGGACCACAGCAGGTTGGTGCTGGTGGCGTTGCCGTCATTCCAGTCCCAACGAACGATGGTTTCAGTCTTCAACGGACCGTATTCGGTGTCTGTTGCGGTGTCGACATTCAGCTCTGCACGGGTGTGCCATAGCGTACCCTGCCTGCTGTCACGGTTGTAAGCATTGTACCACTCACCTTCCGTACGAACCTTCCCGCCGATCTTGAGGCAGGTTTCAGTACCCGGGATGAAGAAGTAGCCTGCACCATAGGCGTCGCAGATGCGAACGTATTCGAGCGGCTCCGGCTCAGCAGCGACGATGGCGTCGGCTGCGTGAGCGCCGGATGCTGCTGCAAGCGCGGCAGCGGAGCCGAGAAGAAGGCTCTTGATGTTCATAAATAACTCCAATCTGTTCCCGATTGGGCATGAGATATCGCGCCGAAAAAACGACGTGCCCAACCCCATCCCGTTCATGTTCCCTATCAGTAGGTGCGAAGTAATAAGCTTCGCGAACTATTTCCTGAACCTGTCCCGCCGATTTGACAAGATACTAAGATTGACGAACTATTCGCACGCTACTCGAAAAAAAATCCTGTTGCAGAAATGACGCAATTCGCCAGATGGCTGCTCATCAAGGCTCAGTTGGCGCTAATGAATTGTTAAGGTTTGGCGGTGCTTTGCCTGCCACCATGGGCCGGAAGTCAAGTTATTTGGTCATCAGCCGCGATAGGTCTTGCGCTCCAATAAGATTCGTTCTAAACGCCCGCCATCACTCGCCTTTACAAATCGGATGGCCTCGTGGCGGAGTGGTTACGCAGAGGACTGCAAATCCTTGAATCCCGGTTCGATTCCGGGCGAGGCCTCCAAATTCCCTTTTATTGACACATCCGCAGCAATCTGTCGGATGGCGACGGGCGTGAAGAGAGGTTTGACCCTGCGCGGTAGGGGAGCGGCTGTGGTCTCGCCGCGACGCATCGTCATGAATTTCTGCGCCCGTTGCTACGATGCCTTGAAAGCGCAGCCGCACGCGATTAAGACACGCTGAGCATAGCAGCAACCCCGGCTTTGCCTTTGGGCGCGAGAGGATATGATGGATTTCGAAGCAGCACGCGTGAAAATGGTCGAGAACCAGATCCGCACGACGGATGTCACCTCCCATTCCGTGTTGAATGCGTTTCTGACGGTACCGCGCGAGAATTTCGTGCCGGAGAGGTCGAAGCTCCTGGCCTATATCGATAATGACATTGAGATCAGCCCTGCGGCTTCCGGCAAGCCCGCGCGCTTCCTGATGGAAGCCTCGCCGCTGGCAAAGCTCTTGCAACTCGGTGAAATCACCAAAGAAGACAAGGTTCTCGACGTCGGCTGTGGCACGGGCTACGTCGCAGCACTTCTGTCGATCCTCGCTGGCACGGTCGTCGCGCTGGAATCCGACGAGGCACTGGCCGCTGAGGCCAAAGCCAATATCGCCGCGCTCGGCCAGGCAAACGTGACGGTCGTCACCGGCGAACTGGAAAAGGGCTATGCGGGCAGCGGTTCCTATGACGTCATTTTCATCAACGGTTCTGTCCAAGAAGTGCCGCAGGCGCTTCTCGATCAGCTTGGTGAAGGCGGCCGGTTGATTGTCGTCCTCGGCTACGGCCATGCTGCGCGCGCCACCGTCTTCATACGCGAGCGTAGCGCCCTTTCCGAAAACGTCTTCTTCAATGCTTCGGTCAAGCCGCTGCCGGGCTTCACCAAAGCCAAGGAATTCGTGTTCTGACCGGTTACGTGGCTGAACCATCCTTTTGAGACGGGCGCTTCGGGGCGCCCGTTTTTCGTTGGGCATTCTCGGTGGATAAGTCCACAATATCAGGTGATTCGCAGCCACCGTAACAAAACTGTGCATCAGGTGGCTTAGTGCTGTCTCGGTGATTTTTTTCCCAAGGCTAGTATTCTACGCTGGCGCTGATTCGGGCGCTGCTTTGGCGGGAATCCAATCGTTGTTTGGGAAAACGGGGATGAATATGGCTCAGCCAAGTGTAGTGCGTGAACCGTCCATGGAAGAGATTCTGGCGTCGATTCGCCGAATCATCGAAAGCAACGAGCCTGGTGCCGGCAAGTCCATTTCGCCGTCCGTGCCCGCTGTTTACAGCACGGCCGACGATGAGCACGACGGCGATATCCACCTGACGGTCGACGACCAATTTGCCGCTGCCGATATGGATGATGCACCGCCCGCCGCAACCGCTGTCCCCGAACCGCGTTTCGTTGCGGCCAATTCACAGGCTCTGTCGCGCGAGCCGGAATCATCAGCCCGCACCATGTCGCTCGCCGATGTCGCTGCGCGCGTTCGTGCCGCTTCCGAGCGCAATGCGGCACAATTGAATTCGGCGCGCGAAGCGCCGCAGCTACGCGAATTGCCGCCGGCCATGGCCGCCCGTCTTGCCGAGGTGCGTGTCGAACAGGTCGCCGAGGTGCCTTTGCGCAGCGCGATCGCCGAAGCGCCCGCGCCGGTAGTTACCTCGCCGGTCGTCACCCCGCCGGCCGCCGCTCTTCTCGCCGAGGCCGCGGTATCCTCAGTGAAGATTGAACCGCAACCTGAACCGGTGGAAGAGCGCAAGGCTTCCGCTGCGGCCGCTCCCGTCGAAATGCCGGTTTTCAATCAGCCGCCACAACAGACGTCTACGGCAGTCACGGATCGCTATCTGCCGCAAGTGCAGGCTGAACTTACATCCTCGCTGATGTCGGAAGCGGCCGGTGCGCAGGTTGCCCGTTCCTTTGGAGAACTCGCCGCCGCCATTGACGGCAGCGAGCGCCGTTCGCTTGACGAGATCGCCCAGGAGATGCTGCGGCCGATGCTGCAGGAGTGGCTGGATGACAACCTGCCGACCCTCGTCGAGCGTCTCGTACGCGAAGAAATCGAACGAGTGGCACGCGGTCCGCGCCGCTGACAGTCAGAGCTCCGGATAGACGATCCGCCGCTCCGGCTCCGGGGCGGCTTTTTTATTGACTTGCCCGCGGCCATCCTATTTACAACCCGCATCACCGAACCCTCCATATCCGGTCCCCAAATGCTCGACAAAACCTATGATTCTGCCGCCGTCGAACCGAAGATCGCCCAGAAATGGGATGAGGCCGACGCCTTTCGCGCCGGTGTGAACGCCAAGCCTGGCGCAGAAACCTTCACGATTGTCATCCCGCCGCCGAATGTCACCGGTTCGCTGCATATGGGCCATGCGCTGAACAACACGCTGCAGGACATCATGGTTCGGTTCGAGCGCATGCGCGGCAAGGACGTGCTCTGGCAGCCGGGCATGGACCATGCCGGCATCGCCACGCAGATGGTCGTCGAACGCCGGCTTATGGAGAGGCAGCAGCCCGGCCGCCGCGATTTGGGCCGCGAAGCCTTCATCGAGAAGGTCTGGGAATGGAAGGCGGAATCCGGCGGCTTGATCTTCAATCAGTTGAAGCGCCTCGGAGCTTCCTGCGACTGGTCGCGCGAACGCTTCACCATGGACGAGGGCCTGTCCAAGGCTGTTCTTGAAGTCTTCGTCACGCTTTACAAGGAAGGCCTGATCTATCGCGACAAGCGGCTGGTCAACTGGGATCCGAAAATGCTGACGGCGATTTCGGATATCGAAGTCGAGCAGCATGAGGTCAACGGCCATCTCTGGCATCTGCGCTATCCGCTCGAAGAAGGCGTCACCTATCAGCATCCGATCGCTTTCGATGAAGAAGGCAAGCCGACGGCATGGGAAGCGCGCGACTATCTCGTCGTCGCCACCACCCGTCCGGAGACCATGCTCGGCGATACCGGCATAGCCGTTCATCCGAGTGACGAGCGCTACAAGGCAATTGTCGGCAAGCATGTCATCCTGCCGATCGTCGGCCGGCGCATCCCGATCGTTGCCGATGAATATCCGGACCCGACCGCAGGCACCGGCGCCGTCAAGATGACGCCGGCGCATGATTTCAACGATTTCGACGTCGGCAAGCGTCGCGGCCTTCGCATCGTCAACATCCTGACGCCGGATGCCCGCGTTACCATCAAGGATAATGAGGATTTCCTCGAAGGTCTCGACAATCCGGCGGCGCTGCACGGCGCCTGGGACGAGCTTGAGGGCAAGGATCGTTTCGAAGCCCGTAAGATCATCGTCCGCATTTTCGAAGAGGCCGGTCTGCTCGACAAGATCGAGCCGCACAAGCATACCGTCCCGCATGGCGACCGCGGTGGCGTTCCGATCGAACCGCGCCTGACCGAACAATGGTATGTCGATGCCAAGACGCTTGCCGAACCGGCAATCGCCTCCGTTCGCGAAGGTCGCACCAAGCTCGTCCCGAAGAGCTGGGATAAGACCTATTATGATTGGATGGAGAACATCCAGCCCTGGTGCATTTCCCGCCAGCTCTGGTGGGGGCATCAGATCCCGGCATGGTACGGCCCCGACGGTCAGGTCTTCGTCGAAAAGACGGAGGAAGAGGCGCTGCAGGCCGCTATTCAGCACTATCTGTCGCATGAAGGGCCTATGAAGGCCTATGTCGAGGATTTGCTGGAAAACTTCAGGCCGGGCGAAATCCTGACGCGCGACGAAGACGTACTCGATACCTGGTTCTCGTCTGCCCTGTGGCCGTTCTCGACGCTCGGCTGGCCGGACAAGACGCCGGAACTCGATCGTTACTATCCGACCAACGTGCTTGTCACCGGCTTCGACATCATCTTTTTCTGGGTCGCCCGCATGATGATGATGGGCCTGCATTTCATGCAGGACGAAAACGGCGACGCGGTCGAACCCTTCCACACGGTCTATGTTCACGCCCTGGTGCGCGACAAGAACGGGCAGAAGATGTCGAAGTCCAAGGGCAACGTCATCGATCCGCTCGAACTGATCGACCAGTATGGTGCCGATTCGCTGCGCTTTACGCTGGCGATCATGGCGGCGCAGGGCCGCGACGTTAAGCTCGATCCCGCCCGCATCGCCGGATACCGCAATTTCGGCACCAAACTGTGGAACGCCACGCGCTTCGCCGAGATGAACGGCGCCAAGAGCGATCCGCATTTCGTGCCGGAAGCCGCCGAACTCACCATCAATCGCTGGATCCTGACCGAACTTGCCCGCACCGAGCGGGACGTTACCGAAGCGTTGGAAGCCTATCGCTTCAACGACGCCGCCGGCTCGCTCTATCGCTTCATCTGGAATCAGTTCTGCGACTGGTATCTCGAACTGCTGAAACCCGTGTTCAACGGCGAAGACGAGAACGCCAAGGCGGAGGCACAATCCTGCGCCGCCTACGTTCTCGAAGAGACCTACAAGCTGCTGCATCCCTTCATGCCCTTCATGACGGAAGAGCTGTGGGCGCATACGGCAGGCGAGGGCAGGGAACGCGATGGCCTGATCTGCCATGCCGATTGGCCGGCACCTTCCTATGCCGACGATGTCGCTGCAGATGAGATCAACTGGCTGATCGATCTTGTTTCAGGTTTGCGTTCCGTACGCTCGGAAATGAACGTGCCGCCCGCCGCCACCGCGCCGCTGGTGCTCGTGGGCGCCAACAGCCTCACGCGCGAGCGGCTGTTCCGTCATGATGCGGCGATCAAGAGGCTGGCGCGTGTCGAGAAGATTTCGCTGTCCGACACCGCACCGAAGGGCGCGGCGCAGATCGTCGTCGGCGAAGCGACCGCCTGCCTGCCGCTCGGCAACCTTATCGACCTCTCTGCTGAAAAGGCACGTCTCGAAAAAGGCATCGCAAAGAACGAACAGGAGATCGCTCGCATCGTCGGCAAGCTTTCGAACGAGAAGTTTGTCGCCAATGCCAATCCGGATATCGTCTCCGCCGAACGTGAGCGCTTGAGCGAACTCGAAGGCCAGCTTTCGAGTCTCAAAGTGGCACTTGAACGGGTCAGCGAAGCCGGCTGAGGAAGCTGTAATAATCTTATTTTAAGGGTACGCGGCGAAGGGCGGCGTGCCCTTTTTTCTTTTGTTACTGATTCGATGGTAAGCATCAAAAAAATGCGTTGCTTTTCAGCTTGCTCCAGCTTCGCACAGGCAAAAGAGGTTACCCTTTAATTGGTAGGGTTTTTTGAAAAGCGAGACTGTTGTCAGATTGTAACAGAACTGTTGCTATGAGGAATAAGAATCTACTCGGGGCCCCTGATAAACATTAGAGAAGCAAAAATGCCTAAACTTGGCTGTAATTGGGTGTGCAGATCACTTTCTTACGTAAGTCAGTCAATATGTCGCAACATTGTGGATAGCCGGTGCCGCATTGCCAATTCGGGTGATCGTCGCAACAATCGGATCAATGAATACGCAAGTGGGGGAGACACAATGGCATTTCGTATTGCGCTGAGGGGCGCATTTGCATTCATTATCGGTTCGTCATTCGCCAGCGCCGCTTTTGCGGGCGGGCTTGATCGTGCCGGCTACGATATCGACCTCCTTTTCGATAAGGGGCGTTACGTTTTCGAGTCCGGTGTAACCTATGTGATGCCTGATCGTAAGCTGAAGAATGCAAAGGATATCAATTCGGTCGATGGCAACCTCAACGGCCGCCCGCATTCGGCCGATGCCACGGAAAATTACGCTGTACCATATATCGGTTTCAAGATCGGCATTACCGACGACATCGATTGCATGGCCGATTATTCCGAGCCGTTCGGCGCTCACACCAATCCGGGCTTGAATTGGGCCGGCGCCAACAATGAGATCGAAACCAAGGTGCGCACCCATAATTATGCGGCGACCTGCTCCTACAAGTTCGATGCCGGTCCGGGCCAGCTGCGCCTGATCGGCGGCGGCTTCTATCAGGAAGTCAGCGGCTACAAGTCGCGCCTGGTTTCCGTTGTCCCCGCTCCGTTTTCCGCTGTCTATGATGGTGTCGGCTCGCTGGATGTCGATGGCCATGGCTGGGGCTGGCGCGCCGGTCTTGCCTATGAGATCCCTGAATACGCCCTCCGTACCAGCCTCGTTTACAACAGCCGGGTCAAATACGATAATCTCAAGGGCACCGTCGACCTGACGGAACTGCCGCCGGTCCGCGCGTTCTTCGGCAAAGCCACCTCCGTCTTCGGTTCGGCCGATGCGCCGGACTCGCTGGAATGGAAGATGCAGACCGGCATCGCGCCGGACTGGCTGGCCTTCGGTTCGGTCAAATGGACCAACTGGAGCGTTCTGCAGAGCATTGCGCTTTGCCCGACCTCGACGCGGGGCATATCCTGCCATACGGGTGGTGCGACCGAACTCACCTCCCTCGATCTGCTCTATCAGGACGGCTGGACGATTACCGGCGGCATCGGACACAAGTTCAATGACCAATGGAGCGGCGCGCTCAGCTTGAGCTGGGATCGCGGCACCAGTCAGGGTTACGGCCTGAGCACGGACACCTGGACGCTCGGCGCCGGCGTTTCCTACAAGCCGACTGAGCATGTCGAATTCACCTTCGCTGGTGCTCTCGGCCTGCTGACCAGCGGCAAATCCGGCGAGATCACCTCCAACGGCATCACCTATGGCGATGACGCGACCTACAGCTTCGGCAACGATTTGGTCGCTGCGCTGTCGACGTCGATGAAGGTCAGATTCTGAGGTAAACCATTGAGCTGAAGCAGGTTTCGAGGTCTGATCCTTATCGCTTCCGGCGATTCCCGCGCCGCGAGTCCTTTTGGTCTCGCGGCGTTTTAATACCAGGTTCAGTGCTAGGCCATTTCCACATGCGACCCGCAAAACCGTCCCGCCTAGCGTTTCGTGGTTAACTGAACGTCAAGATCGGCAAATTCTTTGTGACGATTCAGCAACACTTTATTTCAACAGATTACAGGCGTGTATCCGGCGCCCAATTTGTCCATTTCCCGCCACAAATGGGGAGCAGCGATTGTACGGGCAAAGGGGCAAGCCTTGGTGGAAAGTGCGTAAACGGTTGATGGGTCAGTTTTCACTTCAGGAAAAAAAGCAATCCGGAATCGGAACGGCGGCGTTCGCGATGCAGCCGGAAACGCATTATTTCCCGAGGGAGTCAGAAACTCGTTCGATCGCAAGTCTCTCTCTTTGGACAGTGACCAGGCGGGTTGTTTCAAGAGCGATATATGATCGCGCCAGCTTGGATGCTCGTTTAGACATAATTTCAGACTACGCTCAGAAATGTGGCGAACGACGTTGGGCTGATGTCCTGCAGACTTCCTCAAACGAGGATCTCGCTGGTCTATGCGCCGGTAGGGAATACATTCGCAGGCCATGCGGTACCGATGGGGTTGCCGTTGCGGATGCGGATGGAGCGAAAGAAATCGACTGTTATGTTTAAGTCCGAGTTCATATCAGCGAGAATGATGATGCTCAGCCTGTCGCTTGCCACCTCGGTGGCGATCGCAGGCCAGGCCCTGGCATTCGACATCAACGCAGGTGTCACCAAGGAATCGGGACCTTTCGATCTCTTCAAATTCGGCTTCCGGGCCTATAAGAACGGCCAGAAGGAAGAGGCGGTCGAAGCCTATCGTTACGCCGCCGAGAAGGGGCATACCGGCTCGCGTTGGGCGCTTGCCAATATGTATGCCGACGGCGATGGCGTCACCCAGGACGATTTCGAGGCCTTCAAGATCTATAGCGAGATCGCCCAGCAGGGTGTCGAGCCCGGCTCCGAAGATACCGGCTTCTTCATCAACGCACTGCTCGCGCTTGCCAATTATTACAAGACCGGCATTGCAAACAGCCCGGTCAAGATCGATCTCAATCAGGCACGCCAGCTCTATTTCCAGGTCGCATCGACCTTCGGTGTTCCGGAGGCGCAGTTCCAGCTCGCTCAGATGATGCTGGCGGGTGAGGGCGGCGCGGCCAATGTGCAGCAGGCCAAGAAGTGGCTGAACCAGGCTCGTAAGAGCGGCCATCCCGGTGCAATGGCCGTCTTCGGCAATATTCTCTTCCAGGAAGGCCAGTCTGTGCGCGGTCTCGCCTTCATGACGGCGGCACTCGACAAGTGCAAGCCGAAGGATTGTCCGTGGATGCAAGACCTGCAGGAGCAGGCCTTCTCCATCGCCACCGAAGACGACCGTCGCGTCGCCGTTTCCATGGCGCATCAACTGGACGTCGCCGGCGCCGAATAATCTCCGATTTTCACGTCCGGAAATCGAAGTGCGCGATAACGGGAACGTGGTCCGACGGCTTTTCCCAGGCGCGGACATGCTTTTCGATTGCGGCGGAGGTCAGGCGATCAGCCGCTTCCGGCGATAGCATCAGATGATCGATGCGGATGCCGTTGTTCTTCGGCCAGGCTCCAGCTTGGTAGTCCCAGAAGGAATAAAGCTTAATCGCATCCGTCGTGGCGCGTACCGCATCGGTGAAGCCAAGATGTTCGAGTTGGCGGAAAGCCTGGCGGGTTTGCGGCAGGAACAGTGCATCGTTTTCCCAGACTTTCGGATCGAAACAATCATGCGGCTCGGGAATAACGTTATAGTCGCCGGCGAGGATGATCGGCTCCTCCAGTGCCAGGCGGCTGACTGCGAATTTCCGCAGGCGCTCCATCCAGGCGAGTTTGTAGGGATATTTTTCCGTATCGATGGGATTGCCATTCGGCAGATACAGGCAGCAGACGCGAAGCGCGCCGTGCTCCGGCACGGAAAACACAGCTTCGATGAAGCGGGACTGTTCATCAGCATCATCGCCGGGCAAGCCGCGGGTCACCTCGTCAGGCTTCATCCTGGACAGGATCGCCACGCCGTTGAAACCCTTCTGCCCATGTGTTTCGACGTGATAGCCGAGCGCCTCGACCTCCAGGCGTGGAAAACCTTCGTCGACCGTCTTGATCTCCTGCAGGCAAACGATGTCTGGATCGGAGTCCTTCAGCCACTGGCACAGGTTCTCGATACGCGCCTTGACGCCGTTGATGTTCCAGGTGGCGATCTTCATGAAGGGACGGCTCCTCTGCTTCGGTTTTTCTTTTATCCGCAGCAAACGGCCTTGGCCACCCGTCCAAACGAAAACCGGCCGTAAGCAACAGCTTCCGGCCGGTTATAAACTTTGAAAAAACAGGAGTGTCAGATCGAAAAACTCGTGCCGCAGCCGCAGCTTGCGACCGCATTCGGATTCTTGATCTGAAAGGACTGGCCGAGCAGGTTGTCGACGAAATCGATCTCGGCGCCTGCCATGTAGACCAGCGACAATTGGTCTATCAGGACAGTAGCGTCGCCTTTTTCGACAACGATATCATCGTCCTGCGGTCCGTCGACGAGATCGAATTTATAGGAGAACCCGGAGCAGCCACCGCCTTCGACGGCGACGCGAAGCGCTCGCTTGCCTGCTTCGGCGCTGACGATCGCGGCGATTCGCTTTGCCGCTGCGTCCGATAGAGTTACACTTGCCTCAGTCATGCCTTCCTCCTGCCGGGGTCAAGATCCGGAGAGAACCAATGGGGCCGTCCGACTTTCAAACGGCTGATATCCATAGCCTTTATCATGAAAGTGCGGCGGGCGACAGCTATGGTTATAGGGTTGAGCCATGCGCCATTTTGCTGTTTCTCTCCGGTATAGGTATGAAGGCCGTAAAGCGGCGTCAATGGGCCAGAGCATCCGTATTGGAATGGCATCATCAAAATGCGGAGCAGATGCTTTGGATTAAAGGAATGGAGCGGCCTTTGCGCGTTCAATCGGATGCGGCGCTCTGAAGCCGGAATGGATGGATAATGACGATCGACAGGCATGCATTGGGTTTCGGTTATGGTGAGCGGGCTGTTTATGCGACCGATCCCAGGGAATCGCGCGGGCGGCTTTACGAAGAGGGATCGAGCCCGACGCGCTCGGATTTCCAGCGCGACCGCGACCGCATCGTTCACACGACGGCTTTCCGGCGGCTGAAGCACAAGACGCAGGTCTTCATCGCGCAAGATGGCGATCACTACCGTACGCGCCTGACGCATACGATCGAGGTGGCGCAGATTGCCCGCGCCTTGGCACGCGCTCTGAAGCTCGACGAGGATCTTGCGGAGGGCGTGGCGCTCGTCCACGATTTCGGCCACACTCCCTTCGGTCATACCGGCGAAGACGCGCTCCACGAGATGCTGCTGCCCTATGGCGGCTTCGACCACAATGCGCAATCGCTGCGCATCGTGACTAAACTCGAGCGGCGTTATGCGGAATTCGACGGCTTGAATCTTACTTGGGAGACATTGGAAGGGCTGGTGAAGCACAACGGTCCGCTGCTGACGCCTGATGGCCAAGGCACGCGCGGCCCGGTGCCGCAGCCGATCCTCGACTATTGCGAAATCCACGATCTGGAAATCGCGAGCTATGCCAGCCTGGAGGCGCAGGTCGCAGCAATCGCCGACGATATCGCTTACAATACGCATGACATCGATGATGGCTTGCGCTCCGGCTATCTGAACTTCGAGATGCTGGAGGAAATTCCATTCCTTTCGGCGCTGATGGCAGAGGTGAGGGCGCTCTATCCGCATCTGGAGCCGAGCCGCTTCACGCATGAGATCATGCGCCGCCAGATCACCCGCATGGTGGAGGACGTGATCTCCGTTTCGCAGCAAGCGCTCAGCGAGATCAGACCGGGCAGCGTTGCCGACATTCGCGCTGCCGGCCGTATCATCGCCACCTTCTCTGCGCAAATGGCGGAGACGGACAAGCAGATCAAGCAGATGCTCTTCAAACGCATCTACCGCCATCCGGATATCATGCGCATCCGCGCCGGCGCTGCACAGATCGTCACGGATCTGTTCCACGCCTATATGGACAATCCCAAGGAGATGCAGAGCCACTACTGGGTAGACCATATCGCTGGCCTCGCCGTTGCCGCCAAGGCGCGGCATGTCGGCGACTACCTGGCAGGCATGACCGATACCTATGCCATCAGTGCCCACAGGCGTTTGTTTGACCAGACTCCCGATTTGCGGTAGGCAGCGGCGGCGTCGGGCCGACAGGGCCTGCCCAAGCTATGCGTGGACAATATGATGAACCTTTTCACCGATTTCGAAGTCAGAATTAAGAACGCTCTTGAACAAATTGATATTGTGAAGGAAAAGCGATCCGAACTTGACTTCGGACGTGTCGGCGTGGAGCCGCCGCGAGACGCCAGCCACGGCGATGTCGCCACCAATGCGGCCATGGTGCTGTCGAAGCCGCTCGGCACGAACCCGCGTGCGCTCGCTGAGATCATCATCACCAAGCTGAAGGAAGATGCCGACGTTGCGGAGGTTTCGGTAGCCGGTCCCGGCTTCATCAATATTCGACTTTCAGTCGGCTATTGGCAGCGCCTGCTGGCGACGATGATCTCAGAAGGCCAGAAATTCGGGCGCTCTGCCGTTGGCGCAGGCCAGAAGGTCAACGTCGAATATGTCTCCGCCAATCCGACGGGGCCGATGCATGTCGGCCATTGCCGCGGCGCCGTCGTCGGCGATGCGCTGGCCAATCTGCTCGGTTTTGCCGGCTATGACGTCACCAAGGAATATTACATCAACGACGCCGGCTCGCAGATCGACGT
Source organism: Rhizobium sp. CB3090 (assembly GCF_029714285.1). Classification (NCBI taxonomy): domain Bacteria; kingdom Pseudomonadati; phylum Pseudomonadota; class Alphaproteobacteria; order Hyphomicrobiales; family Rhizobiaceae; genus Rhizobium; species Rhizobium sp. CB3090. The sequence goes on from NZ_CP121662.1 coordinate 1,228,258, forward strand.
GCTGGCGCGGTCGGTCTTCCTGCGTTATCGCGAGGCCCTTGGCGAGCAGGTCGGCGACATCCCGGCTGGTCTCTATCCCGGCGACTATCTCGTTCCGGTCGGCGAAGCGCTGGCGAAGGAATTCGGCACCAAACTTCGGGGCATGCCGGAAGACCAGTGGCTGCCGATCATCAAGGATCGGGCCATCGATGCGATGATGGCGATGATCCGTTCTGACCTGGAGGCGTTGAACGTCCATCATGACGTCTTCTTCTCGGAGCGGACGCTGCATGCCAACGGCGCTGCCCTGATCCGAACTGCGATCAACGATCTGACCTTCAAAGGATATGTCTACAAGGGTGCTCTGCCACCGCCGAAGGGACAATTGCCGGAAGATTGGGAAGATCGCGAGCAGACCCTGTTCCGTTCGACGGAAGTGGGCGACGATATCGACCGGCCGCTGATCAAGTCGGACGGTTCCTATACTTATTTCGCCGCCGACGTCGCTTATTTCAAGAACAAGTTCGACCGCGGCTTCAACGAGATGATCTATATTCTCGGCGCCGACCATGGCGGCTACGTGAAGCGGCTGGAAGCCGTGGCGCGGGGCGTCTCGGATGGCCAGGCGAAACTGACCGTGCTGCTCTGCCAGCTCGTCAAGCTGTTCCGCAACGGCGAGCCGGTGAAGATGTCGAAGCGCTCCGGCGATTTCGTCACGCTGCGCGATGTCGTCGAAGAAGTCGGCCGCGATTCCGTGCGGTTCATGATGCTTTACCGGAAAAATTCCGAGCCTTTGGACTTCGACTTCGCCAAGGTGACTGAACAGTCCAAGGACAATCCGGTCTTCTACGTGCAGTACGCCCATGCACGCTGCATGTCGGTCTTCCGCCAGGCTAAGGAAGCCTTCCCGGATCTCGATATTGCCTCGCTCGATCTGGCGAAAGCGGTCAGTGGCATGATCTCCGATCCGACCGAATTGCAGTTGATTGCGAAGATTGCGGAATTCCCGCGAATCGTCGAGGCTGCAGCTCAGTCGCAGGAGCCTCACCGCATCGCTTTTTATCTTTACGATCTGGCAAGTTCCTTCCACGGACATTGGAATAAAGGTAAAGATTTACCTGAATTACGATTTGTTAACGATAAGAACCGAGAATTAAGCATTGCCAGACTTGGGCTGGTGTACGCTGTCGCGTCGGTTTTAAAGTCAGGTCTTGGTATAACCGGGACCGCAGCACCGGATGAAATGCGATAAACGTCACCATTTACCCACATTGCGCTGGCATTTATCTGTAGCGTTTGCGAGTGGATTGGGTGATGGCAGAAAAACAGTTGGCGTATCGCGCAAGCGGAAACGACGAGTTCTTTGCGGATGATGATCCGCTTGCCGAACTCGCCCGCATCGTCGGTTTCGAGCCGCGGCCTGCCGCCCAGGCGGCGCCCGCAGCTCAGCGACAAGAGCCGGCCTTCGATCTCGAAGATGAACTCTTGCGAGAATTCGAGCGCTATGATGCGCCACGTTTGAGTCCTGCTGATGACATTCCGGTTTCTCCGGAAGATCAGCCTTTTGCCGGCGAAGCCCAGCTCTCGCATCCGGTAGAGCCCGCACGCACTGAGCCACAGTTTGCCGAGTTGCCGCAGCCCGTGGCTCCGGCTAAGCCAACGGTCGGTGCGCGCGATCTGATTGATGAACTTGAAATGTCGATCGCCCCGGCCTTGCAGCCCGCTCCAGCTCCGCAGCCTGCTCCGGCCCGGCAGACGGTAGCTCCGAAGCCGACGCCGCAGTCCGCCGCCGCCACCGTGCGGCTGCCGCTTGCCAATTTCACCGTCGCGGCTCCGTCGCAAGCAAAGCCTGTCGCTCAGGTTCCTGTCGAGCCGCCCGTTGTCCAGGCGCAGCCGCCTATCGAAACCGCGCTCGATTTCGACCTGCCGATGATGCGGGAGGCCCCTCAGCCCCGGCCCATCGTGGCTCAACCCGATGCGCCGCTTGCCAAGGCGCCGGAGCCGGTCGCTCCTGTCCCGATGGACGCTGCGGCTCTTTCTGCCGAAATCGACGACCTGCTCGCCGATGTCGACCGTTATCCGGTTCCCGTCAGGAGCGCCGCACCGGAGGCGAAGGTTGAGCCGAGCTTCGATATTTTCGATTTGCAGCCCAAGGCGCCGTCAGTACCTGTTGATGTCCCGGTTGCCGTTGTGACTGCCCCCGTTGCTGCGGCTCCGCAGCACGAAGAGCCGAAGCCGATTACTCTGGAGGCCGATGATCCCTTCGCCGGCCAGGACTTTGAGTTCGACCTCGCGGATATCGAGATGGAACTTGCCGAGCTCGATTTCGCCGAAACGAGCAAGCCTTCTCCGATCCCGCAGCCAGCGCCTGCTCCCTTGGCCGCGCCGCCTGCTCCTGTTGTCCCTCGTGCGACGCCGATGGCTGCTCCCGTCGCCACGGCGGCCGCGATGACTGCCGCAGCGGCTGCGCCCAGCCTCATGCAATCCCCGCGTCCGGAGCCGGCTCCGCAGCGCCCGGCTCAGTCGGCAGCCGTTGCCGCAGCGCCGGTAGCGCGCAAGGTCGCGCCCGTTCTCGATGTCGATCAGGCATTGCCATTCGATCCCTCCGAAATTTCCGATACCGAAGAGCGCGTCGAGAATTTCGAAGGCTCCCATGTTCCGAACCTGCCGCCGGTCGAGCCGGAAGAGCCGATCGTGGTGCCGCCGGAATATGACTTCGACATTGACTCGGAGATGGCAAGCCTGTTCGGCACGCCCGCCAAGGAAGCAGCTCCCGAGCCGATCAAGCCGGCTGTAGCCGCGGCCCTCGGCAGCGCAACGACCCCATCCTGGTCAAAGAATGCGGCTGCAAAACCCGCTCCGGCAGTCAAGCAGCCTGCCGAAGAGTTCGACGAATTCGAACGCGCGTTGGAAGAGGACTTCCGTCGCAGCTACCGTGAAGCGTCCAATCCGGTCGATAATGTCGCCCGCATGACGTTGAACCCGGCGGCTGTCGCCGGCCGTCGCCCGGCACGCTCGTTCCGTGGCATGGCGACCGCCGCTGCCGTCATCGCAGTTCTCGGTCTCGGCGCTTATGGTATCTACGGTTGGGTTCGTCACGGTTCGCCGATTTCGAGCTTCTCCGGCGAGCCGCGCGTCATCACGGCCGATGCCGATCCGGTCAAGGTTGCTCCGGAAAATCCGGGTGGCACGGTTGTTCCGAATCAGGACAAGGCTGTCTACGACCGCGTAGCCGGTGACAGCACCGCGGCGCCGAAGCAGAAGGAACTGGTGTCCTCCAACGAGCAGCCGGTGGATGTCGTCCAGAAGACTTTGATCCCCGAATCCGTGTCGCCTGACGATGGCAGCGACGATCAGGTCACTCCGACGCCGGTCGGCGAAACCGAGGATCCGCGGCTGCTGCCGAACCAGAACGGCAACAATGCCAATACCGCCGCCAACGACGATGCCCAGGTCCCCTCGGTGTCGCCGCGCAAGGTGCGCACGATGATCGTCAAGCCGGACGGCTCGCTGGTTGCTCGTGAGGAGCCGGCAGTCGACAACACGACGACGGCCGCCTCTCCGGCTTCGACGCCAAAGACGCCCGCAGCGAAACCGCCGGTCGGCAATCAGGTCGCATCCGCTGATCTTCGCCCGTCGACGACGGACACGCAGGCCTCGCAGCCGGCCGCCGCTCAGTCAGACGATGGCGATTCGGCCAGCGCCGAAAGCACGCCGATCCGTGTCGTGAAGACCACTCCGGTTCCGACCTCGCGTCCGACACAGCAGCCGGCCAAGGCTCCCGCGGCTGCCGTTGCGACGAATAATGCCGCTGCCGCTCACCCGGCACCAGCCCAGCCGAAACCTCAGCAGGTCGCGTCGGCAAGCCCGGCTGCGACCCAGGTGGCCCCGGCTGCGTCGGCAAGTGCCGGTGGCGCTTACGGCGTGCAGATCGCTTCGCTGCCTTCCGAGGCGGACGCGCAGAAGTCGCAGGCCAACCTGAAAACCAAGTTTGCCAGCGTCATCGGTGGTCACCCGCTCGAAATTCGTAAAGCCGATATCCCTGGTAAGGGCACTTACTATCGCGTCCGCGTCGTCGCCGGCTCCAAGGATGAAGCTGCCGAGATCTGCCAGCGCTACCGCGCCGCAGGCGGCACCTGCCTGATCTCGAAATAAGAGATCAAGGCCGAACGATTGTGGAAAACGGCGGGCTGATGCTCGCCGTTATCTTTTTGTGTATCTCGGTTTGAGGTTATTCGCATTTCGCGAGGCGGCCTTTATGATTCGTATATGACCGAATCAAAATCCATGATCCTCGGCTGTAGCGGCCACTCCATCACGCCCGAAGAGCGTTCCTTCTATCAGTCGGAACAGCCATGGGGCTTCATTCTCTTTGGACGCAACATTTCCGAGCCTGCACAGATCGCCGATCTCGTCGCTTCGCTACGTGACAGCGTCGGCCGTGATGCACCGGTATTGATCGACCAGGAAGGGGGCAGGGTGCAGCGCATTCGCCCGCCGATCCTGCCGCATTATCCGTCCGGTCAGGCGCTGGGCGATATCTATCGCCAGAACCGCGAAAAAGGGCTGCGCGCGGCCTGGCTGATGTCGCGGCTGCATGCTTTCGATCTCCTGAAGTTCGGCATCAATGTCGATTGTCTCCCTGTGCTGGATGTCCCGGTCGAAGGTTCGAGCAATGTCATCGGCAACCGCGCCTATGGCGGCGATCCCGTGACGGTGACTGAGATGGGACGCGCTGCCGCCGAAGGGCTCAAGGCCGGTGGCGTGCTGCCGGTGATGAAGCACATGCCCGGCCATGGCCGCGGTTTTGCCGATTCGCATCATGAATTGCCCGTCGTCACGGTTCCGCGTGCGGAGCTGGAAACGCATGATTTTCCGCCTTTTGTGGCGCTCAAGGACGAGCTGATGGCAATGACCTGTCATGTCGTCTTTACCGACATTGACCCCGCCAATCCGGCGACCACCTCGCGCAAAGTCATCGACGAGATCATCCGCGGCCACATCGGCTTCCAGGGGCTGCTTCTTTCCGACGATACCTCGATGAACGCGCTTGCCGGCACAATCGGCGAGCGGGCGGCGAATATTGTTGCGGGCGGATGCGATATCGTGCTGCACTGCAACGGCGTCATGGACGAGATGCGGCAGGTGGTGCGCAATGTTCCGGCATTGACCGGCGCCTCGCTGGCGCGTGCGAAAGCGGTCGAGGCGGCTTTTGGCCGCAATGACGGTGCAGATGAGGCTTCGATCCGCGCCGAATTCGACGCGATGTTTGCGGTGGCATAGGACCGAACTCTACAGCGCCGCGCGTCTTTTAAGACGCGCTAAGGACGCTGTAGCGCATTTGAAATGCTGCATAATTCCTTAAATCGGTTCCGATTTAAGGAATTATGCAGTAGGGATCTGACGGGTGAACAAGGTGGACGGCACGGAAAAGAGCCTGCAGGCGGAAGCGCCGATGGACAAGCTTTGGCAGGAGAATGGAGCCGAGCGCGGCCTGCATGAGCCGGCGCTGGTCGTCGATATTGCCGGCTTCGAAGGACCGCTCGACCTGCTGCTACATCTTGCCCGCAACCAGAAGGTCGATCTGTCGCGTATCTCCGTGCTGGCGCTTGCCGAACAATATCTGTTGTTCATCGAGCGTGCCCGCCGCATCCGCATCGAGCTTGCTGCCGACTATCTCGTGATGGCCGCCTGGCTCGCCTATCTTAAATCGAAGCTGCTCATTCCGCAGCAGAGTAAGGAAGACGGTCCGACCGGCGAAGAAATGGCCGCAACGCTCGCTTTCCGGCTGAAGCGTCTGGAAGCCATGCGGGATGCCGCCACTAGCCTCGTCAACCGCAATCGTCTCGGCCGCGACGTCTTCGCCCGCGGCGCGCCCGAACATATCCCAGATCGTCGCCAATCGGCCTTTGACGCCAGCCTCTACGATCTTCTGACCGCCTATGCCGGATTACGTCAGCGCCAGGCGATTACGCAGGTGACGATCGAGCGCCGCCGCGTCTGGTCGCTGGTCGACGCCCGCACGATTCTGAGCCGCATGATCGGCGAGATCACCGATTGGACGGCCTTGGAACACTATCTCTTCGACTATATGACCAATGCGAGCGAGCGGGTCACGGCGATCGCCAGCGCCTTTGCCGCCTCGCTGGAGCTCGTGCGCGAGGGCAAGCTGGAAATTCGTCAGGAGGGCGCGTTTCAGCCGCTTTATATGCGTCGCGGGCCGAACCATGCCGAACTCGAGGCGGCGGAATAAACAGGAGCGAATGTGACCGGCCCGGATGACGATCACCACATGGACGATGAAGCGGCTGCGCCGACAGTGGCGGTCGTCGACGCCCACCTCATCCGTGAGGCCGAACGCATTGCCGAGGCTCTTGTCTTCGCCTCCGCCCAGCCGGTGTCCGAAGGCTTTATTGCCGATCGCGTTCCGCGCAGCGTCGATGTCCGCTCTGTCATGCAGCGTCTGAAGGTCGATTACGCGCCCCGCGGCGTCAATTTGATACAGATCGACGGTGCCTGGGCGTTTCGCACGGCGGCCGATCTTTCCTTCGTCATCCGCCGCGATGACAACGAGGTGCGGAAACTCTCGCGCGCCGCGCTCGAAGTCCTGGCCATCATTGCTTATCACCAGCCGGTAACGCGTGCCGAGATCGAAGACATCAGAGGCGTACAGACATCCAAGGGGACGCTGGACGTGCTGATGGAATCCGGCTGGGTGCGCTTTCGCGGCCGGCGGCGCACGCCGGGCCGGCCGGTGACGCTGGGTACGACACGGGATTTTCTTGATCATTTCGGACTGGAAGAGCTGCGCGACCTGCCGGGTCTCGAGGAATTGAAGGGGGCAGGGCTGCTTTCGGGCCGTATCCCCGCCAATTTCAACATTCCGTCGCCGTTGATGAGCGACGAATTGACCGAGGACGAAGATCCGATCACGCAACTGGATCTGGAGGAACTCGGTCTTCTGGCGCCAGGCGGCGCTTCGGACGACTAAAGCCAAAATGGCGCTTCCAGCGCATCTGCAGGCCGATTGGTCGCGGTAAAGCTTTTTTCCAGACGGTGATGTCAAGTCTCGCTTTTGCCATTAGCGAATGCGAATATAGAAGTCGTTCTCTCCAGTTGGAGATATTCGGCCGTGGCTTTGGCGCTCGCTATCCCCATGTGCGCCGATGCAGTACATTTTGGTGTTTGAAAAACATCTGTAAACGTCTTACATCGGGAAGACGTTGAAATTGGGAGTTATCGTAATGGGTTCTCTAAGCATATGGCACTGGCTGATTGTCCTGGCCATCGCGCTGTTGTTGTTCGGCCGTGGAAAGATCCCGGAGCTGATGGGTGACGTGGCCAAGGGCATCAAGAGCTTCAAAAAAGGCATGAGCGACGAGGATGAGACGCCGTCTCAGACGACGTCCCGCACGGTTGAACACAAGGCCGACGAAACGAAATAATCATGTCGGGTGCGCAGGGAGCTGAGACGCTCGCTGTCGGCCCAGGAGCCTTTTCATGTTCGACGTAGGCTGGTCTGAGCTGCTGGTTATCGCCGTCGTGGCGCTTGTGGTCATTGGGCCTAAGGAATTGCCGGCAACGTTGCGGACAATCGGCAAGATGACGGCGCGGGCGCGAAAAGTGGCGGGCGAGTTCCGCGCACAATTCGACGAAGCCATGCGCGAGGCGGAGCTGGATGATGTGCGCCAGACGATCTCGGATGCTCAAAAGCTCAATCCGGTCAATTCATTGCGGGAAGCAATGAACCCGCTGCGGCAGATGGGCAACGAGATCAAGGCCGACTTGCAGCGTTCGACACCGGCTGCTGTAACATCGACTCCGGCGGAACCCGTTTCCGAGCCGTCCACGGGATTGCCGGAAATGCCTCCGATCGTTCCTGCAGCCAGTGAGGCAGCGCCGGTCGTATCGCCCGCACCGGTGACGCCGCCGGCTGCCGTTGCCGAAGTGCCTGCAAAGCCAAAAGCCGTTCGCAAACCTCGGGCAAAAGCGCCTGTTAAAGCGGACGAGGTCGCCGCTGCGCTGGTCGACACATCGGTTGTTGCGGAAAAGCCGAAGCGGGCGCCTCGCAAGGTCGCCGCAGCCACTTCCGATGCTCCCGCCGCCGCCGCTCCCAAGAAGCGCCCGACCGCGGGCAAAACAACGCCTAAGAAGAAGGACCAGGCATGACGGGTGACATCGACGATAAGCCGCAGCCGCTTATCGAACACCTCATGGAATTGCGCACACGGTTGATCTGGTCGCTGGTGGCGTTTTTCATTGCCTTCATCGGCTGCTTCGCCTTTGCAAAGCATCTCTTCAACTATCTGGTATACCCTTACAAATGGGCAGTCGTCTGGGCCCACCTCGATATCTCCAAAGCCGAGCTGATCTACACTGCGCCGCAGGAGTTCTTCTTCACGCAGGTAAAGGTCGCGATGTTCGGTGCGTTGGTCATCGCATTCCCGATCATCGCTGCACAGATCTATAAGTTCGTCGCGCCCGGCCTCTATAAGAACGAGCGCGCTGCCTTCCTGCCCTTCCTGATTGCGTCGCCGATCCTGTTCTTGATGGGGGCCGCGCTCGTCTACTTCTTCTTCTGCCCCATGGTCATGTGGTTCTTCCTGAAGATGCAGCAGACGCCGGCCGACGGTCAGGTCGGCATCGCATTACTGCCGAAGGTCTCGGAATATCTGAGCCTGATCATGACTTTGGTCTTTTCGTTCGGTCTCGTTTTCCAGCTCCCGGTCATCACCACGCTGCTTGCACGCGTCGGCCTGCTGACCTCGCAGTGGTTGGCGGAAAAGCGCAAGTTCGCAATCGTCTTCGCCTTCATCGTCGCCGCGGTGCTGACGCCGCCGGACCCGATGTCCCAGATCGGCCTTGCACTGCCGACGATCCTTCTCTACGAGATTTCCATCTACGCGGCGCGACTCGTGGAACGCCAGCGTGCCCGGCAAGCGCTCGAGGAGAGTGGCGAAAGGTCCGATGTCGCCAAGACGGATAGTGTCTAAGCGGCAGGTCTGCATCGTCTCTTCATAGGGTTTGCCGGTTCGATCTCCGACCGAAATCTCGGTCGGAGCTATGCTCATGTGCAACGACCTGGAACGACGATGCTTGATATCAAATGGATTCGCGAGAATGCCGAGGCTTTGGATGCAGCGCTTGCCAAGCGCGGAGCCGAGCCTTTGTCGCAAAGCCTCATTGCGCTCGACGAGAAGCGCCGCTCCGTCATCCAGTCCGTCCAGGATATGCAGTCTCGCCGCAACGCCGCTTCGAAAGAAATCGGCGCGGCCATGGCGCAGAAGAACACCGAGCTTGCCGAGAAGCTGAAGGCAGAAGTCGCCGAGATCAAGACGTCGCTGCCGGCGGCGGAAGAGGAAGAGCGCGTGCTGACGGCCGAACTCCATGATGTTCTGTCGCGCATTCCCAATATCCCTCTGGATGACGTGCCGGTCGGCAAGGACGAACACGACAATGTCGTCAAGCATACCTGGGGCTCCAAGCCGACGTGGAATCATAAGCCGAAAGAACACTTCGAGATCGGCGAAGAGCTCGGCTACATGGATTTCGAACGTGCCGCCAAGCTCTCCGGCTCGCGCTTCACCGTGCTGACCTCTCAGCTTGCGCGCCTGGAACGGGCGCTCGGCCAGTTCATGCTGGATCTTCACACCACTGAGCATGGCTATACCGAAGTCAGCGCACCACTGATGGTACGCGACGAAACCATGTTCGGCACCGGCCAGCTACCGAAATTTGCCGAGGATTCCTTCAGGACCACGGATGGTCGCTGGCTGATCCCGACGGCGGAGGTTTCGCTGACCAATCTCGTTTCCGGCGAGATCCTTGATCAAGAGAAGCTGCCGCTGCGTTTCACGGCCCTGACGCCATCCTTCCGCTCGGAAGCAGGCTCGGCCGGCCGCGACACGCGCGGCATGCTGCGCCAGCACCAGTTCTGGAAATGCGAACTCGTCTCCATCACCGATGCCGAAAGCTCGATTGCCGAACACGAGCGCATGACCGCCTGCGCTGAAGAAGTGCTGAAGCGTCTCGGTCTGCATTACCGTGTCATGACGCTGTCGACCGGCGACATGGGTTTCGGTGCCCGCAAGACCTATGATCTCGAAGTCTGGCTGCCGGGGCAGGATACCTATCGCGAGATTTCCTCCTGCTCGGTCTGCGGCGATTTCCAGGCGCGGCGCATGAACGCCCGCTATCGCGGCAAGGACGACAAGGCGACGAAATTCGTGCACACGCTGAACGGTTCCGGCACCGCTGTCGGCCGATGCCTGATCGCCGTCGTCGAGAATTATCTTAATGAGGATGGTTCAGTCACTGTTCCGGACGCACTGCTGCCATATATGGGTGGTCTGAAGAGAATCGAGCGCGCAGCCTGATTTGACGTGACATGATCTTGTCCGAAAACCGCTTCGCACTTTTCGGGGTCGTGTTTTGAGCGGTGGGGCAATGCGGATACTTTTGACCAATGACGACGGCATTCATGCCGAAGGACTGGCCGTGTTGGAGCGCATCGCCCGCACCATGTCCGATGACGTCTGGATCGTTGCGCCGGAGACGGATCAAAGTGGCCTTGCCCATTCGCTGAGCCTTTCCGAACCTCTGCGTTTGCGCAAAGTCTCCGACAAGCATTATGCGCTGCGTGGCACGCCGACGGATTGCGTCATCATGGGCATCCGCCAGGTTATGGACATCAAACCGGACCTGGTGCTCTCGGGCGTCAATTCCGGCTCCAACGTCGCTGATGACGTCACCTATTCGGGCACGATTGCTGGTGCCATCGAAGGTACGCTGCAGGGAGTGCGCTCCTTCGCGCTGAGCCAGGCCTATGTGCACGAGAATGGGACACGCGTCGTTCCCTGGGAGGTGGTCGAGGCCCATGCGCCGGCGCTCCTCGGCAAGCTTATCGATATCGATCTGCCCGATAGCACCTTTCTCAACCTGAACTTCCCGAACTGCCGGCCCGACGAAGTTGCGGGCACGGAAGTTACCGCACAGGGCAATCTTGCCTTCAATCTTCAGGTCGAGGAACGGGCAGACGGCCGTGGTTTCCCCTATTACTGGTTGCGCTTCGGTGAGCGCAGCGGCATCTTTCGGCCCGGCACCGATATCCACGCCTTGAAACAAAATCGTATTTCGGTAACTCCTTTGAAACTCGATTTGACGGATTATTCAGCGCAAGACCGCGTGGCGCGGGCGCTCGGGTACGGAGTAGCGGATTGACAGCTCGTTTGCTCGAGAAGGAAGGCTTTGCAGCCGTTGTGCTGCGGCTGCGAGCCGAAGGCATTTTGGACATCGATCTGATGACGGCCGTCGAACAGACGCCGCGCCTTCCCTTTGTGCCGCCGCAATTTGCCGATGATGCCTATTCCAGCCGAACGATTCCGATCGAATGCGGTGCCTTTATGGAAGGCATCGATCTTGTCGTCCGCATTCTGCATAGCCTGAAGGTCAAGCCCGGCCATCGCGTTCTCGAGGTTGGAACCGGCAGCGGCTTCACTGCCGCCGTCATGGGCCGCATCGTCGAGCGGGTGCTGACGGTCGACCGCTACAAGACTTTGACGACGGCAGCGCAGCAGTGCATGGATACGCTCGGCTTGCGCAACGTCATCATCCGCCAGGCTGACGGCAGCGTCGGGATGCCGGGCGAGGGCACTTTTGATCGCATCCTAGTGACCGCGGCCTTCACCACCATGCCACGCTTCTTTGCCGAGCAACTGGTCTCCGGCGGATCGATGATTGCGCCGCTGATACTTTCAGACAATGTTTGCCGTATGGTGCGTCTCACCAAGACCGGCAGCCGCTTCGAGCGCGAGGAACTGTTCGACGTTCCCTATCAGCCGATCGTGCCGATGCTCGCCTCTTATCTTTGAGGCCTAATTTAGATTGAAATCACCGGAAGTATCCCCGCGAGCGCGGGATTCATCTTCTATGGTTAGCAATTCCTCAAAAAAACACATGCGGCACCAGTGCTTTAACCGCATGGTAAGATTAACGCGCTTTAATTGACCCACAAATCGGTTGCGTCTCAAGTGGGTCGAGTCATGAGTTTCAGTCTTTCGTCAAACTACGGTAAATCGGCAGGGAAAGTCCTGGTGGCCATTCTCCTGGCGAGCACCGCGACAGCTTGTAGTTCGGACACGACGCGCTTCAGCGGGCTCTTTGCGGGCTCTCCTGATCAGGTGACGACCGGTTCGATCAATCGTCGCGGATTGAACGGGCCGGACGGTGATCCCGTGCCGCGCGCCGACCTTGCTCAGGGCGGCGGCTATCAGCAGCAGGATTATTCCCAACAGAACGCACCGGTCACGCGGCCTTATCCGAATTCTCCGGCCCGTTACAATCCATCCTATTCGAGTGCCCGTGTCTCGACCGCTCCGGTTGCGATCCAGCGTACCGAGCTTGCGGCGCCGACTGCTTCCGCAGCGCCGGTGCGCACGCATGTCGCCTCCAGGGGAGAAGCTGAAGCGCTGGCGCAGCCGTTCCCTGCATCGCGTGGCAAGGCTGCGGTGTCCCGTGCAGAGCCGGCTCTGGCTCCCGATACGATGCCGACCGGCACGATCAAGGCAGCACCCGCTGCTGCATCTTCATCCGGCTGGACAGCAGTCAATGCGCCGAGCGTCACCCTGCGTCCGGGCGAAAATATAAGCCTGCTGTCGCGCCGCTATGGCGTTCCGGAAAAGGAAATCCTGCGCGCCAATGGCCTGAAAAACAGCGCCAGCGCTCAGCCGGGCCAGCAGATCATCATCCCGACCATGAACGGCGCAGGCGCTCCAGGCCCGGCGAAGATGGCTTCGGAAGCGACCGACCTTTCCAAGGGCGGCAAGATGCCGGCACCGGTCAAGGCTCCGGAACAGGACGCCGTCGTACTGCCTTCCAACGGTCAGATGCGCGGCAAGTCGCAGGCCGGCCTCGCCGATCCCGGCAAGCTCGCAGCCGGCAACGGCAAGGGTCCGCATCCGAAGGGCGATGGTACCTATGTCGTCAAGCCGGGTGACTCGCTCGCCAGGATCGCCAAGAATGCCGGCGTTAGCGTCGATGAGCTCAAGCAAGCAAATCACATGCAGCAGGGCGGCGGCATCCGTATCGGCCAGACGCTGAAGCTGCCGCATGGCGCAGTCGCCGAGGCGGAGTCGGCCAGACCCGATCCCGTGAAAACCGCCTCGATCGAGCCGCAGAAGTCCGCCGTCAAGTCGGTTGCCGTACCGGCCACGGAGCCGAAGCAGGCTGCTGCTGAGTCGACCGTAAAGCCGGCTGCCAAAACCGCCGCTGCGAAGACCGCAGCCGCAGAGCCGGCAGCAAAGGCAGCGTCGGCATCCGAAGCCGCCAAGCCACAGGCGGTTGCGGCCGCAACGCCGACCCAGTCCGTCGGAGACGCCGCCGCCAAGGCCGACGTGCAGGCTGACGCACCGGAAGCGACCGGCATCGGCAAATATCGCTGGCCAGTCCGCGGCGCTGTCATTGCCGGCTATGGCTCCAACGTCAACGGTAGCCGCAACGACGGTATCGACATCTCGGTTCCGGAAGGTACGCCGATCAAGGCTGCTGAAAACGGCGTCGTCATCTATGCCGGCAACGGTCTGAAGGAACTCGGAAACACCGTCCTCGTCCGTCACGACGACGGTACGGTCACCGTCTACGGCCATGCCGATGCGCTCAGCGTCGCACGTGGTCAGAAGGTTCAGCGTGGCCAGACGCTCGCCACCTCCGGCATGAGCGGCGACGTCAAGCAGCCGCAGCTTCACTTCGAAGTCCGCAAGAATTCGGCCCCGGTCAACCCAATGACGTTCCTTGAATAGGGTAGTGCGTCTCAAGGAGTCTGCAAAAAGCTCGGCCACCACCGGGCTTTTTGTCGTTCTGAACCTTGAGGTGCGGAGATCAATCCCGCTCCAGCACGATCCGCTGCCGCCCGGCGAGATCCTGGATATATTGCCACGCCACACGCCCGGAGCGGGCGCCGCGTGTCGTTGCCCATTCCAGCGCCTCGTGATGCATCTGGGCACGGTCGAGGGTGAGTTTGAAGTAATCGGCATAGCCGTCGATCATCTGCAGATAATCTTCCTGACTGCACTTGTGGAAGCCGAGCCAGAGGCCGAAGCGGTCTGAGAGCGATACCTTTTCCTCGACGGCTTCCGAAGGGTTGATTGCCGTCGATTGCTCGTTTTCCATCATATGCCGCGGCAGCAGGTGGCGGCGGTTCGATGTGGCGTAGAACAGCACATTGTCGGGCCGACCTTCGACACCGCCGTCCAACGCCGCCTTCAGTGACTTGTAGGCCGTATCGTCGTGATCGAAGGAAAGGTCGTCGCAGAAGACGATGACGCGATGTGGCGCAGCTTTCAGGATATCGAGCAGCACCGGCAATGAGGAGATATCCTCGCGATGCACTTCGATGAGCTTCAGCGAGACGCCGGTGGCGCGGCGCACATCCTCGTGCACCGCCTTGACGAGCGACGACTTGCCCATACCGCGCGCGCCCCAGAGCAATACGTTGTTGGCAGCGAAGCCTTCAGTGAAGCGCAGCGTATTCTCGTGCAGAATGTCGCGCACATGGTCGACCCCGCGGATGAGCGCCAGCGCCACGCGGTTTGGCCTGGCGACGGGCTGCAGATAGAGCTGGGCAGGCACCCAGACGAAGCAATCGGCGGCGCTCCAGTCGTTAATGGCCGGCGCCGGGCCGGCGAGGCGTTCAAGCGCGTCGGCGAGGCGGCGGACTTCCGCAAGGATCAGCGTGTTTTGATCTTCGGTCACCGTTTTTCCTCCAGAACGTTAGTCGGGAAAGGAGTAAAATGCTCCCTGTGCTGCCGGGTACCATGCTCCTTCCGAACCCGAAAGGCTAAGAGGCCTGGAAAACAGTACGGTCCGCGGCTGTTTTTGTTGCATTCGCGATGATCACAACTATATTCCGGCCACCTGACGCGGGCCCCGTTCCCGCAAGGAGTTCAAGGGAGTTCTCGATGTTTATCACCAACGCATATGCGCAGAGCGCGACAGATTCAGCCGCAAGCGCTTTTGGCGGTTCCGGCTTTGAAATGATCATCCTGTTTGTGCCGCTGATGGTGGTCTGGTATTTCCTTCTTATCCGCCCGCAACGCGCGCAGGCGAAGAAGCGTGAGGAAGTCCTGAAGAATATCCGCCGCGGCGACCAAATCGTCACGAGCGGCATCGTCGGCAAGGTCACCAAGGTCGTCGACGACAAGGAACTGGAAGTCGAAATCGCTGAAGGCGTCCGTATCCGCGTCGTCCGCAGCGCTATTTCGGAAGTCCGCGTGAAGGGCGAGCCGGTCAAGGCTGACGCGGCGTAAGGTTTGCCGGGAGGCGGGTCGAAGCGGCTTGCCACGCCTGCGTGCAGTTTCGAAAATCGGATTCGACTTTCGAAGAGAACTGTGCGCAAATTCAAAGTGTTACTGCGCCTTTACGTGTCTCGGTGATTGTCGGGGCGCAGTAAGAAGCCAAACTCGAGAGAGCGATGCTGCACGTCTCCTGGTGGAAGACCGTCCTGATCTGGTTCGCCGTTCTCTTGAGCGTTCTCCTTGCCGTACCCAATCTGCTCGGCGATCAGCAGCTTTCCTCTTTTCCGGCATGGTTCGCGCAGCGGAAAGTCGGGCTCGGGCTCGATCTTCAGGGCGGCTCGCATATCATGGTGAAGATCGAGCGTGGCGACGTCGTCAGGAATCGGCTGGAGACCGTAGTCGGCGATATCAGCGCTAGGCTGCGTACAGTCAATATCGGCTATTCCGGTCTCACAGGTACCGGCCAGAAAATCCAGCTCCGCATCAACGATCCCGCTCAGGTGGAAGCTGCGGTGAACGCCCTGAAGCCGATCACCAGCGGCAAGGCGGAGGCGACCTTGTCGCAAGGCGACAACGGTGCCCTGATCATCGATATTACTGATGCCGGCATCAATGAGCGTGTCTCCGCATCCATGACGCGCTCGCTCAAAGTCATTCGCAATCGTATCGCTCAGTTGGGTGTCGGCGAGCCACTGATCCGCCGGCAGGGCGCGGACCGTGTCATCATTCAGGTGCCGGGTCTCGCCGATCCGCAGCGCCTGAAGAATCTTCTGAACCAGCCTGCCCAGCTCAGCTTCCGTCTGGTCGATCAATCCATGCAGGTGCAGGATGCCATCAATGGCCGACCGCCCGCCGGTTCGGAAGTGCTGTTTTCCGACGACGATCCGCCGGTCGGCTATCTCGTCCAGAAGCAGCCTCTCCTTTCGAATATTGACTTTGCCGATGCCGTAGCGGTGTCCAATGCCCAAAACAACGACGGCAATATCTCCGTCAAACTGACGCCCGAAGCGACCAGCCGCTTTGCGCAAGCGACGGCTAACAATCTCGGCAAGAATATCGTGGTCGTGCTTGACGATCAGGTCATTTCGGTGGCCGCATTGAAGACGGCAATCACCACCGGCGACATCGATATACCCGGCGATTTCACGGCACAGGGCGCACAGGATCTCGCCGTCATGCTGAAGTCGGGGCCGTTGCCTGCGACGCTGACTACGGTCGAAGAGCGGACCATCAAGCCCGGTCTGGGCAATGAAACGATGCGCTCCGGCGTAACGGCCTGCATCGCCGCCGGTATTTTCGTTGCCGCGCTGATGATCGGCTTTTATGGACTGCTCGGTGTCGCCGCGACGATTGCGCTTGTCATCAACATCATCATGGTTCTGGCGATCATGGGGCTCTTCGGCATCACGCTGACGCTGCCCGGGATTGCCGCCATCGTTCTCATCATTGGCATTGCGCTCGATGCCAATGTGTTGATCTACGAGCGCGTCCGGGAAGAAGAAAAGAAGACCCATCTTCTCGTCGATGCGCTGCGCCATGGCTTCAACCGGGCGGCCGCCACCGTAGCCGACGCCGATCTCACGGTGCTCATCGTCGCCGCCATTCTCTTTTATGTCAGCGGCGGTGCGGTTCGTGGCTTTGCGGCGACATTGATGGTGGGCGTTTTCACCACCTTCTTTACCGCCTGCTTCGTCACGCGGTCGCTCGTCGATGCCTGGATTTCGCATCGCAAGCCGCGGGTGCTGCTGGCGGGTGTGCGAAGCGGCATTTTCGATGGCGCGAATATCCGCTTCATGGGTATACGACGCTATTCGTTTACAGTCTCGGCGGCGCTGTCGGTCGCAACTCTGCTCGCCTTCGCAACGGTCGGCATGCACCTCGGTATAGACTTTACCGGCGGATCGATCATCGAAGTTCGCGCCAAGCAGGGCGTTGTCGATCCGGCCAATATTCAATCGCGCCTGCAGAATGTGGTTCCGGGCGATGTGCAGGTCGACCGGCTGGCCGATCGGCTGAGTGCGGTGATCCGGGTGCATGCGCAGCAGGGCGGCGAAAACGCCGAACAATCCGCCGTGACCCTCGTGCGCGACGAGCTGGGCAAAGACTACGATTTCTCCCGTATCGAGGTCGTCGGCCCCGCCGTCTCCGGCGAAATCAGCACCACGGCTTCGGTTGCGGTTCTGGCGGCGCTGGCTGCGATCCTCATCTACATCTGGCTGCGTTTCGAATGGCAGTTTGCCGTTGGCGCGATCGTCGCCACCTTGCATGACGTCATCCTGACGCTTGGCCTTTTCGTGCTGACCGGCATGGAATTCAACATGACGGGCATTGCAGCACTTTTGACCATTGTCGGCTATTCGCTGAACGACACGGTTGTGGTCTATGACCGGATGCGCGAGAATCTGAGACGCTATCCGCAGATGCCGTTGCCGATTCTGATCGACGCTTCGATCAATCAGACGCTGTCACGCACGGTTCTGACCTCGGCGACGACTTTGCTGGCGCTGTTCGCGCTCTATATATTCGGCGGCGAGGTGATCCGATCCTTCACCTTCGTCTTACTTTTCGGCGTCGCGGTTGGCACTTTCTCGTCGATCTATATTGCGGCTCCAGTCCTGATCGTCTTCAAGCTGCGCCCGGATAAATTCCAGGCCGGCGGCGAAAACGAGGGACAGGCAGGCGGCGACGTGCAATCAGGCAAACCAGCGGTGTGACAAAGTGGCAAAAGGCATAGAAATACGGAACGCGCATTTTCCCGGCCGCGCACCGATCGACGCTTATGGCAATGGCGGTTTCCGGTTTGCCGATATGTCGCATCGCGGTTCGCTGCTCTGCCTGCCCTCGGGCATCTATGGCTGGGATATGACGCCGGAGGATGCGCTGACGCCGGCGCATTTCCAGAAAGTGCTCGATGAGTCCGCCGAGATCGAAGTGCTGCTGGTCGGCACGGGCTTGGAACTGCGGCCCTTGCCTTCGGAGCTGAGGGCAATGCTCCGCGCCAAGCAGATTTCTTCCGATTCGATGAACACGGGAGCGGCGGTGCGCACATTCAACATCATGCTGGCTGAGTCCCGCGCTGTTGCCGCGGCGCTGATCGCCGTTTGACGAGGATCAGTTAGGGCATGACAACATTAGCTGCGCCCCGTAGCAACCAGGATCTTTGCCTGGCGACGCTTCGCGACACCGATCGCGACCGTTATCTCGCCTGCCTGCTGGCACCGGAGGACAAGCGCGGCGCACTCGCCGCACTCTATGCCTTCAATGCCGAACTCGCGCGCATCCGCGATCTCGTCCACGAGCCTTTGCCGGGCGAAGTGCGTATGCAATATTGGCGTGATCTGCTCGAGGGACAGGCGCATGGGTCAAGCGCTGCCAATCCCGTCGCTGCCGAGCTGCTCGCCGCGATCGAAGCGTATCGCCTGCCGCGACAAACGCTGATCGATATGATCGATGCGCGCATCTTCGATCTCTACGATGATCCGATGGAAACGCGCGGCACGCTGGAAGGCTATGCCGGCGAGACGGCATCGGCGCTGATCCAGCTCGCGAGCCTGGTGCTGTCGCCGGAGGATGCCAGCCGCTCGGCCGATGCCGCCGGCCATGCAGGCGTGGCGCAGGCGATTGCTGGGCTGCTGCAGCTGATGCCGCTGCATCGCCGCCGCGGACAGCTCTACCTACCGTTAGAAATCTTGACGGCAACCGGCCTCGATCGTGATGCCTTCCTCGCCGGCGAGGACAAGGCACGCATTTCCGCCGCCATCGAAGCTTTTGCCGGCCTTGGCCGCGAGCATCTGGCGAAGGCCAGAGCCGCCGGCAATATTGCGCCGACGGTGTTTCCGGCTTTCCTGCCGGTGGTTTTGGCGGAGCCGGTGCTGAAACGCGCACAGGCGCTGGGCGCTGAGTTGTTCGATCAATCTTTCCTGCAGCCGCAATGGCGCCGGCAGATGCGCATGGCATTGGCTTCAATGACCCGGAAAATCTGAAATCGACCACGTTCGCGCAAGTCTCGGGGTCTATAGAGACCGCTGAACATCTGCCCGCATTCCAGGAGAGCCGCTATGGGCATCATCGTCTGGTGCATACTCTTTGCGATCGTCGTTTTCTTTGCCTTCTTCGCAACGCGCATGGCGTCGCAGAACAAGGAGGACGGTTTGCACGACACCGGTCTTGCCATTCTTGAATTCGGCCGCGCTTTTCCGACGGAAGCGATCCGGCAGTTGCAGACCACGGCCAACGGCCAGGCGGTTTTCGTGCGCCTGCATGACGACAAGGCCGGCTTCATGCGGAGCCTGCGCAATCACTTTGCCGTTCATCTGATCGAGCCGGGCAGGGCGCGTGCCAAGGATTCTGGGACCGGACGCGGTTTGACCGTCGAGTTCCTGGACGCACCGCACCATAACGGCACATTCGAATTCGCCACGCCCGCGGAGGCCGCAGAGGTCTCGCTCTGGCTGCTCGGCAATTATGTTGAAAAAACTTCGCCCCAGCGGGGAGAAGGTGGGCATGATCGGTTGAGTGAAGCGAAACCGTGAATGGCCCGTTGAGGGGCACTGCAGGCAAAGTGCCGCTGTCACGCACACTAAATTCTTTCCAGTAACGCCCCCTCAATCCGCCCTTCGGGCGACCTTCTTCCCGCTGGGCGAAGGCAATTATTGTCCCAGCCACCCGGCGCAATCCGCCAGCGCCCGCTTGGCGATAAGTTGCCGTTTCATGATCGTCTTATCCTTGCCGCGGAAGCGCTTGACGCCCTCCGGCTTGACGATCGAGCCTGGTTCCAATTCCGGAAACAGCCCGAAATTGATGTTCATCGGCTGGAAGGATCGCTTGCCCGGCTCTTCATCGGAAACGATATGGCCGCCGGTGATGTGGTTGAGCAGCGAACCCAGCGCCGTCGTGTCCGGCGGCAGCGACGGCGACTCACCCTTGCGCTCGGCAGCGGCAAAGCGTCCGGCGAGCAGGCCGATGCTAGCGCTTTCGACATAACCTTCGCAGCCGGTGATCTGGCCGGCAAAGCGCAGGCCCGGCCGCGATTTCAGCGTCAGCGAGCGATCGAGCAGCGTCGGCGAATTGATATAGGTATTGCGGTGCAGCCCGCCGAGCCGTGCGAATTCGGCATTCTCCAGGCCTGGGATCAGCCGGAAAATCTCGGCCTGCGCACCATATTTCAGCTTCGTCTGGAAACCGACCATGTTGTAGAGCGTGCCAAGAGCATTGTCTTGGCGGAGCTGGACGATTGCATAGGCCTTGACGCCTGGATTATGGGCATTGGTCAGGCCCATCGGCTTCATCGGCCCGTGGCGCAGCGTCTCGCGCCCGCGCTCTGCCATCACTTCGATCGGCAGGCAGCCATCGAAATAGGGCGTGCCTTCCCATTCCTTGAAACCAACCGCATCGCCGGCAATCAGGGCATCGACGAAGGCATTGTATTGGGCTTCGTCCATCGGGCAGTTGATGTAGTCCTTGCCGGTGCCGCCCGGTCCGACCTTGTCGTAACGTGACTGGTACCAGCAGATATCCATATTGATGCTATCGCGATAGACGATCGGCGCGATGGCGTCGAAAAAGGCAAGCGCATCCGCACCGGTCTCGGCCTGGATGGCGCTGGCGAGTCCGGGTGCCGTCAGTGGTCCGGTGGCGATGATCGCCTGGTCCCATTCCTTCGGCGGCAGACCCTGGATTTCCTCGCGCAGGACCGTGATCAGCGGATGGCTTTCGATCGCCTGCGTGACTGCTGCGGAAAATCCATCGCGATCCACCGCCAGCGCGCCGCCGGCGGGAACCTGGTGTTTATCCGCCGAAGCCATGATCAGCGAGCCGGCCAAACGCATTTCCGCATGGATGACGCCGACTGCATTGCTGGTCGCATCATCGGAGCGAAAAGAATTGGAACAGACGAGTTCCGCCAGATCGTCGGTCTTATGCGCCTCGGTGCCGCGCACGCCGCGCATCTCATGCAGGATGACGGGCACGCCGGCGCTGGCGATCTGCCAAGCGGCTTCCGAGCCGGCAAGACCGCCGCCGATGACATGGATGGGAGAAAAAGAGCTGCTATTTGTCATGCGCGCGTCATTACCACGGGCAGGGCGGCGATCCAATTGCTTTACGCAAAAGCCGGAATCAAAAACGGCGCCGAAGGGCGCCGTCTTGGGGCAGTCCACTTGGTCCGTTGTATTAACGGAAAGAGCGGGAAGCGATGTTGCGGATTTCGTAGCGGCTAACGCCGATATCCGACAGGGTCTGGCTGGAAAGGTTGCCGAGCTCGTTCAGGGTGCGGCGGTAGCTAATCCAGTTCTTGGCAATGCGAAGCGGGTTCATTGTTTTGTCCTCAGTCATTCATGTTGCGAGCGGCACGATTGCCGCCTCAGCGCTTGCCATCTATATAGGCGCGAGGACGAATATTTTGCAGTGCAAATAAAAAGCGTCTGCTATGCATTTGTGCAATATGACGCCCAAAAAGCCATCAATGCCCAAAATTTATGTGACCCTGCGAGGCGCATGGCTTGAAGCAGTTTGAGAGTTGCTGCCGGCGCGAACGACGGAAAAAAACAATGCCAAAAAAAGAACGCCCGCCGCGGTTGTCCGCAACGGGCGTTGTGTAGGCTGTCGCTATTTAGCGAAGCCAAACCGGTACTTAGCGGCCGGTGGCTTCGCGAGCTACGCGACGGATGTCCGAACGATCGATACCGAGGTCGTGCAGTTCGCGGGTGCTCATGCGGCCGAGTTCGTTAACGGTCTGACGATACTTGCGCCAGTTATTGAAAGAGCGGGTCAGGTTCATTTTAAATCCCTTTCGAGGGTCTGGAGATCTTGCCGGTTCCGCAATTGGTTCCGTCCTTGATCTGATGATCGTGAATATATGCTGCGCTGCAAGAACTAAAAGAGCGAATGCTTCATGCCACCTATGCGCATGGTGCAATTCAGTATGATGATTTGGTTAAGAGAGTGGCTGCTTTATGTGCACATCGTAGTGGCGCGAAGGCGAGCATTCGGCAGGATATTTGGTCGAGTCTGTGATCGTTTGCGCGAATTGAGCAATTGCTCAAGAAGGTCGGCCCCGCGAGCTCGGCACGCGAACAAAATCCGGACCGCACTCCCTGTACTCTTCCAATAGTCCGGGCCGCAAAAGCAGTGCGCAGCCGCGGCCTGCCGATTCGCGCCGAGTAGACCGATTTGGTTGGATAAAAAATAACGCCCACCGCGGGAGGAGGATGCGGTGGGCGTCATTTGTGGTGATTGACGACTGGGAGGAGGAGTGTCGTCAATCCATCGGAGCGCACTGGGAGGAGGAGTGTGCGGCTCCGAATTCTGTGTGAGGATTTATCCCCAGGCTCTTTCCAGCTTTCGCCGAAGCGGCGCGCCACCGCCGTCCTTTGATGCTCATAAAATAGTATGACTTTTTATTTTTGTGCAGCGCAATAATTTCATGGGAGGCATGCTGAATTTGCATACCTTAGGGCGATGCCTATGCCGCAAACGATCATTCTAGGGAGTAAAGCCTTAATCCAACATTAACGCGGTGCGGCTTTGCTGGAAATCCGGCTCGATTTGAGACTCGAAAGAGCGACTTCGAACCCACTCGATCTGTGATAAGACGTGCTGAGACGAGGGAATCGCTGTCAGGGGCGCGCGATGTACCGGGGTAGGCTGGAGCGTGATTTAAAGATCTGGGTGGATAAGGGACTGGTCGACGCACCGGCAGCGGCGGCGATTCTCAGCGAATATGACAGCCGCCCTGCAAGCTTCAGCCTCGGTCGAGTGCTTGCCGTCATGGCGGCGCTGTTGGTTGGCGTCGCGATTCTGCTTTTCGTAGCGTCGAATTGGGAGGCCATCCCCAGGGTTGTCAGGCTCTCCGGGCTTATAGCGCTGATCTGGGCTTTTTATCTCGGCGGCGCCTATTCATTCACGCGCGGGCATCCGATTCTCGCCTCGGCGGTGCTGATTCTCGGTACGATGAGTTTCGGTGGCGCCATGTCGCTGGTCGGCCAGATGTATAATATGTCCGGCGATGATCTGACGATGATGATCGTCTGGTTCGCAGTCGCCAGCATCGCGGCCACATTGTTTCGCTCAAGCGCGCAGGTCGCTCTTGCCGGGTTTCTGGCTTGGGGCTTTTGCGGCTTTTATCTTTGGGATCATTATGACCAATGGTACGGCCTCATGCCTTGGGCGCCACCGGTTATGGCGGCCGTGCTGATCGCCCTTGTCCGATACGTCAATGCGCCGAGGTCTCGG
The DNA here is from genome assembly GCF_029714285.1 of Rhizobium sp. CB3090. NCBI lineage: Bacteria > Pseudomonadati > Pseudomonadota > Alphaproteobacteria > Hyphomicrobiales > Rhizobiaceae > Rhizobium > Rhizobium sp. CB3090. The sequence continues at coordinate 1,251,759 of NZ_CP121662.1, forward strand.
CATCTTGCCTACTTCATGCTTGTCGGCTGGCTGACATGGATTTTTGCGCAGTATGAGAGCCTGCATGCGGCTGTTCTGCTTGCCGCCGCCGGCTTGATTGTGTTCCTGGCCGTTAGCCTGCCAGTTTCGCCTCTGATGCGGATCGCCCGGACTGCCGGCGCGGCGCCGGCCTTCTATGCCTTCCTCATCGCTGCCATCGGTCTCTTCGCAGTCCATGGAGAGATCGGCAACGGTGTTTTTGAGAACAATATATGGGTTGAAAACAAGCTGCCTCTCATCGTGATTGCCTTTGTGACGCTCGCAAGTGCCATCGTAGCGATCATTCTGAGCGGCCGCGACAATGGTGCAGTGCGTTATCTCGCATACGTCGTCTTTGCTTGGGAGATTCTCTATCTTGCGAGCGAGACGGTTGGTTCGATCATCGGCACATCGGGCTTCTTCCTGATTTGCGGCGTGTTGGTTGCCATCGCCGCCTGGCTGGTCATTCGGCTTGAGCGGCGATTTTCCCATCATGCCGGCCCGCGGAGTGACGGGCAGGAGGTGCAGGTATGACGATGGCAGCCGAAACGAGCAGCGTCGCACGCAACCTCAGCCGGCGCATGTGGATCGCCGCCATCATTGTCGCGACGCTGCAGACGGCCATCCTTGGCTATATGGTCGGCGAACGGGCTTGGGGCTTGAGAAGCGGCGTCGAAGTGCTGTTGAAAACCGCTCCGATCGATCCCCGCGATTTGCTGCGCGGCGACTATGTGACACTGAATTACGATATTTCGCGGGTACCGGTATCGACCCTGATCGGCGGGGCACCGACCGAGAGCCGGAAAAACCAGGTTCTGTCCGTTCGCCTGAAGAAACGGGATGATGGCTATTGGGGCATTGTCGAATCGTCCTTTGGACCATTGGAACCGAAACCGGACACCGTCGTTCTCAAAACCCTGCCTTTCGACTATTTCTCTTATGGCGATAGCCCGGAGGCTACGATCCAGGTCACATACGGCATCGAGCGCTATTATATGCCCGAAGGCGAGGGCCGCGCCATCGAGGATGCACGCAATCACGACCGCGTCGCCATTGCCGCCCGCGTCTCGGCCGATGGCGTGGCGCATATCAGGAGCCTGCTCCTGGACGGTAAATCCGTCTATGACGAGCCGCTTTACTGACGGCGTTTCCGTGGAAAACCAAACAAGGTCCGCGGACGGTCGTGGAACCGTCATTTTTCCTTTGCGTGGTTTAAAACGGGTGATATAGAGACGCCGCGCTCCGGAAGGCCTCATGGGCAGGCATTGCCGTATGCTTTTGGGAACGCGGGTATGGTGAAATTGGTAGACACGCCAGATTTAGGTTCTGGTGCCGCAAGGCGTGGGAGTTCAAGTCTCTCTACCCGCACCAAGGCTGCCTTGTGGACGGGAGAGGCTTAACGAGCCTGTCTCCTGACCCGCTGTAGGACGCGCCATTTTGCCTAGAGCATCCCGCTTTCTACTGGAAAGTGGACAAGATGCCCTAGATTCCGAGAGGGAGAGCGACCTTTTGCGCGTTCGTTCGAACGCGCGGCGCTCCAGCAAAATGATGAGGAATTGCATCCAAGCCACGCTCGGGATTTTCCGGCGTCGTGCTCATCGAAACGAACGGCTGTCTGGGCACGGCCGCCATGAATGAAGGTAGGACAATGCAGGTTATCGAAACGCTCGCTGAAGGGCTGAAGCGCGAAATCAAGGTGGTCATCCCGGCCAAGGACATGGAAGTTCGCATGAACGAGCGTCTGGCCGAGGTCAAGGACAAGGTCCGTATCAACGGTTTCCGTCCGGGCAAGGTGCCGGTTGCGCATCTGAAGAAGGTCTACGGCAAGTCGATCATGGCCGACCTCGTCAACGAGATCGTTCGCGACCAGCCGCCGGCCATCCTGACCGAGCGCGGCGAAAAGTCGGCGACCCAGCCGGAAGTCGCCATGACCGAGGACAAGGACGAGGCTGAAAAGATCCTCGCCGCTCAGGCCGATTTCGAGTTCACGCTTTCCTATGAAGTCATCCCGGCAATCGAACTGAAGTCCGTCAAGGGCGTCAAGGTTACCCGCGAAGTCGCCGAAATCGGCGAGGACGAAGTCACCGAACAGATCCTGAAGATCGCCGAAAGCGCCCGCAGCTACGAGACGAAGAAGGGCAAGGCCGCCAACGGCGACCGCGTCACGATCGATTATCTCGGCAAGGTCGATGGCGAAGCCTTCGAGGGCGGCAAGGACGAAGACGCTCAGCTCGTCCTCGGCTCCAACCGCTTCATCCCGGGCTTCGAAGAGCAGCTCGTAGGCTTCAAGGCTGGCGATGAGAAGACCATCACTGTGACGTTCCCGGCTGATTACCCGGCCAAGAATCTTGCCGGCAAGGAAGCCACCTTCGACATCAAGGTAAAGGAAGTCGCAGCACCCGGCGACATCGAAATCAACGATGAACTCGCCTCCAAGCTTGGCATCGAATCCGCCGACCGCCTGAAGGAAATCGTCCGCGGCCAGATCGAAAGCCAGTATGGCTCCGTTACCCGTCAGAAGGTCAAGCGTCAGATCCTCGACCAGCTTGACGAGATGTATCAGTTCGACACCCCGCAGAAGCTTGTCGAAGCCGAATTCGCCAGCATCTGGCGCCAGATCCAGACCGATCTCGATGAATCCGGCAAGACCTTCGAAGACGAAGACACGACGGAAGAAAAGGCTCGCGAAGAATATCGCAAGCTCGCCGAACGCCGCGTCCGCCTTGGCCTCGTTCTCTCTGAAATCGGCGAAAAGGCCGGCGTCGAAGTGAGCGAAGACGAAATGCAGCGCGCCCTCTATGCGCAGCTCCAGCAGTTCCCGGGTCAGGAAAAGGAAATCCTGAACTTCTTCCGCAACACGCCCGGCGCCTCGGCCAACCTGCGCGCGCCGATCTTCGAAGAAAAGGTCATCGACCACCTGCTGACCGAAGTCGACGTCACCGACAAGACCGTTTCCAAGGAAGCGCTGCTGGCTGACGACGAGGCCGAAACCGAAGACAAGCCGGCAGCCAAGAAGGCTGCTCCGAAGAAGAAGGCTGCCGCCAAGGCTGAAGCAACCGAAGCTGCCGCCGAAGGCGAAGAAGCTGCCGCTCCGAAGAAGAAGGCCGCTCCGAAGAAGAAGGCTGCTGAAGACAGCGCCGAATAATTCGGCTCTCTTCCGAAACGAAATCACGCCCTGCCGTTCGCGGCGGGGCCTTTTTTGTTGGGGTAGGGCGTGGGAAAATCGCGGAATTTAGGAGTAGATGGCTCCACCCGCTACTGTAGCCGCTCGTGGCAATATCAAACCACAGGCGACCACTCCTTCCTCTCACCTATTTCTGCAGCCTCGATATTTGGGTCGTGTCATATCGTTCCCTCAATTCCGCAATGGCGTCGGGATTCGGCGTGTTGCTCTGCGCAACAAGCTTCACAAGTTCCTCAAAATAATGTTCGTGCCCGGGCGGCGAGACTGTCATGATCATCCTCGCCGTCTTGCCACTGGCATTGCCAATATTGTGGGGCACCCCTGGAGGGATGAAGACATAGGTCCCCGGCGTGGCCGTGATTTTCCGGCCGTCGATGTGCCATTCACATTCGCCCTCAAGAACAAAGAAGGTTTCTTCCTGAACCCGGTGAACATGGAGGCCGGTGGAAAAACCCGACGGCAATGTCCAGTCAAACATCGACGTGTGCTTTGTATCTCCCCCGACCACCAGCAATCTCAAAGGCTCTCCGGCCAGCTTCAGCTCCTTGCCTTCACCCGGCATTCGAACAATGGCTTTCGCGCTCATTTCACTCTCCTCCGCTGTTGTGTCTCAAGGCCCTGGTGACCTCCCGAAGGATGCTGCTTTGCCAACTCGAAGTCGCAAATGGATTGCGAAAATGTTGCAAAATATCTGCGAATGATATTTCCTCGACCTATGGCGACGGTCCACACGTTCGGCTCGTTTCGCCTCGATGCGGACGCTGAAATTCTGTTTTGCCGAGCAGAGCCGTTGGGGCTGGGGCGACGCGCAGTGGCGCTATTGCGGGTGCTTCTGGAACGGGCGGGAATGCCGGTTGGCAAGGAGGCGCTGATAGAGGCCGCATGGCCGGGTCTCGCCGTCGAGGACAGCAATCTTACGGTCCAGATGGCAGCCATACGCCGCGCACTTTCCGAGGATGGTGGTTCGAGTTGGATCGAGACTCTGCCGCGGCGGGGATATCGATACATTGGGCCAGAGGTGACAAGCGAGGACGTGCTCGACAAAGCAGCGTGCCGAACACCATCCTCGCATAGTCTTCCATCCGGACCATCCGTTGCCGTGCTTCGGTTCTCAAATCAGAGTGGTGACGCTCAACAGGAGTATTTCGCAGACGGCATCGTCGAAGACATCGCGGCCGGCCTGTCCCGAATAAATTGGCTGCTTGTGGTCGCACCAAAATCAAGTTTTGCGTATGACGGGCAATCGGTGGACCTGAAGCAGATCGGCGAGGAGCTGGGCGTACGCTATCTCCTGCAGGGCAGTGTGCGAAGGTCCGGCGGTCGCGTCCGGATATCTGCCCGGATGATCGAGGCGGAGACCGGAAGCCTACTGTGGACGGAACGGTTTGACCGTCCGCTTGACGACATTTTCGAACTGCAGGATGAAATCGCCCTCAATGTCGTCAGTGCCATCGAGCCGCACCTCCGCAAGGCGGAATTGGAGCGCGTCAGGCGCAAGCGGCCCGAAAGTCTTGACGCCTATGACCTCGTTTTGCAAGCTCAGCCCGACGTCTACTGCGGCATGCCGGTGGAGGCAACAAGGGCATTGGTGCTGTTGGACCAGGCGCTTGTTCTCGAACCAAGCTATGCGCTGGCGCATGCCTTTGCTGCAATGTGCCATCACTGCCTTTTCCTCCGCGCCGGATTGCTCGAAGAACATCGTCTGGCATCGGTCCGACACGCTCGGACGGCAATTCTCCACGGACAAGACGATGCGCTCGCGCTGACATTTGCCGCTTTTTCCATTGGAATGGACGAACACGATCGCGATGCCGCCTTCGCCGCGGCCGAAGCTGCCCTCGCCATCAGCCCATCTTCGGCGATAACCTATATCGTTGGCGGCGTGATGTTTGGGTGGGCCGGAAAGGCCGAGCGCGCCGTCGAATGGGGCGAGCGGGCGTTGCGTCTCAGCCCTTTCGATCCCTGGGCATGGTCCGCTTTTCATGCATTGGTGCTTGGTCATTTCCATCTGGGAAATTACGAGGATGCAGTCAAAGCAGCTTACAGGGCTGTTCAATACAATCCTCGCCACAGCATTTCGTACATGCTGTTGGCGGCATCGCTCGCAAACCTTGGGCGCCACGCCGATGCCAAAAGTGCGGCGGCACGAGTTTTGGAACTACAGCCTGCTTTTCGCTACCGCATGCAATTTTCCGGCGTCGACTGCCAACCAGCGTTATCGGCATCTCTCGGCATCGCGTTGGAAATCGCGGGACTTCCTGGATAATGGAGCATTCGAGTGATTTTCCGGGCGACGTCCTCGGCAGCTAACAGTGGGGCGGTCCGGCCGAAAGTGGCCATCAGTGGCATCTGCCGCAAAACGTCGGACGATTGGGTCTCCTCTCACCGTTTCAACGAGGAGAGGAGATTATGCCGCAACCTGCTCAAATCTCCGACTTGATATCGCCCATACGGTTCCACGCATCCAGACCGGCGATTTTGTAGGCTTCCGCGAGTGTCGGGTAGTTGAAGGTGTTTTCGACGAAATATTCGACCGTGCCTTTGAGGTTCAACACCGCCTGGCCGATATGGACGAGTTCGGTCGCGCCTTCGCCGACGATGTGGACGCCGAGCAGGCGGCGGGTCTTCAGCGAAAAGATCATCTTCAAGAGGCCGGTATCGAGGCCCATGATATGGCCGCGGGACGTCTCGCGGAAACGGGCGATGCCGCATTCGTAGGGAATATGGCGGTCCTTCACCTCTTCTTCGGAAAGGCCGCAGGTGGAGATTTCCGGCACGGCGTAAATGCCGTAGGGGAAGTATTTCGGCGGCTCCTTGGCGATAGCGCCGACGGCGACGCGGGCAGCGATACGGCCCTGTTCCATCGAGGTCGAGGCAAGGCTCGGAAAACCGACGACGTCGCCGGCTGCGAAGATATGGGAGACGTTGGTGGCAAAGGTTTCGGGATTGACGCTGAGGCGGCCGCGATTGTCCGCTTCGAGACCGGCGGCCGCCAGATTGAGCGTATCGGTAGCACCCATGCGGCCGGCCGCAAACAACACCATATCGGTGACGATATGGCGGCCATTATCCAGCAGCAGTTCCACCTTGCCATCCTGCCGGATGACCTTCTCGGCCTTTTGCCCCAGCAGAAGCTTCATGTTGCGGTCACGTAGCTGATAGATGAAGTCCTCGACGATTTCCTTGTCGATGAAGTCGAGCATCGTCGATTTCGGATCGATCAACGTTACCTGTGTATCGAGCGCACTGAAGATCGTCGCATATTCGATCCCGATGACGCCGGCTCCGATGACGACCATCGAACGCGGCAGATGCTCGATCTCCAGCAACTCGTCGCTGTCGAGAACGGTCTTGCCATCGAAGGGCATGTAGTCCGGACGGAAGGGCTTGGTGCCGACCGCGAGCAGAATGCTGGCGCCGGTCACATGGAGCACTTCGCCGTCATCCTTGACGACCTGCAGGGTCTGGGGATCGACGAAGCTAGCCTTTCCGCGAATGTGTTGGACGCGATTGCGGGCGAACTGGTGCTCCAGCACTTCGACTTCATGGTCGAGCGTGATCAACAGGCGACGGCGCAGATCCTCGGCGCTGATTTCCTGTTTGACGCGATAGGAGCGGCCATAGAAGCCGCGCTCGCGCCAGCCGGAAAGATTAAGCGCGGTTTCGCGCAGCGTCTTCGATGGAATGGTGCCGGTATGGACGGAAACACCGCCGACACGCTTCCCCTGTTCGATCACCAGCACCCTCTTGCCGAGCTTGGCGGCCTGAATGGCGCCTCTGCGGCCTGCGGGGCCACTGCCCACGACTATGAGATCGAATTGGTCCATCGGAAGCCTCGGGTGATGAAATCTATGGAATCAATGTCGCAACGCAACATGCTGCCCGTCAACCGGTAGCCGCTCAATGTTACAGATTATCTAACAGGAAATGATCAGGAGCTGGAAAGGCCGAGCCAAGGCTCCAGCTTTTCAAAAGTCCGGTCCATGGCATAGGCATGGGTAAAGGAAAGCGGCAGATGTCCGTAGATGATCGACATCTGGCTCTCTGCAACCGCTTCGCCGGTTTTGGCGATAGCAGCGAGATAGAGGGCAGAGGCAAGCCCCGTGCGGTCTGCGCCGGCCTGGCAATGGATCAACAATGGCTTCGGCGCATCGCGCATGATCTCGACGAGCTGAGCTGCTCGCTCCTGAGTCAGTTCGCGGCTGGAAGACATCTTGAAGTCGATGTGGTTGATATTGAGTTCCTTCGCCTGGGCGACTTCGTTGTCATACCAACTACGGCCGCTATTGTCGCCGCGCAGATTGATGATGGTCTTGATACCATACTGCTTCTGCAGTTCGGCGATCGTCGCCGGTGACGGCTGAGAAGAGCGGTAGACCTCGCCTGCAATGACTGGATGGAAATTCGTTGTCCAGAGCATATGAGCATAGAAACCGCCGGCGATCAGCGCAAACGGGGAAAACGCAAAAAGAATACCACGGCCGACGCGGCGCAGACGATGAGAAAGCGGCGATGACGTCTTCGGCAATGTAATCTCCGGATATGCCGCACCTCGGGCGGATAAGGCGTAAACAAAACAACCGCTTCCGCCGGCAAATGCGCCGATCTGGAGGCGCAGTCGTTGTGTCAGAACATCCTGACAAATACCTTAAAAGCGGAGGAGAGCTCCCGAGGTAGGAACTATCGATGCTTCAGTGCTCCAGATCGGTATTTGTGCTGATCAATATAGAAAAAACAATACATTACGTAAGTATTTTAACGTTTTAATATATCTGAGAAAGACGTTTCAGACCAGACGTAGTGCTCTGAAGCTGACGTGGCCGTTCTTGCCGATGATAATATGATCGTGGACAGTAATGCCCAAAGGACCGGCCGTGTCGATGATCGTCTTTGTCATATCGATATCGGCGCGCGAAGGAGTGGGGTCCCCGGAGGGGTGGTTGTGCACGAGAATAATGGCGGTGGCTGAGAGTTCGAGTGCCCGTCTGACCACCTCGCGCGGATAGACGGGCGTGTGATCGATCGTGCCCAAACCCTGCACTTCGTCGGCGATCAGGGCATTGCGCTTGTCGAGAAACAGGATCCGAAACTGTTCGCGCCTCTCATGCGCCATGGCTGTATGGCAGTAGTCGATCAGAGCTTTCCAGGAGGAGAGCACCGGCTTGCCCGTCAGCTCGCTTTTCAGCATGCGCTGTGCAACACTCGCCACCAACTTCAGATCGAGGGCCACGGCTTCGCCGACGCCGCTGATTTCCTGCAGCAGATTGGTTGGCGCGCCGAAGACGCCGCCGAGCGTGCCGAAGCGGGCAAGCAGCGCCTTGGCGATCGGCTTGGTGTCTCGGCGCGGAATCAGCCGAAACAGCAAGAGCTCGAGGATTTCGTAATCGGCAAGCGCCGCATCGCCGCCATCGCGATAGCGATTGCGCAGTCGTTCTCGGTGGCCGTGATAGTGAGCCTCGGCATTGGCCGGTATGCTCGGTGGTTTTGCCGGTTTGTCGCGCAGCGTAGCCTTGGCTGGTTGGTGGGCGAAAAACAGCCGTTCGTCGAAAAGCGACGCGCCTTCAAGGCCATCCGCCGCCCCGCCGCTATCGACGGGCATGTCGCCATGTCCGGAAGAGGAAGCGGGGCGCCTTGCCATGTATTACCCCTGCAGCGGCGGCAGGCCGGGACGGTCGAGACCGCCGGGCGAAAGGGTGAATATTTCGCAGCCGGTCGCGGTAACGGCGACGGTGTGCTCGTACTGCGCCGACAGCGAGCGGTCACGCGTGACCGCTGTCCAGCCGTCGCCAAGCACTTTCACATGCGGTCGTCCGAGATTGATCATCGGCTCGATGGTGAAGATCATGCCTTCGCGCAGTTCCGGGCCCTCGCTGGCGCGGCCGTAATGCAGGATGTTCGGCGAATCATGGAAGAGGCTGCCGACGCCGTGGCCGCAAAAGTCCCGCACGACGGAGCAGCGCTCCGCTTCGGCATAGGCCTGGATCGCTTCACCGATGGCGCCGGTCCGCGCACCGGGACGCACGGCGGCGATGCCGCGCATCAGTGATTCATGGGTCACTTCGAGCAGCCGCTCCGCCGAACGTTTGATCTCGCCGACCGGATACATGCGGCTGGAATCACCGTGCCAGCCGTCAAGCACATAGGTCACGTCGATATTGACGATATCACCGTCGCGCAGCGGCTTGTCGTTGGGAATGCCGTGGCAGACGACGTGATTGATCGACGTGCAGGAGGATTTCATATAGCCGCGATAGTTCAGCGTCGCCGGATAGGCGCCGTGATCCATGCCGAACTCGAAGACGAATCGGTCGATGACATCGGTCGGTACGCCAGGCCTGACGATTGCAGCCAGTTCGTCGAGACAACGGGCGGTCAACTGGCACGCCTTGCGCATTCCTGCGAAAGCATCTTGCCCGTAGAGGCGGATGGCGCCCGTATTCTTCGACGGCGCCGTTGCCGCTTCGATGTAATTCACCATGATCAGCCTTCAGCAGAAATCTTTATACTGGTATTTAATGCAGCTATGCCGGGTTCGTCTATCGGGATCAACCCAGCGGGCGTTATTTCCGTCGACGAAACTCTGCATTTCAACGCATAGACTTCGACGCCGCGTTTCAAAGCTCGCTCGAAAGCAGCCGCATAAACGGTGTCGAGATCGCTGCAGACACGAAAGCGGTTGCAGTCGTGCCGCTGGATCACGAACAGCATGACGGCGCGATATCCCGCTTCCGCCATATCGCCGAGTTCTTCGAGATGCTTGGCGCCGCGGGCTGTCACCGTATCGGGAAATTCGGCAAGGCCCGGCTGGCGCATGAAATGCACATTCTTGACTTCGACATAGGTGGTCGTCCGCAAAGGATCGGTCAAGAGCAGGTCGATACGGGAATTGCGGCCATAATTTTGCTCGCGCCGAACGCTCGTGTAATAGCCGAGGTCGGAAATCTGGCGGAGAGCGATCGCCTCCGCCGCCAGCCGGTTCGGCATGGCGGTGTTGACCCCGACTGTGGTGCCATCGGCTTCGATCAGTTCGAAGACGTGACGATATTTGCGCTTCGGACTGTCGTGTTCGGAAAGCCAGATGCGTGAACCCGGTGTCGTCAGGCCCTGCATCGAGCCGGTGTTCGGACAGGATCCGGTGATGATCTCGCCGCTCTCCAATTCGGCATCGAAAAGGAAGCGCTTATAGCGGGCGATCAGCCGCGCGGGAACGAGGGGCGGATTGAAGAGCATGGATAACCGCCGCTTACGCGCGCTCCATGACGAAGCTGCCGGGAGCTTCCTCAATGGCGTTCAGTGCTCCGCCGCCGGGCTTACGGGCAGGAACCATGCGGCTGTCATTGCTCTTGATCCATGCAAGCCAATGTGGCCACCAGGAGCCCGGCGTCTCCTTGGCCTCATCTAGCCATTGATCATAGTCGCCCTTGACCGGGCCGCCTGTCCAGAACTGGTATTTGTGCTTGTCCGGCGGATTGACGACGCCGGCGATATGACCGGACCCGGTCACCACGAACTCCACCGGCCCGCCGAAGAACTGGCTGCCGATGAAGACGGATTTGGCCGGCGCGATGTGATCCTCGCGCGTTGCCAGGTTGTAGACGGGTATCTTCACGTCCTTCAGCGACAGTTTTTTGCCGTCGAGCACCATCTTCCCCTGGCTTAGAGCGTTGTCGAGATAGCAATTGCGCAGATAAAACGAATGGTTGGCGGCGGCCATTCGCGTGGAATCGGCGTTCCAGAACAGGAGATCGAAGGGCAGGGGTTCCTGGCCTTTCAGATAGCTGTTGACGAAATAGGGCCAGATCAGCTCTGAGGCGCGCAGCATGTTGAAGGCCGTCGCCATTTTCGAGCCTTCGAGATAGCCGACTGCCTTCATCTGCTCTTCCAGCGCCGAGATTTGCTCCTCATCGACGAAAACCTTGAGATCGCCGGCAAAGGTGAAATCGACCTGCGTAGTCAGAAAAGTCACGGTGCGGATGCGCTTGTTCTTTTCCTTGGCATGCAAAGCAAGCGTTGCCGCCAGCAGCGTGCCGCCGACGCAATAACCGACCGCGTTGACCTCTTTTTCGCCGGTTGCCTTCTCGATCGTCTCCAGCGCGAAATCGATGCCTTCGCGCGCATAACATGTCCAATCCTTGGCCGCATGGCGCTTATCCGGATTGACCCAGGAAATCACGAAAACGGTGTGCCCCTGTTCGACACACCATTTGATGAAGGATTTCTGCGGATTGAGATCGAGAATGTAGAATTTGTTGATCCAGGGTGGGCAGATCAGCAACGGCCGTTTCAAGACTTTATCGGTTGCCGCTTCATATTGAATGACCTGGCAGACCTCGCTCTGCGCGATTACCTTGCCGGGCGTCAGTGCCATGTCCCGCCCGACCGCGAATTTCGTCATGTCGGTCTGGCGCAACCGCAATTCGCCGCGGCCGGCGCTGATATCCTCGGCGAACATCTTCATGCCGCGCACCAGGTTTTCGGCATTGGAGGCGACGGTCTCGCGATAAAGCTGCGGATTGGTGGCGACGAAATTGGTCGGCGACAGCGCCGCGGTGATCTGCTTGGTATAGAAGGAGGCCTTATGGCGCGTGTGCTCGTCCAGCCCTTCGGCGTCGGTAACTAGCTTGTCTGCCCAGCCGGCGGTCAGGAGATAGGTTTGGCGCAGGAAATCGAAGAAAGGATTTTTCTGCCAATCCTCATCGGCGAAGCGTTTGTCCTTGATCGGTTCGGGTTCAGACGCGGCCGCCGAATCGCCGCTGAGACGCTGCATGGTTTTCGTCCACAGGCCGAAATAGCCGGATAGAAGATTGGTCTGTGCTTCCAATGTCCGGCGCGGATCGGAAAGCCAGTATTCGCTGACCTTGGAAAGCGTCTTGACCATATCGGTCATCGGATCGGCGACGGTGTCGACCTTCTCGCCGCGCTCCCGTGGCGCAAGCCAGGCAGAAGCAGCTTTGCCGAGATTTTCCAACGCACGGGCAAAGTTCACGGCCATCGCCTCGGGATCTTTGACAATGTAAGGCTCGACCGACTTCGCATCGAAGCCCTGAAAGGCGCCGTTGCCTTCACTTTTATCCCGCTTGCTGTCGGTCACGCATCATCCTCCCGGCGGCAGCTCACTTTGTTTTCCATTTGTACATCTTGCTGGAAAAGGAATACAAGTCGAATGAAACGCAACCCTGCTCTTGCTTTGCCGCTGCGACAAATTTAACAGTCGCAACCCACGGCAAGGAAGAGAGCAGGACGACATATGGGCGGCGGCATGGTGGCAAGACTCAACCGGTATTCCGTATTTTGCGGTGCTTTGTGCGGCATTCTTGCGCTGGCGCTTGCCGGCTGCACGACGCCTGAGGAGAAAGCAGCCTTTGCGAAGAGCAAGCAGGCTCCACAAGCTGTCGTCGTCAAGTCCGCTGAAGGCAAGCCGGTCGATGAAGGCAACACCCAGCAGCACTACAAGGACGGTTATCCTTCCTTCAACGCTCCTCCGACGGCGGCGAATGTTCAGATCAACGACCAGCAGGCGGCCGATATCGGCAAGAAATTGACGGCGCTCGGCGCACAGCGCAAAGCCGGCACGATTTCGGAGGCCGAATATCAGAAGCGTGTGGCCGACATGCGTAAGCTCGCAGCCGAACACGGCCAGGACACGCTGTCGGAAATTCAGCAGCAGAGTGCCGATCCCAGCCAGACGCCCGCGCCGACGCAGAATTAGCCTTGCGTTTCAGGCGATTTGGACGCAAAGCGTTCAGCTAGGCTGAATTTCGATGTTTCTTCCTGGTTGATAGCGCATTGCGTTCATAACCGCCAAAGATTCACCGTATCCTTCGCGTCAGTATAGTTGCGGCGCCGCGATTCCGGAGTTCGTATCGCGGCTCACCGGGAGATTGACGAACTTCATTGCGGTTTTGAGGGCCGCTGTCCCATGGGGAAAGAAATGGAAGAGTTTCATAAAGTCCGGCGCTTGCCGCCCTACGTCTTCGAACAGGTCAACCGTTTGAAGGCCAGCGCGCGAGCGGGCGGGGCCGACATTATCGACCTCGGCATGGGCAATCCGGACCTTCCGACCCCCAAGGCCATCGTCGACAAGCTCTGCGAAGTGGTTCAGGACCCGCGCACGCATCGCTATTCTTCGTCCAAGGGCATTCCCGGTCTGCGCCGCGCGCAGGCCGCCTATTATGCCCGCCGCTTCGGCGTCAAGCTCAATCCGGATACGCAGGTGGTTGCCACCCTCGGCTCCAAGGAAGGCTTCGCCAATATGGCGCAGGCAATCACGGCGCCGGGTGACGTTATCCTCTGCCCGAACCCGACCTATCCGATCCATGCCTTCGGTTTCCTGATGGCTGGCGGCGTCATCCGCTCTATGCAGGTCGAGCCGGACGATAGCTTCTTCCCGCCGCTGGAACGGGCTGTGCGGCACTCTATCCCGAAGCCGCTGGCCTTGATCCTCAACTATCCGTCCAACCCGACGGCCTATGTCGCGACGCTGGATTTCTACAAGGAAGTCGTCGCCTTCGCCAAGAAGCACGACATCATCGTGCTGTCGGATCTTGCCTATTCGGAAATCTACTTCAACGATGATCCGCCGCCGTCCGTTCTCGAAGTTCCGGGCGCGATGGATGTCACCGTCGAGTTCACCTCGATGTCGAAGACCTTCTCCATGCCTGGTTGGCGCATGGGTTTCGCCGTCGGCAACGAGCGTCTGATTGCGGCTTTGACGCGTGTCAAATCCTACCTCGACTACGGCGCCTTCACACCGATCCAGGTGGCGGCGACGCATGCGCTGAACGGTGACGGCTCCGATATTGCGGAAGTCCGCAACATCTACAAGCGCCGACGCGACGTGCTGGTCGACAGCTTCGGCAAGGCCGGCTTCGATGTGCCGCCGCCGGCAGCGACGATGTTTGCCTGGGCGAAGATCCCGGAAAAATTCCGCCATCTCGGTTCGCTGGAGTTCTCGAAGCTTCTGGTCGAGAAGGCCGATATCGCAGTGGCGCCGGGCATCGGCTTCGGCGAGCAGGGCGATGATTACGTCCGCATCGCGCTGGTCGAGAACGAGCATCGCATCCGTCAGGCGGCGCGCAATTTGAAGCGCTTCCTCTCCACCGCGGATGAGACCATGCATAATGTGATTTCACTGAACGCCCATCGCTCTTAATTTTTCACGGCAGCCGTTTCCGCGGCTGCCGTGCCCCACGACATTGATCAGGAATTCCTCATGGCAGATGCCCTCAAAATCGGCATTGCGGGCTTGGGCACCGTTGGCGCCTCGCTTGTCCGTATCATTCAGAGCCGCGCCAACGAGCTTGCCGTTACTTGCGGCCGTCCCGTTAAGATCGTCGCCGTCACGGCCCGCGATCGCAGCAAGGATCGTGGCATCGACCTTGCCGGCATCGAATGGTTCGGCGGCCCGGTCGATCTGGCGCAGAAGGCCGACATCGACGTCTTCGTCGAGTTGATCGGCGGTGCCGAAGGCGCCGCCAACGCAGCAGTCCGTGCGGCCCTTGCCCGCGGCTTGCACGTCGTCACCGCCAACAAGGCGCTGCTCGCCTATCATGGCGTCGAACTTGCCGAGATTGCCGAAGAAAAGGGCGCGCTGCTCAACTTCGAAGCGGCAGTCGCTGGCGGCATTCCCATCATCAAGGCGCTGCGTGAATCCCTGACCGGTAACACGATCTCGCGCGTCTACGGCATCATGAACGGCACCTGCAACTACATCCTGTCGCGGATGGAGAAAGAGGGCCTGTCATTCGCCGATTGCCTGAAGGAAGCCCAGCGTCTCGGTTATGCCGAAGCCGATCCGGCCTTCGACATCGAGGGCAACGACACGGCGCATAAGCTCGCCATCCTGACGACGCTCGCCTTCGGCAACCGCATCGCTGCCGACGATATCTATCTCGAGGGGATCACCAATATTTCCATCGAGGACATCCGCGCCGCGGCCGACCTCGGCTACCGCATCAAGCTGCTCGGCGTTGCCCAGCGCACTGAAAGCGGCATCGAACAGCGCGTTCACCCGACCATGGTGCCGCTCGAGTCGGTCATCGCCCAGGTCGACGGCGTCACCAATGCCGTCGCGGTCGAATCGGATATCCTCGGCGAACTGCTGATGGTCGGCCCCGGCGCCGGCGGCAACGCGACGGCGTCCTCCGTACTTGGCGATATTGCCGACATCGCCAAGAGCCAGCCGGGCGCGCAGCGCGTGCCGGTGCTCGGTCATCCCGCCAAGGCGTTGGAGCCCTATCGTAAGGCGCAGATGCGGAGCCACGAGGGCGGCTATTTCATCCGCCTGACCGTTCTCGATCGCACCGGCGTTTTCGCCAGCGTCGCGACCCGCATGGCGGAAAACCACATCTCGCTGGAATCGATCATGCAGCGCGCAACGCAGCACCTGGCTCCGGCCCATCATCAGACGATCATCCTCGTCACGCATGCGACGACGGAAGATTCGGTGCGCAAGGCCGTCGCCGCGATCAAGACCGAGGGCTACCTTGTCGGCGAGCCGCAGGTCATCCGCATCGAACGGCCAAAGGAATAGTCTGACGACCAAGGCCCGCTCCGACAAATCGGAACGGGTCTTCTAATTCTGGGAGAGATGGTGGAACAGCCGGCAGATCCTGTGCAGCGGGCATTTCTGGGCGTCGAGCGCTCCGTCTCCGGCAACCGCTGGGTTTCCCGGCTCGACCAGGCCGGCCAGAACCGGGCGCTGGCCATCGCTCAAACCCACGGACTGCCGGATCTGATTGCCCGCGTTCTCGCCGGCCGCGGTGTCGGCCTCGAGGAGGCCATGGCCTTCCTCGATCCCACGATCCGCAGCCTGATGCCCGATCCCCATCTGCTGACGGACTGCGAGAAGGCGGCGCAACGCCTGCTGCACGCCGTCAAGACGGGCGAGACAGTCGCGATCTTTGGTGATTACGACGTCGATGGCGCAGCATCCTCGGCGCTGCTCTATCGTTTTCTCAGCCATTTCGGCGTGCCAGCCAGCATCTATATTCCAGACCGCATCTTTGAAGGCTATGGCCCGAATCCGGCTGCCATCAATCAGCTCATCGATAATGGCGCAACGCTGATCGTCACCGTCGACTGTGGTTCCACCAGCTTCGAATCGCTGGAAGCGGCGAAAGCCCGCAATATCGATGTCGTCGTCATCGATCATCATCAGGTTGCACATGAGCTGCCGCATTGCCACGCACTGGTCAATCCGAATCGCGAAGACGATCTATCGGGGCAGGGACATCTCTGCGCCGCCGGCGTCGTCTTCATGGTCCTGGTCGCGGCCCTGCGGCAATTGCGTGAGGCAGGCGATGCCCGGGTTCGCTCCATCGACCTGCTTGCCTGGCTCGATATCGTCGCCTTGGCAACGGTTTGCGATGTCGTGCCCCTGAAAGGGCTGAATCGCGCCTACGTCGTTAAAGGCCTGATTGCAGCGCGCCATCAGGGCAATCCCGGCCTTGCCGCCCTTTTTCGAAAGGCGGGTCTCGGCGGCCCTGTAAGCCCCTATCACTTCGGCTTCATGATCGGCCCGCGCATCAATGCCGGCGGGCGCATCGGCGATGCAGCACTTGGCGCCCGGCTGCTGACGCTCGACGTTGCCTCGGAGGCCGAGACGATCGCCGAGAGGCTGGACGAGCTCAATCGTGAGCGCCAGGCGATGGAAGCGGCCATGTTGCAGGAGGCGGAGGCTGAAGCGCTGGCCGAATACGGCAACGGCGATGGAGCCTCCGTCATCGTCACGGCGCGGGAGAACTGGCATCCCGGCATCGTCGGGCTGATCGCCTCGCGGCTGAAGGATAAGTTCCGCCGCCCGGCCTTTGCCATTGCTTTTGATAGGATGGGGCGGGGCACTGGCTCCGGACGCTCGATCAATGGCTTCGACATGGGCCGCATGGTGCGCGCTGCCGTCGATGCCGGCCTACTGACAAAGGGCGGCGGCCATGCCATGGCGGCGGGCCTGACGGTGGAGCGCGCCAATCTCGGCAAACTCCGCGCCTTCTTCACGGAGAAGGCGGAAAGACAAGTCGCTGGTCTCGTCGCCAACGAAACGCTGAAGATCGACGGTGCGCTCGGTGCCGGCGGCGCGACAGTGGAGCTTGTCGACCAGCTCGAAACCGCAGGCCCCTACGGCTCCGGCCACCCGCAGCCGATCTTCGCCCTTCCAAGCCACCGCCTGCGCGATTCGCGCCTCGTCGGCCAATCGCACATCAAGATCACCCTCGAGGCCCAGGACGGCGGCCGCCTCGACGGCATCGCCTTCCGCGCCGTTGAAACGCCCCTCGGCGAGCTGCTGCTCTCCTCCCGCGGATCACAAATCCACATCGCCGGCACGCTCGGCGCCGATCATTGGCAGGGCGCAAGGCGTGTGCAATTGCGTGTCATGGATGCCGCCAAGGCGCCGTGAGACGCGAATGGCAATCGACGCTTTAGCTCAGCAGAATCAGAGATTTAGGGAAGGGAAACAGTGGCACGCCCTAGGGGAGTCGAACCCCTCTTTACAGAATGAAAATCTGTCGTCCTAACCGATAGACGAAGGGCGCGTGCTGTGGCGCCCTTATAGTCAGCACCTTTTGTTCCCGCAAGCGGAAAATCGAGAAAAATCCATGGGTAGAGCCAGATTTTTCGAGGCAATTGTGGAAAAGTTCGGAATGGGTCTGATTGGTACGCCCTAGGGGAGTCGAACCCCTCTTTACAGAATGAGAATCTGTCGTCCTAACCGATAGACGAAGGGCGCAGCCTGCGCTTGCGACCATATAGGAATAGCGCAAAGCCGCTGCAAGCGGAAGATAGATCATTGTCGGAAGAGAGGAAGAACAGTGGCACGCCCTAGGGGAGTCGAACCCCTCTTTACAGAATGAAAATCTGTCGTCCTAACCGATAGACGAAGGGCGCGTGCTGTTGTGTGGCGCGCTTATAGCGGGGCGATTTCATTCCCGCAAGCGCCTATTTCGCTTTTTTTTGGAAAAAATGACAGAAGCGTAACGCTTCGACCAAGTTTGAATAAGCTTGCCTTAACAGCATGTTGTGGAGATTTGCGGATGAAGCCGGCTTAGAGCCCCGCTCCGCCCTGCGGCTGCGTTATCAGCGGCTTGCCATCTTGGCCCTGGCCCTTCGAGGCTACGATATGCGCAAGCATCAGGGCTTCCTTGCTGTCTATCCTACGGGCGTTAGAGCCGCGGGCGGGCAGGATTTTCGAGGGTGTCGCGTCCGCGGTCGGCTTCATCGGGCTTCCCGATGCATAGGCGGCATTGCGGATGACGGGCGGGGGAATCACAGCCTGGGACGTTTGGTCGACCGGCATGCCACCATTGCCCTGTTGTGGTGTGGCATTCTGCGTGGCACTGGGCGGCATGCTGTAGACGCTGCGCATGATCGGCGTGGGTCCCTGCGGCTGTCCGCCACCCGGCTGGGTATTGGCCAGCGTTCCGTCCGGATTGACGGCAATCGGCGCAGGCGCCGAATAGATGCTGCTTCTGTTGGCGTTAATACCCGTCGGCTGCGTCACCACGCCGGCTATGCCGGCCGGCGCGTCGGTGGCCACAGGTGCCGCTCCGGCCGGTGCCGGCGGGAAGAAGGATTGGCTGCTCGTCTCTTCGGCGACCACCTGCTGCCGTGTGCCATGGACGCTGTGTACCAGCGGATCGCGATAGGCAACATCGCCCTTTTGCCGTTTCGCGTCCGCTTTGGTGTTGAGGGCGTCGGCAAGCTGTTCGGCAGCACTGGGCTGCGGCTCGGCCGCGGCCTCCTGCTTCTGCTTGTCGCCTGTCGTCGCGCAGCCGGTGAGCATTACAAATGACATGGCGACGGCAATAGCGCTTGCGAGCTTTTTATTGCCGGATAAAATCTGCCGATCGCACAAAGGACGTTCCCCGCTTGAAAGTTGGCACCGGAACGGCCTCTTGCGAGGGACGATGATGTCGCGCGGCTCAAACTGGGAACGATGACCGCACGAAATCCGATGCATGATGCTTCGAGTCGTCCCAAGCATGCCGGAGAGCGGGTATGGCCGGCAAGCGCGAAACCGATGGCTCCGCGCGCGCCGCAAGCTTCGCGAAAGCCAGCGCTTTACCAGGCGCCAGTGTTGGGCATCGAAGCCCAGGGCTCGGCTGGAGCCAGATTGGCGCCCTTCTGCAGAATCTCGATGGAAATGCCGTCCGGAGAACGCACGAAAGCCATGTGACCATCGCGGGGCGGCCGGTTGATGGTAATGCCATTGTCCATGAGCTTCTGGCAGATTGCGTAGATGTCATCGACCTCATAGGCAAGGTGACCGAAGTTCCGTCCTCCGGTATACTCCTCGGGGTCCCAGTTGTAGGTGAGCTCCAGGCTGGGGGCGCCGTTGCTTCGTGAGGTGTCTACATCTTCGCTGGCAGCAAGGAAAACGAGTGTGAAACGGCCTTTCTCGTTTTCGTAGCGACGGGTTTCGGTGAGGCCGAAGAGAGTGCTATAAAAGTGCAGTGAGGCGTCGAGATCGGTAACGCGAACCATGGTGTGGAGATAACGCATTCTGTTTCCTCTCTAATGTTTGCGCTGAGACGATCATGAAACGAGACACCAGCTTCAGGCAAGACTCGGCGCGCTAATCTACGGTTGGGAATAAACGAAAACTAGGACTTGCGCTTTTCCGTTACCAAGATGTTAATCTTGATTTCAAGGAATCAGTTAACTGTAACAGTGTGACGCGTAATCGAGGGCTGGCTAAGATGGGTGACAGAATTTCATCGAAGGGAATCGTCGACTTCGGAGAGATGTCGGGCGAGGCCGTCGAGCTCATCGAAATCTCCGGCGTCGTCAAATGGTTCGACGTCGCCAAGGGTTTTGGCTTCATCGTTCCGGATAACGGCATGCAGGACGTTCTGTTGCATGTGACGTGCCTGCGCCGTGACGGCTATCAGACCATTCTCGAGGGAACGCGCATCGTCGCGCTGATCCAGCGTCGCGAACGTGGATATCAGGCTTTCAAGATCCTCTCCATGGATCAGTCGACCGCCGTGCACCCGTCGCAGATGCCGCCGGTGCGCACACATGTCCAGGTCACGGCGACAAGCGGCCTGGAGCGCGCCTTGGTCAAGTGGTTCAACCGCACCAAGGGATTCGGTTTCCTGACGCGCGGCGAGGGCACGGAGGACATCTTCGTGCATATGGAAACGCTGCGTCGTTTCGGTCTGGCGGAATTGCGGCCAGGGCAGGTGGTTCTCGTCCGCTTCGGGCCAGGTGAGAAGGGGCTGATGGCGGCGGAAATCCATCCGGATGCGCCAAGCCCGGTGACGCGGCCGCATTGATATGACCAGAGCTACGTTTTCTGCTGTTTTGAAGAGCGCCATCATGGCGCTTTTTCTTGTCGGGGCATCCGCTCCCGCCTTTGCCGCGCAGGTGGCCAGCGAGAAATCGGTAACGTTCGATTCGGAGCCTTTGTCGATCAAAACCGCAAAGGGCGTGACGCATAAATTCACCGTGGAATTGGCGTTGACCGAGCCGCAGCTTCAGTTCGGCTTGATGTATCGCAAGAGCATGCCGGCGGATCACGGCATGCTTTTCGATTTCGGTGCACCACGTCCTGTCATGATGTGGATGAAGAACACCGTATTGCCGCTCGATATGCTCTTCCTGGACAAGAGCGGTGTGGTCACCCACATTCAGGAAAACGCCGCACCCTATTCGGAAGAGATCATCAGTTCCGGCGGGCCGGTGCTTTACGTCATCGAGCTGAACGGCGGCACCGCCAGAAAACTCGGCCTTGCCATCGGTGACAAGGTGACCAGCGCCACGATTTCCGCCAAACTCGGCAAATAGATTTTCCCCGGGATCGGCGCTTCAACGCGATTTTAGCTGTTGCAGCATGAGGATGAACCGTGTATCTCCGCACTCGTTCTGCAAAGCGGAACGACGCGATCATCTGAAGAAATGACGCGACAGGTACGGAGTGTAGCGCAGTCTGGTAGCGCATCTGGTTTGGGACCAGAGGGTCGGGAGTTCGAATCTCTCCACTCCGACCATTTAAATCCCCCTGATATCGATGGATTGTAATGCGGTCTGGCCGCCTTTTTGCTTGAAAACAAAGGGATTCGCGGCTAAGCAAAATTTGACAATGCTCTGCCATTACAGGCTGGGCAAAGACTAGAGAAGCAAAAAGGCGGGACTGTCCCGCTTATCCGGAGGCGCTGCAGCGATGCCTGCCAAGATTTACCGTCCCGCAAAAACCGCCATGCAATCCGGCAAGGCCAAGACCCAGTTGTGGGTTTTGGAATTCGACCAGGAAATCCCGCGCAAGATCGATCCGATCATGGGCTATACCTCGTCGGCCGACACGCGCCAGCAGCTCAAGCTGACTTTCGAGACGCAGGAACAGGCCGAGGCCTACGCCCAGCGCAATGGCATCGAATACCGCGTCCTCGCCCCCAAGGACGCCAACCGCCAGGTTGTCTCCTATACGGATAACTTCCGTTTCAATCGCATCCAGCCCTGGACCCATTGATCCGGCACTCGTCGAATTCGATTGCCATTGAGTTTGACGGAAGTTTCAGGCATGTGTTGTCAGCCGCGACCGGTTCGCGGCGGCTTGATTTCAGGCCCCTTAGCTCAGCTGGATAGAGCACCTGCCTTCTAAGCAGGTGGTCGCAGGTTCGAATCCTGCAGGGGTCGCCATCTCTTTTTGAACCAATTGATTTGAATAATTATTTTCCTGTTTTACCCTCACTGGATCGGATTGAGGGGTTAGGATGTTCTCGTTAAGTTTCGCTGCGCCCGAAATTGCAAGGCGCTTGTTGCCTGCTTCGCGACTGTAGAGATTGGGCATGGCGTCGCTGCGCCAGCCAAAACGAGCCTTCAATTCGTTGTTGCCGTGGCCAGCGAGAATCTTGCCAAGCGTCCAGCCTTTAGTTTCCACTCGATGCGAAATCGAATAACATCCCTCTTTATGACAGATGGTCAAAGCGAGCATTAGGGATGTCTATGCAGCCGATCTACTACGGGCTCACGAGGGCAGTTGCCTTGGGCATTCTGATTATTTTTCCCGCTGTTTTCTTTGTTTCCTGCTCGACGGTCGGCGGACAATCTGGTTCCGTAGAAACGAGAAAATCGACAGATCCCGCCACCGCCAAAGACAAAGCGGCCGACCGTCGGCGATGGTCTGAGAGAGTCCAGCGAGACAATCAGTTAGCTCCAAGCGGGTCGCAACCGGGTTCCTATGGCTCTGTCCGTCCTCTCTTGACTTGGTGAGCGATAGACTTGTGAACTGCCTTGTCTCAGTCTGGTCGATTGCCTAAGGGAGAGCGCGATACAACAGATTACCAAGATCTGTCACATCTGCGCCGTTTCGTCGACCTTGCGAATCTCGTTTCGCAATTATCCCACCCTCACTATTTGTCAGTCCGTTGCAGCACCCAGCGCCGCAGCAGAGCCAGACTCAATGCGCCTCCATCGGCCATCCGCCGGAGTCTGCCGGTCTGGTTGCATTCACTGCCATGTCGATGAGGTCATAACCGGCCATTGCACCGATCACTCTTACGACGATGATTGCTGCGCTGAGAAGCGCCAGCGCAGCGATTATCCTGTCGCTTTTCTTCACGTCCCGTCTCGTCCCCCGATGCCTATAAACTGCATCCGCACGCAGCGGTCGGCAATATATCGAGTTTAGGGCGGGGCGCTATGACTATGTTCTTGCCGCTGGCCGTTACGTTAACGGCGCCTCAGAAAGGGACGCCTTTTAGCGGCGATAGTTGGTCAGGCGACGTTGAGGTCGGCGATCTCGCCGTGCCGGGCCAGGAGGCGAGGGGAGGTCATGTCGCCGGTCTCTTCGTCGACCATGATCGCATAGGCGGCAACGCCAACGAAACGTGCGGACATGGAGGAGGCGATCTTTTCCGCGCTGGCGGCGCTCGATGCCTGCCGCATCTCTCCCGGGACCAGATTTCCACGGTTCTTCTTATAAGGAAGGATAATGAATTTTTCGCCGGATGCCATTGTGCTTGCCCTGATTTGTTCACAAAATGTTCTGGTTTGCGCCAGATGTCAATATGGTTAACCGCAGCGGCCGTCGTAAATCCCGAATGCACATAGAAAAACCCGCCGGCCTGGTCACAGCCGACGGGTTTAGGTTGTCGCATGGTCCCCTCAGTGAAGAATCTGGCTCAGGAACAGCTTGGTGCGTTCGTGCTGCGGATGTTCGAAGAATTCCTTGGGGGAGTTCTGTTCGACGATCTGGCCCTGGTCCATGAAGATCACACGGTTGGCGACTTGGCGGGCGAAGCCCATTTCGTGGGTGACGCAGAGCATCGTCATGCCTTCTTCGGCGAGACCCACCATGGTATCCAGCACTTCCTTGATCATTTCCGGATCGAGCGCCGACGTCGGCTCGTCGAACAGCATAATCTTCGGGTTCATGCAGAGCGAACGGGCAATCGCCACACGCTGCTGCTGACCGCCGGAAAGCTGGCCAGGATATTTCTTCGCCTGCTCGGGAATCTTGACGCGGGTGAGGAAGTGCATCGCAATCTCCTCAGCCTGCTTTTTCGGCATCTTGCGCACCCAGATCGGCGCCAGCGTGCAGTTTTCCAGGATCGTCAGATGGGGGAAGAGGTTGAAGTGCTGGAACACCATGCCGACTTCACGGCGCACCTCATCGATCTTCTTCAGGTCGTTCGTCAGTTCCGTGCCATCGACGATGATCTGGCCCTTCTGATGCTCCTCAAGGCGGTTGATGCAGCGAATCATCGTCGACTTGCCGGAACCGGAAGGCCCGGCAATAACGATTCGCTCGCCGCGCATGACCTTAAGGTTGATGTCGCGTAACACGTGGAAATCGCCGTACCACTTGTTCATGTTGATCATTTCAACCGCGACTTCCGTGTCGGAAATGGTCAGTTTTTTCGGTTGGGCGTCAGCCATATTTTTTCCCTCAGTTTTTATCGTTTGTGGCCAGTGTCGAGATGGCGTTCCATGAAGCCTGAATAGCGCGACATGCCGAAGCAGAACAGCCAGAATATGAAGCCGGCGAAAACCAAACCCGTAATCGGCGTCACGGCGCTTGCCCAGTTTGCGTCGGAGAAATTCTGGCGAACGATGCCGAGCAGGTCAAACATGCTGATGATCGACACCAGCGACGTATCTTTGAACATGCCGATGTAGGTGTTGACGATGCCGGGTATGACCAGCTTGATCGCCTGCGGCAGAACAATCAAGCGCATCTTCTGCCAGTAGCCGAGGCCCAGCGAATCGGCACCTTCGAACTGGCCCTTCGGCACAGCTTGAAGACCGCCGCGGATGACTTCGGCGATATAGGCCGAGGTAAACAGCGAGACACCGACGACTGCGCGCAGCAGCTTGTCCACCGTCCAGCCCTGCGGCAGGAAGAGCGGCAACATGACGCTGGCCATGAACAGCACTGTAATCAGCGGAATGCCGCGGATGACCTCGATGAAGAGGACGCATAGCATGCGGATAACCGGCATTTTCGAGCGTCGTCCGAGCGCAAGCAGAATGCCGACGGGAAAGGAGACGACGATCGCAACGAAGGAAAGGACGAGCGTTACCATCAAGCCGCCCCACTTCTGCGTTTCCACGATCTCCAGCCCGAAGCCACCGTAAAGCAGGAAAAACGAGACGATAGGGAGCACGATGAATGCCAAGATGGCATTCAATCCCTTTCTGGGCACCGACGGCGTCATCATCGGCACAAACAGGATGATGGTGAGAATCGCGACCAATGCCGGCCGCCAGCGCTCCTCCGGTGGATAAAGGCCGACCATGAAGATGGTGAATTTCGCTCGGACGAACGCCCAGCAAGCGCCGCTCCAACCGTCCGGTTGCGTCCCGCCCTGCACGGTGGTCGCGCAGAAGGTGCGGTCCGTACCGTTCCACACCGCCTGGATGAACAGCCAGTTGACAATATGCGGAACGGCCCACGCGAGGAAGGCTATCGCTAGGATGGTTAGAACCACGTCTTTCGGTGTCGCCAGCAGATTTTTCCTGACCCAATGAACGACGCCTTTTTCGCTCGATGGAGCCGGCAGTTGCGGAAGAATTGTTTTGCTCACAAAGCTTTGGCTTCCGTTGGACATCTTATCTCTCCACCAAAGCCATCTTGGCATTGAACCAATTCATGAACAGCGAGGTCGCGATGCTCAGCGCAAGGTAGACAAGCATCCAGATGATGAATACTTCGATGGCTCGGCCGGACTGATTGAGAATGACGCCGCCGACAGCGACGAGATCGGCATAGCCGATGGCGATTGCGAGCGAGGAGTTCTTCGTCAGATTGAGATACTGGCTGCTCAACGGCGGAATGATGATGCGCATTGCCTGTGGAATGATGATGAGCCGCGTGATGGCGCCAGAGCGAAGCCCAAGCGCACCGGCAGCTTCCGATTGCCCCTTCGCGACGGCGCGGATACCGCCGCGGACGATTTCGGCGATATAGGAGGCCGTGTAAAAGGAAAGCGCGAGGAACAGCGAAATGAATTCCGGCCCAATGACGGAGCCGCCGGTCAGATTGAACTTGCCGGCGACAGGATAGTCGAAGGAAAGCGGCATGCCGGCTGCGAAGAAGGTCAGGAGCGGCAAACCGATGAATATCGCCGCAGAAACCCAAATCGTGTGAAATTGCTTGCCTGTCGCCGCCTGTCGCTTATGCGCCCAGCGGGCCATGAAGAATATCGCTATGATGGCGACCACGACGGCAATGCCGACGGCCCACATCCCGGCGCCGAAAATCGGGCTCGGAAAGGCAAGGCCGCGATTGCTAAGATAGCTGGAGAACGGCAGATGCAAGGCTTCGCGAGCCTGCGGCAGCAGCACCAGCACGCCGCTATACCAGAAGAAGATGACGAGCAGCGGCGGGATATTGCGGAACACCTCAACATAGGCCTGGCAAAGCTTTGCGATCAGCCAGTTCCCTGAAAGCCTGCCGATGCCGACGATAAAGCCGACAATCGTCGCCGCGATGATGCCTGATATTGCGATGAGAACGGTATTGAGCAGGCCGACGACGAGCGCGTCGATATTCGTCGAATCGCTCGAAAATGGAATCAGAGCTTGGCCGAGATTGAAACCGGCGCGTCCGCCCAGAAACGAAAATCCAAAAGGTTGGTTCGACGCACGCAGATTATCGACGGTGTTATTGATGATGAACCCGACGAACGCCAGCAGAATTACGATGGTAAGGACTTGATAAACCAAGCCTCGGAATTTGGGATTATTTATTGCTGATCCGGACGAGCGCTCGCCTTCGGGCGAATTTATTGTAATTGCCATGCAGACTTTTTCCCCTCTGTGCCCGTTTCGGGCTTGTTTTCTTAAGGGAGGAAAGGCGGGGAGCCGCCTTTCCCAATGTCACGTAGTCGCGGCTTAGCGAACCGGAGGTGCGTACTGAATGCCACCCTTGTTCCACAGGGCATTCAGGCCACGCTGAATCTTCAGCGGGCTGCCGGCGCCGATGTTGCGGTCGAACACTTCGCCATAATTGCCGACGCCTTTGATGATGTTATACGCCCAATCGTTGCTCAGGCCGAGGTCCTTGCCGATGGTCGAACCCTGCTCGACACCGAGGAAGCGCTTGATGTCCGGATTGGCCGAATTCTTCATCTCATCGACGTTCTTCTGCGTAATGCCGAATTCTTCGGCATTGATCAGAGCATAAGCGGTCCAGCTCACGATGTCGAACCATTGGTCGTCGCCCTGGCGAACGGCCGGCCCGAGGGGCTCCTTGGAAATGATTTCCGGCAGAACGACGTTGTCGTCAGGGTTCTTCAGGGTCAGGCGCAGCGCGTAGAGGCCGGACTGGTCGGTGGTGTAGACGTCGCAACGGCCGGAGTCGTAAGCGGCATTGACTTCTTCGAGCTTGTCGAAGACCACCGGATTGTACTGAAGGTTGTTGGTCTTGAAGTAGTCGGCGAGGTTGAGTTCGGTCGTCGTGCCGGATTGAACGCAAACGGCGGCCCCGGAGAGCTCGAGAGCCGATTTTACGTTCAGTTCCTTATGAACCATGAAGCCCTGGCCGTCGTAATAGGTGACCGGGCGGAAGTTGAGGCCGAGCGCGGTATCGCGGTTGATCGTCCAGGTGGTGTTGCGTGAAAGCAGATCGATTTCACCGGACTGCAGCGCGGTGAAGCGGTCTTTCGCGCTGAGAGGGGTGTACTTTACTTTGGTTACGTCGCCGAAGACAGCCGCCGCGACGGCCTTGCAAAGGTCCACGTCGAAACCGGCATAGTTCCCGGAAGCGTCGGGCTGTGAAAAGCCAAGAAGGGCACTATTCACGCCGCATTGAACAAAGCCCTTGGCCTTCACATCGCTCAACGTCGAAGCCGAAGCGCCCGACGCGGTGTATGCCAAAGCTGCCGCTCCGAGGAATACGGACAGAGCAATCTTTTTCATCTTTCCCAACCTTTGTCTATTGTTTTATAGTTAAAGCGTATCGCCCCGAAGCAGGCTCTCGGAGAACCGTGTCCCTCACTCTCCCGGCGCGAGTAGTGCTATCACAGTCGTAAATGCATTTCCGGTCAAGACACAGCCCGAATTATTGAGGAATAATTCGGCGTTTTCGCCAGTTTAGGCTCAAAAGCGGGCGGTTGGCTGCCATTTGAGCAACGTTTTGCCGAAAAACTGCGCGAAAATGACGTATTGTTTCGTCATTTCGGTATTTTAGCTTGTGCGTAATAATAGGATTTTCCGGGTCGTTCGGGGTTGACCCCGCCGGGATCGGCAGCCACTAATCGAAGTCTCCACAGCGCCAAAGGCATACCCAGACATGAAAGACAAAGACACATTGCTGCAAAACGCCGGCATCAACACGCGTTTGTCCCACATCGGCAATTCGCCCTCGGATTTCCACGGTTTCGTCAATCCGCCGGTCGTGCATGCCTCGACGGTGTTGTTTCCGAATGCGCGAACCATGGAGACGCGCGATCAGAAATATACCTATGGCACGCGCGGCACGCCGACGACCGACGCGCTTTGCGATGCCATCGATGCGCTGGAGGGATCGGCGGGAACGATTCTCGTGCCATCCGGGCTTGCGGCGATCACCGTGCCTTTCCTTGCCTTTCTGTCCTCAGGCGACCACGCGCTGATCGTCGATTCGGTTTACGGGCCGACCCGTATCTTCTGCGACACCATGCTGAAGCGTCTCGGTGTCGAGGTCGAATATTACGACCCCTTGGTCGGCGCCGGCATCGAGTTGCTGATCAAGCCGAACACCAGGCTGGTGCACACGGAAGCGCCAGGCTCCAATACCTTTGAGATGCAGGATATTTCCGCGATATCGACCGCCGCTCATCGCCATGGCTGCGTCGTCACCATGGATAATACCTGGGCGACGCCCGTCTATTTCAAACCACTGGATCACGGCGTCGACATCTCCATTCACGCGTCGACGAAATATCCGGCCGGTCACTCCGATATTCTAATGGGGACCGTGTCCGCCAATGCCGCTTATTGGGAGCAGTTGAAGGAAGCCAATATCCAGCTCGGCATCTGCGGCACGCCGGATGATGCCTATCAGGTGCTGCGAGGCCTGCGCACCATGGGCGTGCGCCTGGAGCGCCATCAGGAAAGCGCGCTCGCCATCGCGCGATGGCTCGATAGCCGCGACGACGTCGCGCGCGTGCTGCATCCGGCGCTGCCGAGTTTCCCCAGCCATGAACTTTGGAAGCGCGACTTCAAGGGATCGAGCGGCATCTTCTCCTTCGTGTTGGCTGTCGACAGTGCGGAGAAATTCAAGGCCAAGGCCCATGCCTTCCTCGACGCGCTGCGGATTTTTGGCCTGGGCTATTCCTGGGGCGGCTTCGAAAGCCTCGCGCTGCACGTCAATCTCAACGACCGACGCATCAGCAAGGCGCCGCCGGAAGGGCCGGTTCTGCGCCTGCAGATCGGCCTTGAGGACGTCGCCGATATCAAGGCCGATATCGAAAAGGGCCTTTCCGCTGCGAAAGAGGCCTGATCAGCCTATGGCGCGATAGCCGTAGACCCAGTCCAGATCCGCCGCGAGCTTTTGCGGCGGACGCATGGACAGAACAAGATTGCGGGCCAGCCGAACCGGTCCGCGGGCATGATAGGCGAATTGATTGAAGGCGCCGCGCCGGCGCAGGCGCGCGATGCGCGGCACGCGATGCCTTTCGAAGAGATCAAGTGCTTCGGCGAGGGGACGCGACGCTACCATGCCGGCGAGTTCGAAGGCATCCTCAATCGCCATGGCAGCACCTTGCGCCGCGAAGGGCATCATCGCATGGGCCGCATCGCCGATTAATATGACATCCTGGCCATTGTGCCAGCGCCCGGCGCTTGCTTCGTAGAGCGGCCAGAAGGTCGCCTGCTCCTGGCGTTCGAGCATTGCCGTGATGGCATCGTTCCAGGCTGAGAAGCGCTGGAGAAGATGCTCGCGCTGCGCCTTGGTGCCGATGGCGCTCCAATCATGGCTCGTACTGCTTCCGGAGATAATCGCCACGATGTTGAAGGCGGCATGTTCCTTGATCGGATAGCTGACCAGATGCGCCGAAGGGCCGAGAAATGCCGTGACGCTCGTTCTGTCGAGGACGCTTGGGGCGGATGCCCCGGGGATGGTGAAACGCCACGCGATATTGCCGGAGAAGTGCGGTGATGGGGCACCCGACACCAATGCGCGCGTCTTCGACCAGACGCCATCGGCGCCGACGATCAGATCCATGTCCTCGCCAATGGCCGCCTCCAGCGCCCGTCGGTCCGTGACATCGACAGACCGGCCGAGATGCAGCTTGCAGAGTGGGCTGACCATCACGGCGTCGAGAAGCGCCTTTTGCAGCGTCGCACGATGAACGGTGCCATAGGGAGCGCCCCAGCGTTCCCTGGCGAAACTGCCGCAGGGCACGGATGCGAGTAGTTGTAAGGATGAACCGGAGACCAGCCGCACTCCCGTCGGCTCCAGCCAGACAGGCCGAAGAGCATCGAGCGCGCCGAGCGTGTCGAGAATGCGGGATGCGTTGGGAGAAATTTGCAGGCCGGCGCCGACTTCGGTCAGCGCTTCGGCCCGTTCGAAAATCTCCGAGCGAATGCCATGCTTGGCAAACGCCAGCGCCGCGGTAAGGCCGGCTATTCCGGCACCGATGATCGCGGCAGTCCTGATCGGCATTGAGCTATGTCCGATCCGCTCTCGGGAAATCAGGCGGCCTTGAAGTGGAAGACGCAGCCGGCCGGATTGGTCTCATCGGCCTTCAGCGATGGATTGTAGCGATAAAGCGTCGAGCAGTAGGAGCAAACCTTCTCGTTTTCATCGCCCATGTCGATGAAAATATGCGGATGGTCGTAGGGGACCGAGGCGCCGGTGCACATGAATTCCTTCACGCCGATCTCGATAACGCGGTGTCCGCTGTCGTTCTGGAAATGGGGAATGTTGTGGCCGGCCATGATGATCTCCGAATGCGTCTGCCTTGAGCGGCATGAATGTTGCGCCAGACTTGTTTGCCCCTCTTTATAATTCTTCTCGTCGATTGTGTAGTGCGAAAGTCCGGCGCGGCGCACAGATTTTCGCGAGCGCGGGGTTCACCTGATATGACCGATAAAATATGGTCCGCGACAAAGAGACGATGTTCACGAAGATCTTGCCATGAATTTGAATAGTCCTGCCTTTTCCTATTTCGTCCATGACGGGCTCAAGCTGGCCTATTTCGACGAGGGCGATGCGAATGGCGCGCCGGTCCTGTTGATTCACGGCTTTGCCTCCACCGCGATTGCCAATTGGGTCAATCCAGGCTGGCTGAAATCGCTGGGCGAGGCGGGTTACCGGGTCATCGCCATCGATAACAGGGGCCACGGCTTGAGCGACAAAGCCTATGATGCCGAAGCCTATCGTCCCTGGGTCATGGCGGAAGATGCGGTTGCGCTGCTCGATCATCTCGGCATCCCCGAAGCCCATATCATGGGATATTCCATGGGTGCGCGCATCTCGGCGTTCCTGGCGATGGCCCATCCCGATCGTGTCCGCTCGCTCGTATTCGGCGGGCTGGGTATCGGCATGGTCGATGGTGTCGGCGATTGGGATCCGATCGCCGATGCACTATTGGCGCCGTCGGTTGACGACGTCACGCATCTGCGCGGCCGCATGTTCCGCGCCTTCGCCGATCAGAACAAGAGCGACCGCGAGGCGCTCGCCGCCTGCATCCGGGGCTCGCGCGATCTGGTCGCCAAGGAAGACGTGGCAAAGATCGAGGCGCCGACCTTGATCGGCGTCGGCACCAAGGATGACATTGCCGGTTCGCCGCACGAGCTCGCGGCGCTGATGCCGCATGCCGAAGCGCTGGATATCCCGAACCGGGACCATATGCTCGCCGTCGGCGATAAGGTGTTCAAACAGGCCGTCCTCGACTTCTACGAGCGCCTCGCCAATCGATAAAACCGATCATTTCCCTGTGAAATGTGGTTTGCGCCGCGCGGTAAAGGCTGCGCGGCCTTCGGCATAGTCGGCGCTGTCGAAGGTCTCGGCACCAATCACCTCCGCTTCGCGCAGGAGGTCGCTATCCTGCTCGATCACGGCACGAACCGCGAGCTTCGAGGCATGCAGTGCGATCGGCGCATTGGCGGCGATGGCGCGGGCGAGGGCCGAAACTTCGTCGTCGAATGCCTCGGCCGTAATCTCTTCCAGCAGAAAGCCGGCCATGACCATCTTGTCGGTCGACATCGGTGCGCCGGTGAAAAGCGTGACCTTAGCCATCTGAGGCCCCAGCGCGTTGACGATGTCCTGCACCGCATCGGCAGGATAGGCGATCCCGAGGCGGACGGCAGGCACCGAGAAACGTGCTCCCTCGGCAGCGACGCGCAGGTCGCAGGCGGCTGCAATGCCGAAACCGCCGCCGTAGCAGATGCCGCGGATTGCCGCGATCGTCGGCACCCGGCAGTGGCGGATCGCGGTGAACGCGTCGCTGTTCAGCGCCTCGTAGGCGACGGCGGTTTCGGCATCCTTTCGCAGGCTGTCGAATTCGCTGATATCGGCGCCGGTCGAAAAATCCTGGCCCGCACCGCGAATGATGATCACATGCGCCCGTGCCTTGTCGGTCAAAAGGCGGATGGCCTGGGGTATGGCGCGCCACATCGCCGCGGTAATGGCGTTTTTGCGGCCGGGATTGTCGATGGTGAGTGTACCGATAGCGTCGCTACAGGTAGCGCGCAGGAGACCGCCAGCAAAATCATGCTCAAAACTCATGCACACCCGCCCCATTTATGTTGTCGTGGTTTTACTCTATATAATGTTTCACCGACAGGAAATCAGGAGACCGCCAATGGTCGCAGCAACGGACATTCGCCAGGTCGACGGCGCGGGCCAGGTAAAGGTCGTCGATCCCATCTGGGGCAGCGTGCGCGAAGAAGCGCGTGCAGCCGCCGAGCGGGATCCGCTTCTGGCCGCCTTCCTCTATTCCACGATCATCAATCACCGGTCGCTGGAGGAATGCGTCATCTATCGCATTTGCGAACGTCTCGACCATCCGGATATGCAGGGCATCCTGCTGCGTCAGACCTTTGAGGAAATGCTGGCCGATTGGCCGGAATGGGGCTCGATCCTGCGCGTCGATATTCAGGCCGTCTATGACCGCGATCCGGCCTGCCTGCGCTTCATGGAGCCGGTCCTCTATTTCAAGGGGTTCCACGCCTTGCAGACGCACCGTCTGGCCCATTGGCTGCTCAATCGCGGCCGTCGGGATTTTGCGCTCTATCTGCAAAGCCGCTCCTCCAGCGTTTTCCAGACCGATATCAATCCGGCTGCGCGCATCGGCAAGGGCATCTTCCTCGATCATGCGACCGGCCTTGTGGTCGGCGAAACGGCCGTCATCGGCGACAACGTCTCGATCCTGCATGGCGTCACGCTCGGCGGTACCGGCAAGGAAGGCAGCGACCGTCATCCGAAGATCGCCCATGGCGTGCTGATCGGCGCCGGCGCAAAGATCCTCGGCAATATCCAGATCGGCCATTGCTCGCGCATTGCCGCCGGCTCGGTAGTGCTGAAGGAAGTGCCCCCGAAGACGACGGTGGCAGGCGTTCCGGCCAAGGTCGTCGGCGAAGCCGGCTGTTCGGAACCCTCCCGCTCCATGGATCAACTCCTTGCCGAGCAGATGGTCGCCGACCAAATCAAGGGTGCCGGAATCTAACGGAAATCCCAGCCGATTGTCAGGGTTTTGCTCCGCCGCCCAAGGCAGAAGGCGCGCTTCCGGTCTTTACACCGCCGCTTTTCCTATGCAAGAAGCGGCCAACCCGAGAATCCGCACGGAGATGAATTGT
Organism: Rhizobium sp. CB3090; assembly: GCF_029714285.1. NCBI lineage: Bacteria > Pseudomonadati > Pseudomonadota > Alphaproteobacteria > Hyphomicrobiales > Rhizobiaceae > Rhizobium > Rhizobium sp. CB3090. Next base: position 1,285,186 of record NZ_CP121662.1, read on the forward strand.
GAAGCCTGACGAAATCAAGAAGCTCGACGCCTACTTCAAACGCACGTTTAACCCGCAGATGGTGGTCAAAGCTCGCCCGCGCAAGAACGATTCCGCGGAAGTCTATCTTGGCGAAGAGTTCCTGGGCGTTGTCTATATCGACGACGAAGACGGCGACCGTTCCTATAATTTTTCGATGGCCATCCTGGACGTCGATCTCTGATCGGTAGCCTAGCGTTTTGACCGGCGCTCGACCCCTGGTCGATCTCGGGGTTTCCAATAGAGCTGGTATCAAGAAGCCGCATTTCACTGAAATGCGGCTCTTTTTTTAAAAATCTCCCACAAATAAGTAGGATAATTGCTATTTGCGATCGAATTTCGCCTGATTTGACGCCGAGATTCAGATTTTTCTGTCGAAGTCGAATATTTCTCTCGAAGCCTCAGGTTGCAACCCTGTTGATATATATTAGCAAAAACAGGAACATGTCCGCGGCCCTCTTCAGCGGTCGTTTCTTTGTCATTGAGAATGCAACCTGAAGACGATATTGCGCCGCACAAGACTACTTGACTCTTTGTGCGTCGCATTTAGTTTTCGTCCAGTAACCCGGCCGTCGGCCAAACCAACAAAGGGACGGAGAAGCATGTTCAATTTCGATGAAGCGAACAAGAAGGGCAAGGAAGCCATGGACACGGCGCTGAAGAGCTATTCCGATGTCACCAAGGGTTTCCAGGCGATTGCTGCTGAAGCTGCCGAATATTCCAAGAAGTCGTTCCAGGACGGCGTTACGCATTTCGAAACGCTGGTCGGCGTGAAGAGCTTCGAGGCTGCTTTCGAACTACAGACTGGCTTCGTAAAGTCGTCCTATGAAAACTTCGTAGCCGAAGCGACCAAGTTGGGCGAAATGTACGCCGATCTCGCCAAAACCGTGTACAAGCCCTATGAAGCTCCGGTTGCTACCGCCACCAAGGCTGGCGGCAGGGCCCCCGCTTCGGTTGCGCCTGCTGCCTAAGCAGCTTCGCTTAAGGACAGTGATTTACGAAAGACCGGCTGCGAGACCCGCAGCCGGTCTTTTGCGTTCCCGATGACCGATCTGGTTCCGACTAAGGCCGCGACTTTTTTGATGATGGCTGGCTTTGGCAACGAATTCTCATTGCAGTGTCCGGTAGGGGGCTTAAAATCGCATCAATATGAACTAAGTTAGGGGTTCGGATATCCGGCCCGACAGAGTCAGTACCCAATCCAGTTTGCCAAGTCGGAATGCGATAGCTTCTGCCGGATGATTTGAGGAATGAATGAAATGATCGCTGAGCCGATCCGGATGCAAAACGACAGCGAAAGGAACGGGGACAACGGCAATCGCGGGACCTCGGTGATCACGCGCACCAAGCCCAAAACCAAAAAACCCAACCTGTACCGCGTGCTGCTTCTGAACGACGACTACACGCCCATGGAATTTGTGATCCATATCCTGGAGCGTTTCTTTCAAAAGGATCGAGAAAGTGCCACCCGCATCATGCTTCATGTCCACAACCACGGCGTCGGCGAATGCGGGATATATACATATGAAGTAGCTGAAACGAAGGTGAGCCAGGTGATGGATTTTGCCCGGCAGCACCAGCATCCGCTGCAATGTGTTATGGAAAAGAAGTGAGGATCTGAACGTGCCAACATTTTCGCCTAGTCTTGAGAAGGCGCTGCATCAGGCACTGACCTACGCGAACGAGCGGCATCATGAATATGCCACGCTGGAACATCTGCTGTTGGCTTTGGTGGACGACGCCGATGCCGCGGCTGTCATGGGCGCGTGCAATGTTGATCTTGACGCGCTCCGTAAGACGCTGACTGAATACGTCGATAACGAACTTTCAAATTTGATCACTGGCTATGACGAGGACTCGAAGCCCACTTCCGGCTTCCAGCGCGTTATCCAGCGCGCCGTCATCCATGTGCAATCCTCGGGCCGCGAGGAAGTGACGGGTGCCAACGTTCTCGTCGCAATCTTTGCGGAACGGGAAAGCCATGCGGCCTTCTTCCTGCAGGAGCAGGAAATGACCCGCTATGACGCGGTCAACTATATCTCTCATGGCATCGGCAAGCGTCCGGGTTCCTCCCAGACCCGCACGCCGCGCGGCGCCGAGGATACTGAATCCGAAAGCAAGCCGACCTCCCGCGGCGAGCAGGAGGAAGGTAACAACAAGAAGCAGCAGGATGCGCTGAAGGCCTATTGCGTCAATCTCAACGAGAAGGCGAAGAGCGGCAAGATCGATCCGCTGATCGGCCGCAACTCCGAGGTCAGCCGCACCATCCAGGTGCTATGCCGCCGCTCAAAGAACAACCCGCTCTATGTCGGCGACCCCGGTGTCGGCAAGACGGCGATCGCCGAAGGTCTTGCCAAGCGTATCGTCGAGGGCAAGGTGCCCGAAGCCTTGGCCGATGCGACCATCTTCTCGCTCGACATGGGCACGCTGTTGGCCGGTACGCGCTATCGCGGCGATTTCGAAGAACGTCTGAAGCAGGTCGTCAAGGAACTGGAAGAATATCCGGGCGCCGTGCTGTTCATCGATGAGATTCATACGGTCATCGGTGCCGGCGCCACCTCCGGCGGTGCGATGGATGCATCGAACCTGCTGAAGCCGGCCCTGTCCTCGGGGGCGATCCGTTGTATCGGTTCGACCACCTATAAGGAATACCGTCAGTTCTTCGAGAAGGACCGGGCACTCGTCCGCCGCTTCCAGAAGATCGACGTCAACGAGCCGACCATCGAGGATGCCATCGAAATCATGAAGGGCCTGAAGCCCTATTTCGAAGAGTATCATCACCTGCGTTATTCGAACGACGCCATCAAGACAGCCGTCGAGCTGTCGGCTCGCTACATCTCCGACCGGAAGCTGCCGGACAAGGCGATCGACGTGATCGACGAAACGGGTGCTGCGCAAATGCTGCTGCCGCCCTCGAAGCGTCGCAAGCTGATCACCGAAAAGGAGATCGAAGCGACGATCGCGACCATGGCACGCATTCCGCCGAAGACAGTGTCCAAGGATGACGAGATGGTTCTCGCCAATCTTGAGCAGGAACTGCGTTCGGTCGTCTACGGCCAGGATACGGCGATCGAAGCTCTGTCGACCTCGATCAAGCTCGCTCGTGCGGGCCTGCGCGAACCGAACAAGCCGATCGGCTGCTATGTCTTCTCCGGCCCGACGGGTGTGGGCAAGACGGAAGTCGCCAAGCAGCTTGCCTCGTCGCTCGGCGTCGAGCTGCTGCGCTTCGACATGTCGGAATATATGGAGCGTCACACGGTTTCCCGTCTGCTCGGCGCACCTCCCGGCTATGTTGGCTTCGACCAGGGTGGTCTGCTGACCGACGGTGTCGACCAGCATCCGCACAGCGTCGTCCTGCTCGACGAAATCGAGAAGGCGCATCCGGATATCTTCAATATCCTGCTGCAGGTCATGGACCATGGCGCACTGACCGATCACAATGGCAAGAAGATCGACTTCCGCAACGTCATCCTGATCATGACGACCAATGCGGGCGCATCGGAAATGGCCAAGTCTGCCATCGGCTTCGGTTCGTCCAAGCGGACGGGCGAGGATGAAGAGGCGCTCAACCGGCTCTTCACCCCGGAATTCCGCAACCGTCTGGATGCGACCATTCCGTTCGCAGCGCTGCCGACCACGGTCATCCACAAGGTCGTGCAGAAGTTCATCATGCAGCTCGAGGCTCAGCTTTCCGAACGGAACGTTACCTTCGATTTGCACGAGGACGCGATCGCCTGGCTGTCCGAAAAGGGTTACGACGACAAGATGGGTGCCCGTCCGTTGGCGCGCGTCATCCAGGAACACATCAAGAAGCCGCTGGCGAACGAAATCCTCTTCGGCAAGCTGAAGAAGGGTGGTGTCGTCAAGGTTACAGTCGGCAAGAAGGAAGACGGCACGACCGGCATTCTGCTCGACTCCATCGCGGACACCGCGCCGATCCGGCCGAAACCGGAAGCCGAAGTGGTCGACTCCGTGGTCGACGTGGAAGAGGATGACGGCGACACGGTCAAGATCAGAAGCCGTGTCGGCAAGGCCGGTGCCGCTTCCGACGCCCGCCGCTCGCCGAAGACGCCTTCCTCCGCCAGCGATGACGAGCCGGACAGCAAGGCACCACGCAAGGGCAGCACGGTGCCGAAGGTGCCGCGCAAGTAATCGGCGATTGATCGTCTAAGAAAACAAAACGGCTGCATTGGCGACAATGCAGCCGTTTTCATATGTTTATGCTTCATACCTCATGAAGAGATTTAAGAAGATCGACCTGCTACGCTCAGCTCAGCGCCTCAATGATCTTCTTGGCATTTTCCGCCAAAACAGCGCCATCTTCCATCTTACCCGAATGAGGCTTCAGGGCGATGCCTTCATGGCGCGGGATGATGTGGAAGTGCAGGTGAAATACGGTCTGGCCGGCAGCCGGTTCGTTGAACTGGGCGATATAGACGCCATCCGCATCGAAAGCCTCCTGAATCGCGACGGCGACTTTCTGGACCGTAGCAATTAGATGCGGCAAGGTGCTCGGATCGGCGTCGAGAATGTTGCGCGAGGGGGATTTCGACAGTACTAGCGTATGGCCGGGCGCCTGCGGCATGGCATCCATGAAAGCAACCGTATGTTCATCCTCGTAGACACGATAGGACGGGATTTCGCCTTTCAGAATCTTGGCGAAAATATTGTTGGGGTCATAGGCGGGGCTGGTCATCCAGAATCTCCTCGTCTTCCGATTATAATTGTCCAGAGCAGCTAGATATCTTGCCGATCGCCTTTGCGGAAGGGGCTGTGCTCAGTCAGAATCTCACTCATCTCCTCCACTTGCTCGCGCTCGTGCTTGAGATAGTCGGCAACGGCGCGCCGCAGGCCTTGATGGCCGATATAGTGCGCCGAATGCGTAATGACCGGCAGATAGCCGCGAGCGAGCTTGTGCTCGCCCTGCGCGCCGGCCTCGACCCGCTTCAGCCCCTTGGCCAGCGCGAAATCGATCGCCTGATGATAGCAGACTTCGAAGTGCAGAAACGGATGATCTTCGATGCAGCCCCAATGCCGCCCATAGAGCGTTTCACCGCCAATGAAGTTGATGGCGCCGGCGATGTAGCGGCCCTCGCGTTTGGCCATCACCAGCAGGATATCGTCGGCCATACGCTCGCCGATCAGCGAGTAGAATTTGCGGGTGAGATAGGGCCGGCCCCATTTGCGGCTGCCGGTATCCATATAGAAAGTGAAGAACTGATCCCAGATACGCTCGGTGAGATCGCTGCCGGTCAGCCAATCGATGCTGATACCGCCTTCGAGGGCGGCGCGACGCTCCTTTTTCAGCGCCTTGCGCTTGCGCGACGCCAGTGTTTCCAAGAAGGCATCATGATTGGCATAACCGTCATTGATGAAGTGGAACTGTTGGTCGGTGCGATGCAGGTAGCCATCGCCCTCGAAGACGGAAATCTCGTCTTCCGGCAGGAAGGTGATGTGGGCGGACGAGATGCCGAGCTGCCGGGTCACTTCCTTCAGACTTTCGGCCAGTGCCGGCTGAATCACATTACGATCCTGGCCTTCGGCAACAAGCAGGCGCGGGCCGCTTGCCGGCGTGAAGGGTATGGAGCACTGCAGCTTCGGATAATAACGGCCGCCCGCGCGCTCAAAGGCGTCAGCCCAGCCGTGATCGAAGACATATTCACCCTGGCTATGATTCTTGAGATAACCGAAGACCGCGCCGATCAATTCGCCGTTGTCGGTTTCGAGCAACAGGTGATTGCCGAGCCATCCGGTTTTGTCGGTGGCGGAGCCAGACTCCTCCAGTGACGACAAAAAGGCATGCGAGACAAACGGATTATACGGCCGCACCGTACCCGTCCGTGTTGCTCCGGCGAGCTTGGACCAGCTCTCCGGAGCAATGTTTTTGAAGGAATGCTCGACTCGAATG